>JAGWIC010000019.1 GCA_028866435.1 Lysobacteraceae bacterium | reverse complement strand
TCGCGTCGTATGCCTTGAACTCGCCGCCAAAACGTTCCGCACCGACCTTCGTCAGTGCCGCCGTCAGCGTCGTCTTGCCGTGATCCACGTGACCAATCGTGCCGACGTTGACGTGCGGCTTGGTGCGTTCGAATTTACCCTTTGCCATGCGCGCTAAACCCCGATGGAGTCAATCAATTGAAGAAAACTGCCCGTTTCGGGGCCGGCCATCACGGCCAATGAAATGGTGCTCATGACAGGAATCGAACCTGTGACCTCTTCCTTACCAAGGAAGTGCTCTACCGACTGAGCTACATGAGCACGGAACGCAACGCGGGAGCCAATGGAGCGGAAGGCGGGAATCGAACCCGCGTAATCAGTTTGGAAAACTGATGTTCTACCATTGAACTACTCCCGCCCTGCGCGGAACCCTTGCCGATCGCGCCGCTTTCGCGTCGCGCCCGGGACCCATCCTGCGATCCCGGTGAAACCTTGCCATGGATGGAGGCCGCCCATCCGATGTCAACCTGCTCTGGTGGAGGGAGGTGGATTCGAACCACCGAAGGCGTAAGCCAGCAGATTTACAGTCTGCCCCCGTTGGCCGCTTGGGTATCCCTCCAGAATCTTTTTGAAAACCTGCGTGTTGCGTGCTGCCTGCGTCCGGGAGGTGGATGACTCCGGGCATCCTGCCCCTGGCCTTTTCGGGGCCAACCCCGAGGGTTGTTCAAATCCGTTGCAGGCGGATTTGTCGAACCGCCGAAGGCGTAGACCGGCCGATTTGCCATCGGCTTCCGTTGGTGGCTCGGAGCGCCTCCAACAAAGAACGCGTATTGTGTGGATCGGACCTCGAACTGTCAACACCCGACGGGCCGATATCCGCATGGGAAGGCAAAATATCCGGCCGGAAATCAGTCCGGAACGGCGGCCCGCACGTCCACCAGCTTCTCCATTCCCTTGGACAGCTCCAGCAACTGGCGCGCCTGCTCCTGCAGCTGGCGCTCGCCGTCGTCACGCGGCTCCCAGTGTGGCACCGGCGTAGGGCGGCCGTCGGCACCGTCCAGCGCCACGAAAACCATGACGCAGCTGGTGGCAAGCCGCTGCTCGCCCTTGCGCAGGTCGCGCGCCAGCACATCGACCGACATGTGCATGCTCGACGTGCCGGTATGGATCAGGCGCGCCCGGACCGTGACCAGGTCGCCGATCAGGATCGGCGCCACGAACTGGATGCCGCTGACCGACACGGTGACGCAGTACGCCCCGCTCCACGCCACGGCACAGGCGTAGCCGGCCTGGTCGATCCATTTCATCGCCATGCCGCCGTGCACCTTGCCGCCGAAGTTCACGTCGGTGGGCTGGGCCAGAAAACGGAAGATCACCTCGTGCTGCTGTCCCGACATGTCGTTCTCCGCGATCAGACGTTGAAAAGGAAATGCAGGACGTCGCCGTCCTTGACGATGTACTCCTTGCCTTCCTTGCGCAGGCGGCCGGCCGCGCCGGCACCGGCCTCGCCCTTGTACTGGATGAAATCGTCGTAGCTGATCGTCTCGGCGCGAATGAAACCGCGTTCGAAATCGGTGTGGATCACGCCGGCAGCCTGGGGCGCGGTGAATCCGCGCCTGATCGTCCAGGCCCGCACCTCCTTCACACCCGCCGTGAAATAGGTCTGCAGGTCGAGCAGCCGGTAGGCGGCGCGAATCACCCGGTTCAGGCCCGGCTCGTCCAGGCCCATGTCCTTCAGGAACTCATCGCGGTCGGCGTCCTCCAGCTGCGCCATCTCCTCCTCGATCGCCGCGCACACCGGCACCACCTCGGCGCCTTCGGTCACCGCACGCGCGCGCACCGCATCGAGCAGCGGATTGTTCTCGAACCCGTCATCGGCCACGTTGGCGATGTACATCAAGGGCTTGAGGGTCAGCAGGAACAGGTCGCGCACCAGCGCCTGCTCTTCCGCGTCCAGGCCCAGGCTGCGCGCGGAGCGCCCCTCGTTCAGCCCCGCGGAAAGCTTCTGCAGCACCGGCTTGCGCGCCATCGCATCCTTGTCGTTGGCCTTGGCGGCGCGCTCGGCGCGGTTCAGCGCCTTGTCCACCGACTCCAGGTCCGCCAGCGCCAGCTCGGTATCGATGGTTTCGATATCCGCGATGGGATCGATCTTGCCGGCGACATGGATCACGTCGCCGTCGAAGCAGCGCACGACGTGGGCAATCGCATCCACCTCGCGGATATGCGCCAGGAACTTGTTGCCCAGGCCCTCGCCCTTGGATGCACCGGCCACCAGCCCGGCAATGTCCACGAACTCCACCGCGGTAGGCACCACCCGCTGCGGCTTGACGATCGCCGACAAGGCGTTCATCCGCAGATCGGGCACCGGCACCACGCCCACATTGGGCTCGATCGTGCAGAACGGAAAATTCGCCGCGGCGATGCCCGCCTTGGTCAACGCATTGAAAAGAGTGGATTTGCCGACGTTAGGCAGGCCGACGATGCCGCATTTGATGCCCATGTTCTGATCCGGATGTCTGTTTGTTGTGCGGGAGCCGCTGTGGTGGGGCGAAGCCGGGATGCGGCCGAGCCCCGCCGCCTGGCATTACGGGCCCGGGTTTGTGTGCAGGCGCTTCATGGCATCCTCGAATCGCCCCTCGACCGCCAGCGGCAGCACCTCGAGCGCGCGGCCAATGCCGTCAAGGATCGCGTCCTCGTCCTGCGCCGACGGCCGCCCCAGCACCCAGGGCGTCACCTGATCGCGATGACCCGGGTGACCGATACCCACGCGCAGCCGATGGAACTTGCCGTGGCCGAACTGGGCCATGATATCGCGCAGGCCATTCTGGCCGCCGTGCCCGCCATCGAACTTCATGCGCGCGGTGCCGGCGGGCAGGTCCAGATCGTCATGGGCGACCAGGCACTGCTCCGGCTCGATCTTGTAGTAGCGCAGCGCCGAAACGACGGCGATGCCGCTCTTGTTCATGAAGGTGGCGGGCTTCAGCAGCCAGACCGGCTCATCGCCGATCCGCACCCTGCCGACCTCGCCATGCAGCTTGCCTTCGAAACCGAAGCGCACGCCCTGCCGGGCGGCAAGCGCGTCAACAAGCCAAAACCCGGCGTTGTGCCGGGTTCGCAGATATTCGGCACCGGGATTCCCCAGCCCGACGATGAGTCGCAGTCCAGCCATGCCGGCCCTGGGCAGGAGCGGCCCGCATCCCGAGCGGATGCGGGCCGCCGCCGCTTACTTCTTGTCGTCCTTCTTGGCCGGCGCGGCGGGCGCCGCGGCAGCGTCGGCGGCGGGCGCCTCGTCGACTTCCTCCTGCACGGCATTGGCGGTGACCACCGCGATGTCGTGGCTCTCGCCAAGATGCAGGGCGACGATTTCCACGTTGGCCGGCAGCTTCAGCTCGGACAGGTGCACGATATCGCCAGGCTTCAGCGCGGCCAGGTCGACGGCGATGAATTCCGGCAGATCCTTCGGCAGGCAGGAAACCTCGACTTCGGTGAGGTTGTGCGAGACCACGACGCCCGAGGTCTTGCCGGCCGACGACTGCTCCTGGTTGAGGAAGTGCAGCGGCACGCTGACGCGGATGGCGTGGTTCTCGTCGATGCGCAGGAAATCCATGTGCATCATCAGCTGCTTGAACGGATGTTTCTGCCAGTCGCGCACCAGCACCTTCTGCACCTTGCCGTCGACGTTGAGGTCGAGCACCGAGGAGAAGAACCACTCGTGCTTGGCGGCGAGCAGGATGGTGTTGTGCTCGATCTGGATGCTTTCCGGAGGCTGGCCGGCACCGTAGACGACGGCGGGCACGAAGCTCGCATGACGCAGGCGGCGGCTCGCACCTTTCCCCTCGTCCTTGCGGCTCTGCGCCTTGATTTCATGAGTCTTGGTCATTTCAGTATTGCCTTGATGGTGATGGACTGCCTCACGGCAGCGTGAATGGTTTCCCCGCGACCAGGGAAACCGGGTGTCGAATCGAAGGACGCGTCCCTCAATCCACGTAAAGCGAACTCACCGATTCGCCAAAGGCGATGCGGCGAATGGTTTCGGCCAGCAACTCGGCCACCGAAAGCTGGCGGATCCGGCTGCAGGCCTGCACGGCGGGGCTGAGCGGCAAGGTATTGGTGACGACCAGCTGATCCAGCTGGGAACCCTCGATGTTGCTCACCGCCGCGCCCGACAGCACGGGATGCACGCAATAGGCGACCACCTTGCGGGCGCCGCGCTCCTTCAGCGCCGCCGCCGCCGCACACAAGGTGCCGGCGGTGTCGACGATATCGTCGATGAGCACGCAGGTCTTGCCGCCCACGTCGCCGATGATGTTCATCACCGTGGCGACATTGGCCTTGGGCCGGCGCTTGTCGATGATCGCCAGGTCGGCGTCGTCCAGTCGCTTGGCCAGCGCGCGCGCGCGCACCACGCCACCGACATCGGGGCTGACCACGATCAGGTCGTCCATGCTGTGGTTGCGCCAGATGTCGGCCAGCAGCACCGGCGAGGCGTACACGTTGTCGACCGGGATGTCGAAAAAGCCCTGGATCTGGTCGGCATGCAGGTCGACCGTGAGCACCCGGTCGACCCCCGCGGCGCCGATCATCCGGGCCGCCAGCTTGGCGGTGATCGGTACCCGCGCCGAACGCGGCCGACGATCCTGCCGCGCATAGCCGAAATACGGCATCACCGCGGTGACGCTGGCGGCCGAGGCGCGCTTGAGCGCGTCGGTCAACGCCAGCAGCTCGAACAGGTTGACCGCGCTGGGCGCACCGGTCGGCTGCAGCACGAAGACCTCCTGCCGCCGAACGTTTTCCTCGATCTCGATCTGCACTTCGCCATCGCTGAACGTGCCGACCAGGGCCTTGCCCAGCGGCACGCCGAGGCGATGGGCGACATCCTCGGCCAACGCGCGATGGGCGTTACCGGTAAACAGCATCATCGGGGTGGACGTAACCACAAGGAACTACCTCGAAACAAAAGCCATCATGGAATGGCTGGGGCGGCAGGATTCGAACCTGCGTATGCGGGAATCAAAATCCCGTGCCTTAACCAGCTTGGCGACGCCCCAGTATTTGTTTGAACGCGTGAATCTGCAGGACTTGTCCGTCATCTACCGCGGTGCCGCGCCAGCGCTTCGAGCAAAGGCGAAACCTCGACGCCGCCGACGACATGCGCCTTGAACGTCTCCGGGCACCTCGCCGCCACGGCATGCGCCCGATCGAGCGAGCGCAACTCCAGGAACACGCAGCCGCCGCTGCCGGAAAGTCGCGCCTGGCCGAAAGCGCCCAGCCAGTCCAGCGCCGCGGCCACCCGCGGGTGGCGCGCACGCACCACCGGCGCGAAGGCATTCTCGGTCGTTTCGCCCGAAGCAAAGGATGAAATTGTCGCCCGCAGCGCATTTCGTGTCAATTCAGGCGCTTGAAAAAGCGCCGCGGTGGGCACGTGCTCGCGCGGGTCCAGCACGACATAGCAACGCCGCGGCAGGCGGATCGGGGTCAGCTGATCGCCCACGCCCTCGGCCCAGGCCGAACGACCGCGCACGAACACCGGCACGTCGGCGCCGAGCTGGCGCCCCAGCCCGGCCAGCACGTCATCATCCAGATCCAGCCCCCACAACCGGTTGAGCGCCACCAGCACCGTGGCCGCGTCCGAGCTTCCGCCACCCAGGCCGCCGCCAAGCGGGATCCGCTTGTCCACCTCGATATCCGCCCCTGCCTGGGTACCGGCGTGGCGCTGCAGCAACGTCGCCGCCCGCACCACCAGGTCGTCCTGCGCGGCAACCCCCGGCACGCCGCGCAGGCAGCGGATCTCGCCATCCGCGCGCAGCCGCAGGCGCACCTCGTCACCCCCGTCGAGCAGCCGGAACACCGTCTGCAGCTCGTGATAGCCGTCAGGCCGCCGGCCGGTGATTCTCAGGAACAGGTTCAATTTCGCCGGCGCCGGCCATGCCGTCCACTGCTCCGGCCGGGGCGCGTGCAGCGGGCGGCTCATGAACACGCGGAGCGACTCGGGAAAGCCGTTTTCACGATCCCGCCGGCGCGCGCGCGCAAACGCCGGATCGCTCTTGTCGACGATGGCAAAGCCATGCCTGGCGTAGAAGGGTGCGTTCCAGGGCACGTCGGCGAGCGTCCCCAGGTCGACCCGCCGGTAGCCCGCCGCGCGCGCCCAGGCGCAGGCATGCTCGAGCAGGGCCGCGCCGATGCCGCGCCGGCCGTGCTGCGGCAACACGTCGAACTCGGCGATCTCGATCGCGCCGCCACCGGCCTGCGCATCCAGCCAGATGAAGCCGACCGGTATCGCCGATGCGTCCAGCGCGACCCAGACCAGGCCGCGACCGACCGCCTGCAGCAGCAGCGCCGGCGGAATCGGCATGCCGGAGTAACCCGCCCACGCCGGATGGCCCCGAAACAGCTGCACGGCCTTGCGCTCGATGGCGCACAGCGCCTCGACCTGGCTGGGGTCCGCACGTTCGATCAGCAGGGGCATCGCGGTTCCGCAATTGGACATGACGGCGCTGCCGCCGCCGGAGGGCGCACAGCCTAACCCAGGCGGGCCGGCGAAGGGCTCAACGGAACTGCCACGAGTCGATCGAAAGGCGCACCTTGTACGGCGACTTCTCGGCGAAGACCTTGGTCGGCAGGGGCGGCTGCCGGGCCTCATCCCACTCCCGGTAGTCGACCGCCCAGCCATCCTGCTGCAACAGCGAGGGCAACCGGTCCGCGCCGAAGCGCAGTTGCGCCGGGCCGCTGTCGGCGCGCAAGCCAAGCACCCAGGCGCGCAGATCGCGCAACGGCACTTCCCAGCCCATCGCCCTGTGCATCAGCACCTCGGCGTCGGGCCCGCGCAGGGGGCCGCCTTGCACGCCCTCGAGCAGGGCGCCATCGGGGCCGCCGGTAAGGCGGAAATTCATGCCGGAAATGGCGGGGCCACGCAACTCGAATTCATAGCGGTCGCCATGCTGGCTCCAGCTGAAGCTGCCGCTGCCGCCGCTCCTGCCATCGGACACGCCCAGCCGCCCCTGCAGCGTCCAGTTGTCGGCATGCGCCAGCGCCTGCTCGCGGGCCCGCTGCGCGTTGAGCAGGCTGGCGTCGCCCTTCATGCGCACCACGGCCGGCGCGCAGGCGGCCAGCAGCAGCGGCAACACGATCGCCACGATGGTTCTGGATCCAGGCCTCACGGACGCAGCCGCCGCATGACGTCCTGCAGGCTGCTGCTGTGCGGATCGATCTTGCGCACCTCGTCGAATATCCTGGTCGCATCCTGCCGGCGACCCTGGCGCCACAACACTTCGCCCAGGTGCAGGCCGACATCGGCATCCTTGTGCCCCAGCCAGGCCTGGCGCAAGGCCTTCACCGCCTGCTCCAGATGACCCATGCGGTACTGCAGCCAGCCCCACGAGTCGGCGATCGCCGGATCATCGGGCTTGGCGGCGCGCGCGGCACCGATCAAGCGCTCCGCCTCGGGCAGGTCGCGGTCCGCGTCGGCCAGGGTGTAACCCAGCGCGTTGCTGGCATCGACGTCGCCAGGCTTGATCTGCAGCAGATGGCGAAAATCCTTGACCGCCAGGTCGATCTGGCCGGCCTCGGCATAGGTCAGGCCGCGGCCGTACAGCAGGCCGGGATCGTTCGGCGCGACCTGCAGGGCGTGACCGAACGCGGCCTCGGCCTTCGCGTAGTTGCGCTCGCGCATGTACAGCTCGGCATCCGCCTGCCACGCCTGGCGCAACCGGTCCGGCTGGTCGATGTTGTCCAGTTGCAGCTGACCGAGCAACTGATGGGCCTCGGTGAGCTTGCCCTGCTGGTACAGGATCATGGCCGTGCGCACATCCGCCTCGAACGCATGCGGGTCGTCGTCACCCACCTGGCCGTACCAGGCCAGCGCCTGGCTGTCGAGATGCTGCATTTCGGCCAGCTGACCGAGCAGGTAGAGACTCTGACTGCGCACGTCCGCCGGGGCTTTTTGCAGCTGCCTGTACAGCGCGGCAAGCGCCCTGGTGTCGTTGCTGCGTGCGGCCAGCCCCGCCCGCATGGCATAGATCGCGGCGTTTTGCGGGCCATGTTCAAGCAGCCTGGCGGCCGCCGCATCGTCGCCCGCCTGAACCAGGGTTCCGGCATAGGCGATCCGCAACCGGAGGTCTCCCGGCGCCTTCGCCAGCGCCTTCCGCAGCAGGGCTTGCGCGCCACGGCGGTCGCCGGCCTTGAACTTCATCTGCGCGGCCCAGGCGTAGGTCTCCGCGCTGCCGAATCGCCGCACCGCACCGTCGGCGATCCGCACCGCATAGGCGTGGCGACCGAGCTTGTCGCCCAGTTCGCTCATCGCCAGCCACGCCTGCTGGTCGCCGGGCAGGCGCTGCGGCGTGGCCAGGGTTTCCAGCAACCGGGCCGCTTGCGCCTGGTCCCGGGCGGACAGCAGCACGCGCCCGAACCGGCGCCAGGCATCCTTGGCACCGCTGGCGAGCAGGCGTTCCAGCTGGCGCCGCGCCTCGTCCGCGTCGCCGCGGTCCAAGGCCAGCTCGGCCCGCGACTGCGCCAGCTCCGCCGGCCTGGCGCCGAGCAGTTGCCAGCGGTCCAGCGCACGCTGGGCGGCGTTGCCGTCGTGTACGGCGATGGCGAGCGCGGCGGCGCGTTCGGCCACCTTGGGGTCGCGACTCAAGGCCATCGCCTTGTCGTAATAACCCGAGGCCTGTTTCAGGTCGGAGCGGCCCAGCGCCATTTCGCCGGCGAGCAACTGCGCCAGCAGGTCATGCTCGAGGTCCGGCGTGGCCACCACCAGCCGCGCCAGTGGCTGCGGCGGCACGGTCGCCTGCCGCGCGGGCCGCACCGATCCCGCCGCACAGGCACCGAGCAGCAGCGGAAGCGCGATCGTTGCCGTAAAATGTCGCAGCCGCTTGAACTTGATGAAACCGCTCCTCACACTACTCTCCGTCCACTTGCCGTTTCTGCCGTATCTGCCATCAGCCGCGCAACCGTCATCAAGCGTAGCCTACGCCACAACACCCCCGTTGCCGAGATGCCTCCCACCCCATGCCACTGATCGCTCTCGGGCTCAATCACCTCACCGCGCCGGTCAGCCTGCGCGAGCAGGTGGCGTTCGATGAGGACGCCGCAGCCGGCGCCCTGCTCGACCTCAGCCGGCAGGACGGGGTGGAGGAAGCGATGATTCTTTCCACCTGCAACCGCACCGAGTTGTACGTCGGCGTGGCCGCGGGCGCCGAGGACATTCCGCAGGCATGGCTTGGCCATCACCATCGTCTGACCCCCGGCAAGCTCGACGAGTTCCTCTACCGGCACGACGAGCAGGATGCGGTGCGGCACATGTTCCGGGTCGCCACCGGGCTCGACTCCATGGTACTGGGCGAGCCGCAGATCCTCGGCCAGGTGAAGAGCGCCTACCAGCAGGCGCGCGGCGCGCAGACGCTGAAGGCACCGCTGGATCGCCTGATGCAGCACACCTTTGCGGTGGCCAAGCGGGTGCGCACCGATACCCGCATCGGCGCCCACACGGTGTCGGTCGCGTTCACCGCCGTGCGCCTGGCCGAACAGGTGTTTGCGGACCTCAAGCAGGCCTGCGTGCTGCTGATAGGCGCCGGCGACACGATCGAGCTGACCGCCCGGCACCTGGCGGAAAAGCAGGTGCACCGGCTGATCGTGGCCAACCGCACGCTCGAGTCGGCGCAGGAACTGGCTGGCCACCACGGCGGCTACGCCATCGCGCTGACCGATCTCGGGCAGCATCTGGCCGAAGCGGACATCGTGATTTCCTCCACCGCCGCACGCCAGCCTATCGTGACCCGCACCATGGTCGAACAGGCCATGGCCAACCGCCGGCGCAAGCCGATGTTCATGGTGGACATCGCGGTTCCGCGCGACATCGAAGCCGACGTCGGCGAACTGTCCGACGTCTACCTCTACGGCATCGACGACCTTCGCCAGGTGATCGACGACAACCTCCGCTCGCGCGCCGCGGCGGCGCGGGAAGCCGAGGCGATCATCGATCTGCAGGTCGATCGCTACATGGCCTGGCGCCGCGCGCTCAACCTGAAAAACCCCGCGCTGGACATGCGCGTCCATGCCGAAATCTATCGCGACGAGGTACTCGGCAAGGCGCGTGCCATGATCGCCCATGGCAAGTCCCCGGACGAGGCGCTGGCCTTCCTGGCCAACACGCTGACCAACAAATTGCTGCACCACCCCAGCGCACGCCTGCGCGAGGCCGCGCTGAGCGGCGATCTGGACCTGCTGCATGCGGCCGGGCGGCTGTACGGGCTGGACCGGGAAGCCGACGAGGATGCGTGAAAAATAGCGAAAGCACGATGGTTGCCTTTACTCTCCCCATCTCGTCTTCACGCATTTTCACTCCATGACCCCTTCGATCCGCCGCAAGCTGGAAGCGCTCGCCGAACGCCACGAGGAAATCGGCCGGCTGCTGTCGCAACCCGAAGTGCATGCGGACAATTCGCGGTTCCGTGAACTCTCCCAGGAATACGCCCAGCTCGAGCCGGTCACCGCGTCGCTGCGCGAGCTGGCGGCGGCCGAGCGGGAGCTGGACGACACCCGCGCCATGCTGAACGACCCCGAGCTGGGCGACCTCGCCGGCGACGACGTGGGCCAGTTGGAGCGGCGCCTGGCCGAGCTGGACGAGCGGCTGCAGGTGTTGCTGCTGCCGACCGATCCGCGCGACGAGGCGAACCTCTACCTGGAGGTGCGCGCCGGCAGCGGTGGCGACGAGGCGGCGATCTTTGCCGGCGACCTGTTCCGCATGTACCTGCGCTACGCCGAAAGCCGCCGCTGGCAGGTCGAGGTGCTCAGCGAGCATGCCGGCGAACATGGCGGTTATCGCGAGGTGGTGGCGCGCATCGAGGGCCGGGGCGCCTATTCGCGACTGAAGTTCGAGTCCGGCGCGCATTGCGTGAAGCGGATTCCGGTCACCGAATCGCAAGGCCGGGTGCATACCTCCACCGCCACCGTGGCGGTCCTGCCCGAACTCGACGAAATCGACGACGTCGCGATCAACCCGGCCGACCTCAAGACCGACACGTTCCGCGCATCGGGCGCCGGCGGGCAGCACGTCAACAAGACCGACTCGGCCATCCGCATCACCCACCTGCCCACCGGTACCGTGGTGGAATGCCAAGAGGAGCGCAGCCAGCACAAGAACCGGGCCCGCGCCATGAACCTGCTCAAGGCGCGCCTGCTCGACGCCGAGCGCAGCAGGCAGAGCGCGGCCCAGGCCGAGACGCGCCGGCTGCAGGTCGGTACAGGCGACCGCAGCCAGCGCATCCGCACCTACCGCTACAAGGACAACCTGGTCACCGACCATCGCATCGGCTTGAACCTGCACAGCCTCACCGAGATCATGCAGGGCCACCTCGATGAGCTGCTCGGCGCGTTGATCCGCGAGGACCAGGCGGACCGGCTGCAGGCGCTGGGCGGCGGCTGAGAGCCATGCCGGGCGCCATCGCCGGGTGAGCCACGATCGACCACCACCCGACGGGGGACGCCATGGGCAAGCACTACCGCGAGGCAATGGAGGCACTGCAACTGGACCTGGTGCGCCTGGAGGACGGCCTGCACCGCAGCGGCAAGCGCATGATCGTGATCTTCGAGGGCCGCGACGCCGCCGGCAAGGGCGGCACCATCAAGAGCATCACCGAACGCATGGACACCCGCGGCTACCGCGTCGCCGCCCTGGGCAAACCCAGCGAAAGCGAGTCCAGCCAATGGTATTTCCAGCGCTACGTGGCCCACCTCCCCCGCGCCGGCGAGATCGTGCTGTTCGACCGCAGCTGGTACAACCGCGCCGTGGTGGAGCCGGCCATGGGCTTTTGCAGCGCGGCCCAGACCGCGGCCTTCCTGGATGCCGTGCCGACCTTCGAAAAGCTGCTCACCGACGATGGCATCATCCTGCTCAAGTACTGGCTGGCGGTGGACCAGCAGGCGCAGGAGGAGCGATTCGCCGAACGCGCGAACAATCCGCTGAAGCGCTGGAAGCTGTCGCCGGTGGACCTGGCGGCGCGGCAGAAGTACGCCGAGATGGGCGGCTTGCGCGATGTCATGATCGAACGGACCCACCGCGACAACGCGCCCTGGTTCGTGGCCGACTTCAATGACCAGAAACGGGGGCGGGTCAACCTGATCCGGCACCTGCTGGCGCAGGTTCAGCTGCACCAGAAACCCATCCCCGGGATCAAGCTGCCCAAGTTGAAGGGCAAGCCCAGGCACGAGCAGGTCACCGACCAGGCGATCTGGGTGCCCGACACGTTCTGAGCATCAGCCGATGCGAAAGCCTTGCACGGCCTGCCCCGGCAGGTCCTCGCGGTCGACCGCCTCCACGCGCGCCGCTGGCGGCCCCTGCCGCAGCCACGCATGCAGCGCGTCCAGTGCCGGGCCCGGGCCGACCGCCAATACCTCGACCCGGCCATCGCCGCGGTTCAGGGCATGGCCCGCAAGGCCCAGCGCCAGCGCCTGCTCGCGGGTGCTGGCGCGAAAGAACACGCCCTGCACCCGGCCCGCAACGAGGAACCTGGCCGCCGGCATCATTTGGCCCCGATCAACGCCGCCAGCGACGCCCCGCTGACCGGCCCGACGATCTGCTTCGCCACCCTGCCGTCCGGGCCGATGAGGTACGTCGTCGGCAGGCCGCGAGGCTCATCGAAATCCTTCACCGGCTTGTCCAGGCCGACCCGGGCGATCGGATAGACCACGGGGTGTTTGGCCAGGAACGCCTCGATCCTGGCCGGCGCGCTGTCTTCATACGCCAGTCCTATCGCCCGGACATCGGGGTGGGTGCTGACGAAATGCGAGATGGCCGGCATCTCCTCGATGCACGGCGCGCACCAGGTGGCCCAGAAATTGACAATCACCCAATGCCCGCGCTGCGCGGCGAGGTCAAACGTCCTGCCGTCCAGCGTGGTGACCTTCAGCGCCGGCTGCGCCGGCATGGCGGCATGAGTGGCGGTGGCCAGTGCCAGGCCGAGCACGGCGAGGGATCGGGCGGTGAATGAAGCAACGAAGGTCATGCCGGGGTTTCCTCTGGATCGGCCGCCCCATCGGCGGCCGGGGGATAGATCTGGTCGAGCCGCATGCCCAGCTTCGACTCCAGCACCGCGGCCAGGCCGGACAGCATTTCCAGCAGCGGCGGCGGCAACTCGATGCCCGCCGCCGCCGCCTCATCGTGCGGATGCAGCGGCAGCCGGCAATGGGTGCAACGGTACAGCCGCCGCAGGTCGGTGCTGTCCAGGCTGCGGCTGAGCAACCAGCCTCCGGACTCGCCTCGCCGGATCAGGTCCGCCTGCTGCAGGTCGTCCAGGCACGCCGCGATCCATGCCGAACGCAGGTAGGGCGCACGCAGGCGCAGCTCGGCCGGATCCACGCACTCGCCGCACCGCTGGGCCTCCACGAAATAGCCCAGCACCGCCAGCAGGCCCAGGAATTCGGCCCCCTCCGGCAGCGCATCCGTCGGCGGACGATACTCATAGGCGGAGATCGACGCCGCGATCGAGGCCGCCAGGATCACGATCACCCACGACAGGTAGATCCACAACAGGAAAATCGGGATCGCCGCCAGCGCGCCGTAGATCCTCTGGTAATTGTGCGCGTTGCCGACGTATTGGCCGAAACCCCAGCGGGCGATCTCGAACAGCACCGCGCCCAGCAGCGCGCCGATCGCCGCATCGCGTCGCGACACCCGGGTGTTGGGGATCACCGCATACATCAGCCACAGGGTGAAAAAGGTCACCAGGAAGGGCAGCGTCGCCAGCAGGCCCATGCCGACCGTGTGGATCTGGTCGGCGGCCACGCTCAGGAACGGCATCGCCGTCACATAGGAGGTGGCCGCGATACCGCCGCCCACCAGGATCGGCCCCAGCGTCAAGGCCGCCCAGTACAGCAGCAGGCGCGAACCCCAGCCGCGCGCCTGACGCACGCGCCAGATCCGGTTCAGGCGATCCTCGATGCTGATCATCATCGACAAGGCACTGAACAGCATCACCAGGATGCTGACCCCGGTCAGCCCCTTGGCGTTTTCCGCGAAGCTCTGCAGCGCCTCCTGCACCTTTTCGCCGGCGGCCGGGACGAAATTGCTGAACACGAAGTTGACCAGCGTGTCGCGCGCCGGCTGGAACACCGGAAACACGGAAAACATGGCCAGCACCGCAACGGTGAGCGGCACCAGCGAAACCAGGGTGGTATAGGACAAGGCACCCGCCGTCTCGAAGCACTTGTCGTCGACAAAGCGCTGCCAGACGAAACGGCTGAAGCTGCTTGTTCGATCGCGATTGAATCGTCGGATCATCAGCGTCCCTTGGGCACGATCACGCAACGGTCACCATCATGAGACCCGATCGCTACACTAGCGTATTGGCAAGGCAAGCCTCAAACACGAGAGCCGAGCGACATGAACCTGGAAATCCTGGTGTTGTACTACAGCCGCAGCGGCCATACCGCGCAACTGGCGCGGCTGGTGGCCCGCGGCGTCGAGGAGGTTGCCGGCTTCCGCGCGCGGCTGCGGCAGGTACCGCCGGTGGCGCCGGTGACCGAGGTGGCGCAGCCGCCCGAACCGGACGAAGGCGCCCCCTACGCGACCCGGCAGGATCTGCTCGACTGCGCCGGGCTGGCGCTGGGCAGTCCCACCCGCTTCGGCAACATGGCCGCGCCGATGAAGCATTTCCTCGACACCACCGGCGCCGAATGGGCCAGCGGCGCACTGGTCGGCAAGCCGGCGGCGCTGTTCACCTCCACCAGCACCATGCACGGCGGGCAGGAATCCACCCTGCTCACGATGGCGCTGCCGCTGCTGCATCACGGCATGCTGCTGCTCGGCGTGCCCTACACCGAACCCGCGCTGACCGCCACGCAAAGCGGCGGCACCCCCTACGGCGCCAGCCACGTCGCCGGTGCCAAGGGCGACAACCCGATCAGCGAACACGAACGCGAACTGGCCCGCGCGCTGGGCCGGCGCCTGGCCGACACCGCCCGCAAGCTGGCGGCCTGCGCATGAGCCGGCTGCCGTGGGAGCAGCGGCTGGGCCTCGGCGCCTGGGCCGCCCTCGTCGTCCTGCAGCTGGCGTGGCACGGCTGGCTGTTCCCGCCGCAGGCCATCCCGACCTGGCTGCTGCTGGCCGTCACCACGGTGCCGCTGCTGCTGCCGCTGCGGGCCATCGGCGACGTGCGGCGCAGCCTGCTGTGGGTGGGCATCCTCAGCCTGTTCTATTTCTGTCACGGCGTCGCCGAAAGCTGGAGTTCGGCCAGCCAGCGCGGACCTGCCCTGGTGGAAGTCATGCTCACCCTGTTGCTGATCGGCACACTCGGCGCCGGCGTGAGGCGCAAGCCGGCCGCGTGACGCCACCCATCCGCATCGACCCATCACCGCGAGGAGCACGCCCATGGAATTTCTGCAGGAGGCGCCGCAACTACCGCACCCCTACCGCAGCGACCGTGCGCTGCTGAACCTGCTCGATCGCGCCCTGCCGACACCACGACGCGCGGCGCTGGACGCCGATCTGGACGCCCTCGGTGATTACGCGCAGATGGCGTGGCGGCGTGCCGCCACCACCACGCGGCGCAAGCCGGTACTGACCCAGTGGGATGCCTGGGGGCAGCGTATCGACCGCATCGAGTTGACGCCGGCGTGGCAGGAAGGCGCGGCGATGGCGACGCGGCATGCGGTACTCGCCGCCGGCCACGCCGACAGCGAGCACGCCCGGCTGGAACAGTTCGCCCGCGTCTACCTGTACCACCTCGCCAGCGAGTTCTACACCTGCCCGCTGGCGATGACCGACGGCGCCGCCACCGCGATCAAGGCGTCGGGCAACCGCGCGCTGATCGAGCGCGCGCTGCCACATTTCCTCAGCCGCGATGCGTCCACGTTCTGGCTCAGCGGCCAGTGGATGACCGAGACGATCGGCGGCTCCGACGTGGGCCCTACCGAAACCGTGGCGCGGCGGGACGCCGACGGGCAATGGCGGCTGTACGGGCGCAAATGGTTCAGCTCGGCGGTGGTCGGCGAGGCCGCGCTGGCGCTGGCCCGGCCCGAAGGCGCCGGCAGCGGCGCGGCAGCGCTGGCGCTGTTCTACGTCGAGACGATGGACGGCGCGCGACGCAAACCGGAACTGCTGATCGATCGGCTGAAGGACAAGCTCGGCACGCAGGAACTGCCCACCGCGGAAATCCACCTGGACGGCCTGCCCGCCTGGCCGCTGGGGGAACTTGCCCACGGCGTGCGCCAGGTGGCGCCGATGCTCAATATCACCCGCACCTGGAACGCGGTCTGCGCGACGGCCAGCATGGCGCGGGCAATCGGCCTGGCCCGGGATTACGCCACCCGGCGCCAGGCGTTCGGCCGCCCGCTGATCCAGCATCCGCTGCACGCGCAGACCCTGGCCGACATGCGGGCGGAGTTCGAGGGCGCGTTCGCGCTGACCTTCGAGGTGGTCCAGCTGCTTGGCCGGGTCGAGCATGGATGCGCCGCTTCGCATGAGGCGGCCCTGCTGCGCCTGCTCACCCCGCTGGCCAAGCTGTGGACCGGCAAGCTGGCGGTGGCGACGTGCTCGGAGGCGCTGGAATGCTTAGGCGGCGCCGGCTACATCGAGGACACCGGCCTGCCGCAGCTGCTGCGCGACGCGCAGGTCTATGCGATCTGGGAAGGCACCACCAACGTGCTGTCGCTGGACAGCCTGCGCGCACTGGCCGGCGACGGCCCCGACCCGTTGCGCACGGCCTGCGCCGGCTGGCTGGCGGGCAACGACGACATGCACGCGGCCAGCGCGATCCGGCAGACGCTGGACGCCACGGCGCGCTGGCTCGACCAGCACGCGGCCACGCGCGACACGCTGGAAGCCGGCGCGCGCGGCCTCGCCTTCACCCTGGCGCGCTGCGCCGCGGCGGCGCTGCTGGCACGCCAGGCGGCATGGTCGAGCCGCCACGGCGACCGACGTCCCGCCGCGGCGCTGCACCGCTTCGTCGGCCACGGCCTCGACCGCCTGGTGGCGCCCGACGCGGCCAACACCGCCCTGCTGCTGGGCTGACCACACTCTTTCCCCGTAGGAGCCCGCTCGCGGGCGATGCTTTTGGCCCGGGATTCGGGATTCGGGATTCGGGATTCGGGATTCGCAAGAGCCAACGGCATCGCCCGCGAGCGGGCTCCTACGATGAATTGCCGAATGGTCGAATTGCCGCGGCAAGCGTTTCACGCAGGCACGGGCTAAAATGCCCCGTTCTCCTCTTCGGCCCACCGACATGCAGCATCTGACCATCGTCACCACCGGCGGCACCATCGACAAGATCTATTTCGACGACAAGTCGGACTTCAAGATCGGTGCGCCGCAGATCGGCGAGATCCTCAACCAGCTGGGCGTGGCATTCCAGTTCGAGGTGATCCCGATCCTGCGCAAGGACAGCCTGCACATGGGGCCGGAGGATCGCGCCCTGGTGCGCTCCACGATCGAGGCGCAGCCGCACCGGCACGTGCTGGTCACCCACGGTACCGACAGCATGGTCGACACCGCGCGCGAGCTGGCCGGCCTCGCGGGCAAGGTGATCGTGCTCACCGGCGCGCTGAACCCGGCGCGCTTCCAGGGCTCGGACGCGGTGTTCAACATCGGCTGCGCCGTGGCCGCGGTGCAGACCCTGCCCGACGGCGTCTACATCGCCATGAACGGCCGCGTGTGGGATCCGGCCAAGGTGCGCAAGAACCGCGACGCCAACCGTTTCGAGGCGGTAAGCGGCTGAGGCTGCAACGCAAGCGGGCCGCTGCCAGGGGACGAAAGACGGGGCCCGATCCCCATGGATCGGCCCCGTCGCTTCCAACAACGGGTCGTCCCTGACCCGCCTGGGCTTACCAGCTTGCCTTGAGCGAGACACCGGAGAACGCGGTGTAGCCACGCAGCTTGATGTAGTACGTGCCCGCCGGCGCGCTGAAGGTGCAGGTCTCGTTGTTGCCGTACCTGTAGGGGCGGCAGTCGTAGCTGCTGGTGGTCGGGACGGAGCCCTTCTTCACGTACAGGTCCGCGTCGCCGGTGCCACCCGAGCTGGCGATGGTCAGGGTGCCGCTGCCGGCCGGGACCACCACGGTGAAGCCAAGCTCCTCGTTCTTGGCCGCGGCCAGGCCGGTTACCGGCACCCCGTTCTGCAAGCCGCCATCGCCGCCGCCGGTCGCGTAGGAGGCCTTGACGGTAACCCCGGAGTACGAGGAATAGCCGTGCACCTTGAGGTAGTACCTGCCGGCGGCCGGTGCGGCCACCGTGCAGCTTTCGGTGTTGCCGGCCAGATACGGGCGGCAGTCGTAGCTGCTGGTGGTCGGCGCGGAGCCGAACCGGGTATAGAGGTCGGCGTCGCCGGTGCCGCCGGAAATCGACATCACCAGGTTGGTGGCGCCTGACGGCACGGTGATGAAGTAGTCGTTGTCGCCGCCCGCGGCGCCGGCGACGCCGGTCACGGCGACGTTGTTCTGCAACTCGGCGGTACCGCCGCCGCCACCGCCGGGGCAGGCCACCCCGACGGCATTGAACGCGGCGACCACGTCGTTGGCGTTGTAGCCCAGATCGGTAGCCGCCGATTCCACGCCGCAGGCGCCCGAGTTGAAGGTGGACGTGGCCGTCCAGTACGCCTTGTTCGCCAGCGCGTAGACCTGGAAGGCCTTTTTCACGTTCCAGCCACTGCTCTTGGCCAGCACGCAGAACGACTTGTTGTAGACGCCGCTGGAGTAGTGCACGTCCAGGCCGGAGGTGTAATTGGCGGCATTGTCGATCGACCCGCCGTCCTGGGTCGGGTTGCACATGTAGCGCAGCGCATCGCCGATCCCGGCACTGGTCTTGACGATGTCGCGGCCGACCAGGAAATCGGCCGAACCGCGGTCAAAGTACTCGGCCGCCTCGCCGGCAATGTCCGAATACGATTCGTTCATGCCACCGGACTGCCCGGTGTACTGCAGGCCGGAGTTCTGCTCGGTATAGCCGTGGCTGATCTCGTGGCTGGTCACGTCCAGCGAGACCAGCGGGTAGAAGGTGCTGGCGCCGTCGCCGAAGTACATGGCCGAGCCGTTCCAGAACGCGTTCTCGTAGTTGGACTTGTAGTGCACCTTCATCACCAGCTGGATGTTCAGCGGCGCCGTGCCGACGTAGTTGGCGTACATGTCGTGCACCACGCTGCCGAAATGGTGCGCGTCGTTGACCGGGGAATAGGCGCCGTTGACCGCGTCGGTATCGCTGGTCGGGCAGGCGAAGCTGACGATCGAGCCGCCGCTGGTGCCGCGATAGAGGTTGTAGGTCTTGACCAGTGGATTCTGCAGCGTGCAGGTACCGCCCGACTGGGTCACGTCGAGCGAGGCATAGTCCGTGCCGTAGAGGTACCGGCCCGTCTTCTGGTTGCCGCCCGGGCCGTTGGCCGATGCATCGGTCAGGCCATTCCAGCTCTGGATCACCTCACCGGTATTCGCGTCGATGATCGCCGTGGGACGGCTGGGGCTGCCGCCGCCGACGAAATAGGAGACGCGATAGACCAGCCGGGCGGGGCCGTTTTCCTGCGGGTACACGAACAGGTCGGACTGCTGGTTCTCGATGCTCGCGCCGCCGGTCAAGGTGGTGTGGACATGCGCCCTGAGTGCCGCGAGTGCGCGGGCGGAGTCCAGCTTCGGCGCGACCGAGGCCAGTGCCGCGGCGCTTTCCTCCATCAGTTCGCCGCTGGCGCGCAGGGCGTTGCCCTGGGCATCCTCCAGCACGGCAAGGCTGCGCCCGTAGACCGGCACGCCACGGAACATCTGCTGCTGGCGCACCACCCGCCGGCCGCCGGAGATGGCGGCCGAGCCACGCGGCGCCAGCGACATGTGCTGGCCGAGGTTGAGGTGCGTCGCCAGCGCATTGGCCGGCACCGCACCTAGACTCTGCGCGCGCAGGGTTCGGGTGTTGGCCGCGGTGGCCACCGCGGCGGTGGCCATGCCGATCGCGGCAACCAGCAGTTTCAGGCGAAGATGATTGGGCATTTGATTGACTCCTGGACGAAATTTGAGGGCAAGCGGGCCCGATGCGGCCGGACGGCCCCATGGAAAACTCGCCGTGACAGACGGCGGCCTGTTTCGTTGAATGCCTAGCGATCCCCAAGTACGTCCGTAACCAGCTGCTTCCTCCTGGGACTCCGTTCCAGAACAGCGGGTGGACGCGTAGCTGCAAAACGGCGGAAGTGCGCCGCCACGGGATCATCCGCCGACCTCCCCGAGGGCGGATCAGTGAACGTTAGTTCTTGCGACACGGCATGACAATCCGACTTTTTCCTACGCCGGGTGACCACAGTCACACTCCAGCCGTCCCACCGTGGCGACTGCGCGGGAAAAGCCTGTTTTCAGCCGAATTTCCGGCACATGCCGCCGGAGAGGGATGCCCAGGGGGCCGCCGATCCCGTTACGCCGCGGCGGCCTGCCGCCGGGAACGGCCACCGGCAGGCACGGGAAAACGCAAGATATAGCGATCCGTTAGCCGCGATTCAGAGCATGCCGGTTTCGAGCTTGGCGGCATCGGACATCATCGAGTGGCTCCACGGCGGATCGAACACCAGGTCCACCTCCGCCTCGTTCACGGTGGGAATCATCTCCAGCTTGGTGCGGGCATCGTCGACCAGGATGTCGCCCATGCCGCAACCCGGCGCGGTCAGGGTGAGCTTGACGTAGACCTTGCGGTCGCCCGCCGCGGTCTGTTCCAGGCTCAGGTCGTAGACCAGCCCCAGCTCCACCACGTTGACCGGGATTTCCGGATCGAACACCGTCCGCAGCTGGTCCCAGGCCAGCTTCTCCACATCCTCGTTGGTGGCATCGGCCGCCACCTCGATCGGCAGCGGCCGCTCCTTGCCCAGCGCATCGGCATCGCTGCCGGCGATACGGAAGAGATTGCCTTCCACGTAGACGGTAAAACTGCCGCCCAGGGCCTGGGTGATGTAGCCGATCTGACCGGCAGGCAGGCTCACCGCCTCGCCCTGCGGCACCATGACCGCGCTGCAGTCGCGCAACAGGGTGAAAGGTTCGCTGCTCAGACTGAAACCACTCATGCCACTTGCCAATCCTGTGTCTGCGGGCGCAACGCAAGGTCGAACCCAAGGTGATCATTATGCCGGCCGCGGCGCGGGCATGCTTGATTCAGATCAGGCCTGAATCGCCAAACTCAAGCAAAACGGCGACCACGCGCTTGCCGGCACCACGCAGGCGCACGTTATGATGGCCCCTTTGTGCGACGGACCAACCCATGTGGCCAGCCCCCCAGCCCTGCCAGCGCCGATGAGCGCGCGCTCCGCGTTCCTTTCCGCCTTCGCGCTGTTCACCGCCACGATGCTCGGCCTGGCGGCCGGCGCGGCGTGGATGGTGATATCGCTGTACATGGGCCGGCCGCTGCCATGGCTGGCGGTGCCGATCGGCGCCTTGCTGGCGTTGACCATACGCGGCACGGTGCGCCGGCCCGGCCTCGCCGCCATGCTGCTGTCGGCCGGCGCCACCGCGCTGGCGGTGCTCTACCTCAACATGCTGATCGCCAGCGTGCAGATCGCCGGCAACATGGGCATCGGCGTGGCCGACGCCATGCGTACCGCCGGCCTGGCGATGCTCTGGCAACTGGCCTGCATGGCACTGGGCCCGGTCGACCTGCTGTGGGGCGTGCTGGCGATGGCGCTTGCCGGCTGGCTGGCCGCCCGCCCTCCGCGCCGCCGCTGATCCGGCAACGGCGCGGGCCGGCGCCTCAGCCGTCGGCCGTCTTCACCTCGTTGACCAGCTCGCCTACGGCGGCCTGGCCGTCGCCGTAGAGCATGCGGGTATTGTCCGCGTAGAACAGCGCGTTCTCGATACCGGCAAAGCCGGTGCCCTTGCCGCGCTTGATCACGATCACGTGCTTGGCGTCGCTGACATCGAGAATCGGCATGCCATAGATCGGTGACGCCGGATCGGTCCTGGCCAGCGGATTGACCACGTCGTTGGCGCCGATCACCAGCGCGACGTCGGTGGCGCCGAACTCGGGATTGATGTCCTCCATGTCGGCGATCAGGTCGTAGGGCACGCCCGCCTCCGCCAGCAGCACGTTCATGTGCCCGGGCATGCGGCCGGCCACCGGGTGGATCGCGAACTTCACCTTGACCCCGCGCTTGATCAGCAGCTGCGCGAACTCCCACACCTTGTGCTGCGCCTGGGCCACGGCCAGGCCGTAGCCCGGCACGATCACCACGCGTTCGGCATAGGCCATCATCACCGCCGCGTCGGCCGCGTCGACCGGCTTCTGCGCCCCCTCGATCGCCTGCGCCGCGCCCGCCGCCGCGCCGAAGCTGCCGAACAGCACGTTGCCGATCGAGCGGTTCATCGCCTTGGCCATCAGCTGGGTCAGCAAGGTGCCGGCCGCGCCGACCACCATGCCGGCGATGATCATCGCCTCGTTGCCCAGCACGAAACCCTCGAACGCCACGGCCAGGCCGGTGAAGGCGTTGTACAGCGAGATCACCACCGGCATGTCGGCGCCGCCGATCGGCAGCGTCATCATCAGGCCGAACAGCAGCGACAACGCGAAGAAGGCCACGATCAGCGCCAGGCTGGCGTGGCCGCCGATCAGCAGGCCGCCCGTCAGCACCGCCCCCGCCAGCAGCAGCAGGTTGACCACGCGCTGCCCGGCGAACACGAAACGCTTGTCCAGCCAGCCCTGCAGCTTGGCGAAGGCGATCAGCGAACCGGAGAAGCTCACCGCGCCGATCAGCGCGCCGAGCACGCCCAGGGTCAGCTCGACCGGCGACAGCGTCGCCACCGTCGGCAGCGGCGGCAGGCCCCTGAGCGCCCAGCTCTCCGGCCGCAGGGGCGAGGTATCCGGCATCCCGGGCGGGTGCAGCAGCGCCAGCCGGCGCGCGTAGCCGATCAGCTCGACCGCGCCGATCGCGGCCGCGGCGCCGCCGCCCATGCCGTTGTAGAGGGCCACCATCTGCGGCATCGCGGTCATCGCCACCCGCTTGCCGCTCCACCAGGCGGCCGCCACCCCGATCAGCACGGCCACCGCGATCAGCCCGAGGTGGTGCATGTCCGGCAGGAAAAACGTGGCCAGCACCGCCAGCAACATGCCGTAGCCGGCCCAGACGACGCCCCCGCGCGCCGTGCGTGGCGAACTCATCCGCTTCAGGCCCAGGATGAACAGCAGGGCGGCGAGGAAATAACAGACCTTGATGGCCGTCGGCAGCAGACTCATCAGTGGCTCCCCTTGCCGGCTTCCGGCTTGCTCGACTTGAACATCTCCAGCATCCGCTCGGTCACCACGTAGCCACCGGCGGCGTTGCCGGCCCCCAGCAGGACGCCGATGAAGCCGATCGCCGTTTCGAACGGCGTCTGCGCATGGCCTAGCGCGATCATCGCGCCAACCAGCACAATGCCATGCACGAAGTTGGAGCCTGACATCAACGGCGTATGCAGGATCACCGGCACCCGCGCGATGATCTCGTAACCGGTAAACGCGGCCAGCATGAAGATATACAGTGCCAGGAAACCGTCGATCATGAGCCCACCCCGTCAGGATTCAGTTGAGCCTGCATCATACGGTCCCCGGTCAACCCAAGCGAGCCTGCCGCGTTGAACACGGGTGGTCCACCGATGGAGCCAGAGGATGCATCAGCCGACGACCCGGACGCCGCCGCCATGAACGCGACGGCCGGCATGCTCGGCGCGGACACCCTGTCCGACGCCGAATTGGGCGAAGTGCGGGAAACCCCCGCCACGCTGGATGCCTTCCTGGCGCAGGTCGAGCGACGCGCGTTTCGCATGGCCGAGATGCAGTTGCGCCACCGCGAGGACGCGCTGGACGCGGTGCAGGACGCCATGTTGCGGCTGGCCAGGCACTACGCCGACAAGGCGGCCGCGGAATGGTCGCCCCTGTTCTGGGGCATCCTGCGGCGGCGCATCGTCGATCTGCAGCGTCGCCGCAAGGTGCGTTCGATCATGGTGGGCTGGCTGGGTGGCGGCGTGGACGAGGAAGGCGGCGAGCTGCCCAGCTGGGAGCCGGCCGACCCCGGTCCCGGCCCGCTGCAGCGGCTGCACGACGCGCAATCGTATGCGGACCTGACCCGCGCCGTGCAGAAGCTGCCCCGACGCCAGCGCGAGGCTTTCATGCTGCGCACGCTGGAAGGCCTGGACGTGGCGGAAACCGCCCGTGCCATGGGCTGTGCCGAAGGCAGCGTCAAGACACATCTGTCGCGCGCACTGCAGAATCTGCGCGACCAACTGGAGGACTGGCGATGAAATCGTCCGACAAGATCCGGCCTGAACCGGGGCCTCAACACCCGCTGGAGCGCCGCTCCCGCGAGCTGTTCCGCGAAGCCGCCCGCCACATCGACCCGGCCACCGCCGGCCGCCTGCGCGCGGCGCGACGGCAGGCGCTCGATGCCGCCCGGGCACCCGCGCGCTCGAACGCGCGCTGGCTGCTCCCGGCCGGCGCATTCGCGGTCATCGCGCTGGCGGCGATGATGGTGTGGCAGCCGGTGCCGCACCAGGCCGCGCCGGCGCGGCCGGCGGCCAGCGCGGGCAACGAACAACTCGACAGCGACCTGCCGCCGGATGCGGACAAGGTCGATCCGAACCTCTACCAGAACCTCGACTTCTACGGCTGGCTGGCCGCCAATGACCGCAAGCCGCTCAACCGCTGAGCCATGAGCAGAATCGCGCAGATCCCGATGGGCATGCTCCTCGCCGCCATGCTGGCCTGCACGGCGGCCGCCGTGCGGGCGCAGGACGCCGCCGCGCCGCATGGACCGCCGCCCGACGCCATGCAGGGGCCGCCGGCCCCTGGCCAGCCGATGGGCTGGCCGCCACACCCCGGCGACCGTGGCGATGGGCGCGGGCCGCCAGCGCATGACATGCCGCCGCCGGGGCCACCGCCGCCACCGCGCCCGTGGAGCAGCCTGGACCCGGCCCAGCGCGACATGCTTTCACCGCTGCGGCAACGGTGGGACCGGATGCCCCCGCGACGCCAGGCGCACATGCTGGAGCGCGCCCAGCGCTGGGTAAACGAGCCGCCGGCGAGGCGCGAGCAGATCCGCCAGCGGATCGCCGACTGGCAGGCGATGACGCCTGCCGAGCGTCAGCGGGCGCGCGCCAACGAACGCATGTTCCGCCAGTTGCCGCCAGAACAGCGCGCGCGCCTTCACCAGATCTACGAGCGCTTCCAGCAATTGCCGCCCGAGCAACGCAGGCAGCTGATGCGGCAATGGCATGCCCTGCCACCGGCCCAGCGCCGGCAGTGGTTCAGGGACCACGGCGGCTGACCGCCGCCGGTGCCGCGGGCCGCCGCCCCGCCTTACGCGGGGCGGCTCCCCGGCAAACCTCCCGACAGGCCATCAGGACATTCCCCGGCTCAGCCGTCGAAGCGCGACTCGCCGGCGTGACTGAGGCAGCTCCTGGCCACCAGCTCATCATCGAAATCGGGCGTCAGCGCGCCGTCGTGCACCAGCAAGTCGATGAAGTTGCAGACATTGCGCGCATACATCTCCGAGGCATGCAGCGGGGCGCCGGCCGCCAGGTTCAGCGGCCCCAGGATCACCGTGTCGCCGTGCTCGACCCGCTCGCCCGGCCGCGTCAACTCGCAATTGCCGCCGCTCTCGGCGGCCAGGTCCACCACCAGCGCGCCGGGCTTCATGCCCTCGACCATGGCCGCGGTGAGGATCTTCGGCGCCGGCCGCCCCGGCACCGCCGCGGTGGTGACGATCACGTCGATCGATTTCAGGTGCTCGGCCAGCGCCTGCTGCTGCGCGGCGCGTTCCTCGGCGGACAGCTCGCGCGCGTAGCCGCCGCTGCCGGCCGCGCTGACACCGAGTTCCAGGAATTTCGCGCCCAGCGACTCGACCTGCTCGCGGGTTTCCGGGCGCACGTCGTAGCCCTCGATTTGCGCCCCGAGCCGGCGCGCCGTGGCGATCGCCTGCAGCCCGGCCACGCCGGCGCCGATCACCAGCACCTTGGACGGCCGGATCGTGCCGGCGGCGGTGGTCAGCATCGGGAAGAACTTGGGCGACGCCTCGGCCGCGATCAGCATCGCCCGGTAACCGGCCACCGCCGCCTGCGAGCTGAGCACGTCCATCGCCTGCGCGCGGGTGGTGCGCGGCAGCAGCTCCAGCGAGAACGCGGTGAGCTTGTGCGCGGCCAGCGCGGCCAGCCGCTGCGTCGCGCCATACGGCCGCAGCTGGCCGACCACCACGCTGCCCTCGCGCAACAAGCCAAGTGCCGCGTCTTCCGGCGGCAGCACGCAGGCCAGCACGTCCGCTTGCGCCAGTACCGCATCGCGACCGGCGAACTCGCCGCCGGCATAGCTGCTGTCGGGAAACCCCGCAGCGCGACCGGCACCGTGTTCCAGCAGTACGCGCAGTCCCTTGCCGCGCAGCTTTTTCGCCATTTCCGGCGTGATGGCCACGCGCCGCTCCCCGGCAGCGGTTTCTCGCAAAGCGGCAACAGTGATCGGCATGGCACACCCCTTTCGAATGGTTTGGCCATCTTAGCGGCAGTTCGGGCCCGCCGCCTTTTTTGATACGGGCCGGTTCACCGGGGTAAGCTGGCGCGCCGCGCGGCAGGCGCGGCACGGGGATCACTGCCGGAGAAACCGATGCCCGCGAACATCCCCGCCCACGAGGAACTGCTGGTCCACGCCCGGCGCGCGCGCGAACACGCCTACGCACCGTATTCCCGCTTCCCGGTCGGCGCCGCCCTGCGCACCCGCGATGGCGGGCTGTACCTGGGCTGCAATGTGGAAAACGCCGCCTACAGCCTGTGCAACTGCGCCGAGCGCACCGCCCTGTTCGCCGCCGTGGCCGCCGGCTGCAAGCGAGGGGACTTCGCGGCGCTGGCCGTGGTGGCCGACACGCCCGAGCCGGTGAGCCCCTGCGGCGCCTGCCGCCAGGTGATGGTCGAGCTGTGCGACGGCGCCATGCCGGTGGTGCTGGGCAACCTGGATGGCGCCGTGCGCCAGACCCGGGTGGACGCGCTGCTGCCGGACTCGTTCACATTGCCCGCCGCGCGCTGACCCCGGACGGCGACGCCGGCACGGGCAAGACGGGCACGACACCATTGGTTATGCTCAGGCTATGCTGAGCACCGGCCGGTGCCGCCGTGTTCCGCGCCCCGTGCCGCCCCTCGCCGCGCCAGACCGCGCGTCCACTTCCTGAGACCGACGATGGATTCCCTCGAGCAATATTTCGCCAGCTACCGCAGCCATACGGTGGGGCACGACCAGACGTTCCAGTCCGCTTACGGCGAGCAGCGCATCGTCTACGCGGACTGGACCGCCAGCGGCCGCCTGTACCGCCCGATCGAGGAGGCCCTGCTCGACCGCTTCGGCCCGTTCGTGGGCAATACCCACTCGGAGAGCAGCGAAACCGGCCGCGCGATGACCCTGGCCTATCACCAGGCGCACCGCATCCTGAAGGCCCACGTCAATGCCGCCGCCGACGACCTGATCATTTCGACCGGCAGCGGCATGACCGGCGTGGTCAACAAGTTCCAGCGCATCCTGGGGCTGAAGGCGCCGCAGGGGCTGCGGCACTTCATCACCCTGCCGGAAGCCGAGCGCCCGGTGGTGTTCATCACCCACATGGAGCACCACTCCAACCAGACCTCCTGGTACGAGACCATCGCCGACGTGGTGGTGGTCCCGCCTGACCAGCACGGCCTGGTCGACCTGGCGGCGCTGGAGGCCCTGCTGCACGAGTACCGCCAGCGCCCGCTGAAGATCGGCTCGTTCACCGCCTGCTCGAACGTCACCGGGGTGTGCACGCCGTATCACGCGATGGCGAAGCTGATGCATCGCGCCGGCGGCGTCGCCTTCATCGACTTCGCCGCCTCGGCGCCCTACGTCGACATCGACATGCACCCGGCCGACCCGCAGGAGCAGCTCGACGCGGTGCTGTGGTCGCCGCACAAGTTCCTCGGCGGCCCCGGTTCGTCCGGCGTGCTGATCTTCAACCGCCGGCTGTACCGCAACACGGTGCCGGACGACTGCGGCGGCGGCACGGTGAACTGGACCAACCCGTGGGGCCAGTATTCGTTCCTCGACGATATCGAGGCACGCGAGGATGCCGGCACGCCCGGCTTCCTGCAGACCATCAAGGCCGCGCTCGCGGTCAAGCTGAAGGAACAGATGGGGGTCGAGGCGATGCGCCTGCGCGAGGAGCAGATCGTGCCCCATGCGATGGATGCGCTGCAGGCGATTGCGGGCGTGCGCCTGCTGGCGCCGCAACAGCGGCAACGGCTGGCGATGCTGTCGTTTTACATCGAGGGCATCCACTACAACCTGATCGTGCGGCTGCTGAACGACCGCTTCGGCGTGCAGGCGCGCGGCGGCTGTTCCTGCGCCGGCACCTACGGCCACTACCTGTTGCATGTGGACCCCACGCTGTCGCACTCGATCACCGAGCGCATCGACCACGGCGACCTGTCGGAAAAGCCCGGCTGGGTGCGGCTGTCGTTCCACCCCAGCACCACGATGGCCGATATCGACCACGCCATGCATGCGGTGCGCGAGGTCGCCGCGCATGCCGAGGCCTGGTCACGCGACTATGTCTATTCGTCGATCAGCAACGAGTTCACCCTGCGCCACGCCGAGGCCGACGCGATGCAGGCGCGGATCGAAAGCTGGTTCAGCCTCGACGCGGACGCACCGCCGCGATCCGGCGCAGGCCGCTAGTCATGAACGCTCCCGCACCGGCGCTGGCCGACCCGACCGAGCCGCTGTCCCTGCTGCTCCGCCGCCACTCGATCCCCGCACGCCAGCTCGGTGAGCCGGCACCCGACGAGGCGAGCCTGCAGGCGCTGCTGCAGGCCGCGATCCGCGTCCCCGACCATGGCAAGCTGGTGCCGTTCCGGCTGCTCCGGCTGCAGGGCGAGGCAAAGCTGCGCTTCGGCCGGACACTGGCGGAGATCGCCGAGCGCAACTACCCGCAGATGTCCGGCGCCAAGCTGGAAAAGGAGCGCCTGCGCTACACCTGGGCGCCGTTGGTGGTGGTCGTGATCGCGCGCATCGACGGCGACAGCGCGGTGCCAGAAATCGAGCAGAAGCTGTGCGCCGGCAACGTGGCCGGCAACCTGTTGCTGGGTGCCGCCGCGCTCGGCTTCGGCGCCCAGTGGCTGACCGGCTGGGCCGCCTACGATGCCGACGTGGCGCGCCTGCTCGGCCTTGCCGCGAACGAGGGCGTGATCGGCTTCATCCACCTGGGCACGGCGCAGATGGAGGTGCCCGACCGCGAGCGCCCGGCATTGGCCGACCTGCTCGGCACGTGGACCGCGTGAGCGCCGCCGCGGACACGCCGCCGGCGGTGCATCTGGTCGACGGCAGCCTGTACGTATTCCGCGCCTGGCATTCGATCCCGAACGAGTTCTTCGACGACGAGGGCCACCCGGTCAACGCCGTGCACGGCTTCGCCCGGTTCCTGTGCGAACTGCTCGAGCGCGTCCAGCCCGAGCACATCGCCGTGGCCTTCGACGCCTCGCTGACCAGCTCGTTCCGCAACGCGATCTACCCGCCGTACAAGGCCAACCGCGAGCTGCCGCCAGCGGATCTGGAACGGCAGTTCGTGCAGTGCCGTGCGCTTACCGAGGCACTGGGCGTGCACCTGATGATCGACCACAGCTACGAGGCCGACGATCTCATCGGCAGCACCGTGTGGAACCTGCGCGCGGCCGGCTGGCGCAGCGTGATCGTGTCGGCCGACAAGGACTTCGGGCAACTGCTTGGCGACCACGACGAGCAATGGGACTATGCCCGTGGCCTGCGCTGGGGCCCGGCCGGCGTGCACGACAAGCTCGGCGTGCACCCGCACCAGGTGGCCGATTACCTCGCGCTGTGCGGCGACGCGGTAGACAACATCCCCGGCGTGCCCGGCATCGGCGCCAAGACGGCGGCGGCATTGCTGAGCCACTTCGGCAGCCTCGACGCGCTGCTCGAGCGCATCGACGAAGTGCCCTTCCTGCGTTTGCGCGGCGCCGCCTCGTGTGCCGCACGCCTGCGCGAGCATGCCGGGCAGGCACGGCTGTACCGCCGGCTGACCCGGATCGCGCTGGATGCACCGGGGGCCGAAACCATCGAGACACTGCAGCGACGCCCACGCCCGCCCGAGCAGCTCGACCGGCTCGGCGAGCAACTGGGCTTCGGTGCCTTCACCCGCAGCCGCCTGCGCGCCCTGCTGCGTTGAAGCGGGCGCCCATCCGAACCGTCACCCGCATGCCGAGAGCCCCATGACCGACAGCCCCAGCCGGACACCCGCCGACGCCGACGCGCCGGTCGAAACGCTCTGCCGCGGACGCTGGCTGACCCTGCGCAAGCGGGGCCGCTGGGAGTACGCCGAACGCAACCATCCCGGCGGGGCGGTGATCATCCTGGCGGTAACCGCCACGGACCAGGTGCTGTTCGTCGAGCAGTACCGCGTGGCGATCCGGCAGCACACCATCGAGATGCCGGCCGGCCTGGTCGGCGACCTGGCCGGCCAGGCCGACGAAAGCGCGCTGCTGGCGGCCCGCCGCGAGCTGGAGGAGGAGACCGGTTACCGCTGCCAGCGGGTGGAGTTCATCCATCGCGGCCCCTCCTCGTCCGGCATGAGCAGCGAGATGATCAGCTTCGTGCGCGCCTGGGACCTGCAAAAGGTCGGCCCCGGCGGCGGCGACGACAGCGAGAACATCGTGGTGCACGAGGTTCCGCGCACCCAGGCCGGCGCCTGGCTGTTCGCACGGGCCGCCGAGGGCTATTCGATCGACCCCAAGCTGTTCGCCGGCCTGTGGTTCATCGAGCACGGCGCGCCGGCTGGCGCATCGGCCTGAACCGCCCCGGTCGACCCTAAAGTTTTGCGCCCGACTGCCGTTGTGCTGGTTATCGCCTCCGTGCATGAAGGGATAAACCACCATGAGAAAGTACCTGCTCGCCTCTGCACTGCTGCTGGCGTTCCCCCTGGCGGCTCACGCCGCCTGCTCCGCCACCGACTTCACCATCCAGGACTTCACCGTCGGCGCGGGCGGCGGCCGGATGAGCATGAAGGGAAAACTGGTCAATAACTGCGCCGAACCTGCCGCCGCGCAAGTCGAGATCCAGGTCAAGGATGCCAGCGGCAACATCATCGCCTCGAGAAAGGGCTGGCCGGCCGGCACCACCAACATCGCCCCCGGCAAATCGGTGCGGTTCGACCTGGGCCGCCTGTTCCACTACGACCCCAGCATGCAGACCTACGCCGCCGGCATCGCCTCCGTGCGCAGCTGGTAACCACGGCGCCGGCACGAGGCCGCCCAGGCGGCGAAGCGTGAACCCGTTCACGGATTCGCCGCCCAGACCGCCGCCGGCCCGGCCTGCGGCACCGGCCGGCCTAAAGTTTTTCTCTCGGATGCCGCTGTTCCGGGTCACCTCACCTCTGTCGAAGAGATCACCTGAAATGAAGAACCTCTTGCTCGCCTCGGCCCTTTTCCTTGCCATCCCCATCACCGCGCACGCGTGTTCGGCCAGCGATTTCACCATCCAGAACTTCAAGGTCGCGGCCGGCTCCAACGGCATGAACTCGAAGATGATCATGAAGGGCCAGCTGGTGAACCACTGCGCCGAAGCGGCCGCCGCGCAGGTCGAGGTCCAGGCCAAGGACGCCAGCGGCAACGTCGTCGCCAGCAAGAAGGGCTGGCCGGCCGGCACCACCAACATCGCGCCCGGCCAGGCGGTCACGTTCGACCTGGGGCGCCAGTTCCACTACGACCCCAGCATGCAGACCTACGCCGCCGGCATCGCCAGCGTCCGCGCCTGGTAAGCGCAGGAGTCCCGTGGGGCGGCGGGCTCGCCGCCGCACCGCGCCACGCGAAAGGGTTGCCATCATGGCAACCCTTTTTGCTGGGCCCGATCCGGCACCCGACATGGAGTGGAGGATCGCCGCCCGTCGGCTGCCGCCCGCGCCCGTCGCAAGGTCGACGACTACCGCACTGCCTTCGGCGGGGGTGGCCAGGGCCGCGGCATCACCGCTTGCGCGGGACTGAAGGATTCGCGCCGTCGGCAACGCCGGCCGAACCGCCTGCATCCGCCGACGCCGCCACTGCGGTGGCGCGGCAGTCCAGCGGTGCGACGTGGCGGCAGCGCCGCCCGATCAGTGCAGCACGAACAGCTTGTCGAAACCGGCCACCCGCAGCGTGCTGCGCAATTCGGTGCCGACGTTGACGATGCGGATCTCGGCGCGACCGGCGCCGGCGTGTTCGCGCAGCAGCAGCAGCATGCCCAGCGCCGAGCTGTCCATGCTGGTCACTTCGCCCAGGTCGATGACGTAGCTTCGCGCGGCCGCGCCGGCGCCGAGGCAGGCCTCGTGGAAGTCGCGGTGGACGCTGAAGTCGAACCGCTGGCCCAGTTGCAGGGTCAGGCAGTCCTGCTCGGTGTCGTGATGAACGATCATGCTGCAACCCTCAGAACAATTCGATTTCGCCGGCATCCATCGAGCTTTGCAATGCCGGGCCACGGGAGCGCAGACGCGCCTTCTCTCGCTGGATCGCCAGCCGGCTGCGCACGCGCTGGGCGCGCTGGACCAGGTTGTCCGCGTCGATCGGGGCGCAGGCCAGCTCCTCGATGTCATGGGTGCATTCGGCCACCACCTCCTGCAGCTCGACCAGCCGGCTGCGGGTCTGCTGCAGCAGCTGGCTGAGGATGTCCTCGAACTGCAACGAGCGGATGGTGGTGGAGACGTCGCTGCCCAGGCCGCGGTTGATCTCCACCGCCTGGTCGGCGACCGCGCTGGTGCGGGCGTCGCTCTCGGTGACGTGCGCCATCATGGCGTCGATGCCGCCCTTGGCCGACAGCGCCACGTTCAGGTCCTGCGATGCCATGTTGCCGACCAGGCCGCGCAATTGCTCCATCGCGATCCGGGCACGCTCGACATGGCTGCCGATCTGCTCGTTGAACTGGTTGGAATTGCTGGCGAGATTGCGGATCTCCCCGGCCACCACGGCAAAGCCGCGGCCGGATTCGCCGGCGCGCGCCGCCTCGATCGCCGCATTCAAGGCCAGCAGGTTGGTTTCCTCGGCGATCGTGTTGACGTTCTTCAGCAGGCCGAACACCGCATCCATCTCGCTGGCCATGCCGTCGATGCGGTAGACGATGCGCAGGCTCTCCCGCGACATCTGCACGATCATGCCGACGAAGTGCTCGAGCAGGTCGCCGGTGCGGGCGGCGAAATCCTGCACCGACACGCCGCTCTTCTGCGCGTCGATGATCTGCTTGAGCAGCGATTGCTGCAGCCCGGTCTTGTGCGACAGGCCATCGAAGCCGCCGCCCAGTTCGGATACCGCGTCGCGCAGCAGGTCCAGTCCCTGGTGCAGCTCGCGGGTGGCGTGGCCGAGCTCGTCGACCAGGGCGCCGCGCACGTCCTCGAGCGCCTCGCGTACCGGTGCGTTGTTGCTCGGCGCCTCGACCTCGGCCGGCTCCACCACGCGGCGGTGACTTTCGGCGATCCACACCGCCGTCACCAGCACGACCAGCAGCGGCGCCAGCCAGGCCGGATGCCAAAGCATTGCCGCCAGCAGCGCGAGAATGCTCGCCAGCCAGCCGTACAGCGGATGGCCGGCGACGATTCGGTTGTAGCGAGAGAAAACAGCCATGAGCCGGTATCCAGGGTCAGGCGCGCAGGGCGCCGGGGTGGGATTGACGCGACAGCTGGAGCAGGCGCGCCGCGATGTGGTCCAGCGGCAGCATTTCGGCGGCCGCACCGAGTTTCCAGGCCGCGCCTGGCATGCCCCAGACCACCGAGCTGGCCTCGTCCTGCACCAGGGTTGCGGCGCCCGCCTGCTTCAACTCGAGCAGGCCGCGCGCGCCGTCGTCGCCCATGCCGGTCAGCAGCACGCCGATGGTCGCGGCGCCGGCGCTGGCGGCCATCGAGCGGAACAGCACGTCGACGCTGGGCTTGTGGCGATTGACCTGCGGACCGTCGTGCAGCCGGCAGACGTACTTGGCGCCGTCCCACATCGCCAGCAGATGGTGGCTGCCCGGAGCGACGTAGACGTGGCCGGCCTGGATCGGCTGGCCGTCCTGCGCCTCGCACACCCGCATCGCCGAGGTGCGGTCCATCCGCGCCGCGAACGGCCCGCTGAACGCCGCGGGGATATGTTGCGTCACCAGGATCGGCGGCGCGTCGGGCGGCATCGAATCGAGTATCACGCGCACGGCCTCGGTACCCCCGGTCGACGCACCGATCGCGATGACCGCGCTGCCACCGCGCGTGCCGGGCGCCTGGTCGCGCGGCAGCACCGCATCGGCCGAGAGCCGCGGCGGCACTTCCAGCCGGGGTGCCGCGGTACGGGCGCGCGGGCGAGTCTGCGCCGCCAGCTTGACCTTGGCGCAGATCTCCTGCGCGCTGTCGGCGAGGCTGCTGGCCAGATCCGTGCTGGGCTTGGCGAAGAAGTCGACCGCGCCAAGCTCAAGCGCACGCAAGGTCACCTCCGCGCCCTGCACGGTCAGCGAGGAAACCATCACCACCGGCATCGGCCGCAAGCGCATCAAATTTTCCAGGAATGTGACCCCATCCATGCGCGGCATCTCGACGTCCAGCGTAAGCACGTCGGGATTGAGCTGCTTGATCTTGTCCCGTGCGATCAGCGGATCGGCGGCGCTGCCGACAACCTCGATGTCCGGATCGCTGGCGAGCATCGCTGTCATCAGCTTGCGCACCAGGGCGGAATCGTCAACTACAAGGACACGCACTCTTTCCATTTCTGCTCTCGGTAAATGCTTCGATTCAACCTGATCGAAGCCACGATGCTCGGTACATTGGGCAGTGGAACCGGCCGCCTGGCCGGCTGCTGCCGTTGCGGTCCACCCTTGGTCAGTGGAAGGTGAAGTCCTCCATCGCGCGGCAACCATGACTAGAAAAGCTCGACCTCACCCTTTATCGGGTCATTTGCCAAACGCTTGAGGTAGCTGCTCTCGCCCGCAACCAGGGCGACATCGTCCTGACGGCGCAACTGACGTACCCGCACGCGACCGCTGTGCGGAAAGAACTGCACCTGGCGGGGATAGACATCACCGAGATCGGAGGCGCACAGGTTCAGCTTCTCGGTGGCGATATAGCGCTTGACGAACTCGATATTGCGCTGCCCCACGTCGGTCATCTGCGCCAGCACGCGGCCGCCGCCGAAGATTTTCACGCGCAGGTCGCCGCGCTGTCCGCCGGCCAGCAGGATCGCGTTGATCATCTGCTCCATCGCATCGCTGCCGTAGCGGGCGGCCCGGCCGACGGTCGCCGACCAGTCGTCGCGCTCGCCGCGCGGCTCCGGCAGCATGAAATGATTCATCCCGCCCACCCCGCGGCGTGCATCGTGGATGCAGGCGGAAACGCACGAACCCAGCACGGTGCTGACCATCTCCTCCTGCGTGCTCACATAGAACTCGCCGGGAAGTACCTTGACCGTCATGCACGCGTGCGTGGGGTCCCAGAACCGGCGCAGGTGCTCGAACCCCGGCAGCACCGGGGCATGCGCTTTCGCGATCACGACGCTCTTGCCTGCGTTCATGGCGGTCGTCCCGTGCGCTTGCGATAGACAGTGCGGCCAATCAGCTCGAAATCGTCATTGATGCCATGCAACGACTCGGAATGACCGAGGAACAAGTAGCCGCCCGCGGGCAGCAACTCGGCGTAGCGGCGGAACAGGCGCTGCTTTGTCGGCTGGTCGAAATAGATCACCACGTTGCGACAGAAGATCGCGTCGAACGGCCCCTTCATGGGCCAGTCGTGCAGGAGATTGAGCGGCTGTATCGTCACCAGCTCGCGCAACCGCGGGTGGATCGAGGCAAGCCCCTCGAACTCCCCCGCGCCGCGCAACAGCCAGCGCTTGCGGCGTTCGTCGCTGATGCCGGACAGGCGCTCCAGCGGATACATGCCCTTGCGCGCGACGGCCAACGCCTGCGGCGACAGGTCGGTGGCCAGGATGCGGGCGTCGAAACCGGCGCTGGCGTGCCCCTCCAGCGCCTCGGCCAGCACCATGGCCAGCGCATAGGGCTCCTCGCCGCTGGAGCAGCCGGCGGACCATATCCGCAGGCGACCGCCGCTGCCGCGCTTTTCCTTCATCCAGCGCGGCAGCAGCTCGTTGACCAGCAGGTCGTAGTGGTGCATCTCGCGGAAGAACGAGGTGACGTTGGTGCTGATCGCGCTGGCCAGTTCACCGAGTTCGCTCTGCGGGTCGCTGCGCAGCAACTCGCAGTAGCCGGCGAAGTGCTTCAGCCCGAGTGCACGCAACCGGCGCTGCAGCCGCCCCTGGACCAGCTGGCGCTTCTGCTCGCCGAGGGAGATGCCGCAGTGCTGCAGGACGAAGCTGCGCAGGAACTGGAATTCGCCATCGCCCAGCACCATGCCGTCGACCGTGGCCTGGCCGATCTCCCCCGCGCTGATGCCGGCTGCGAGGTTCACTCAGAATTCCTTCCACACGCCGGCGCTGCTTTCCGCATCGGCGGTCGCCGCGCGGCGCTCGCGCAGCGGTGCCGGTGCGGCGACGGCGGGCGCCTTGCGAACGGTGGCGAATGCCGCCGTGGCCTCGACCACGGTGCTGGCCCGCGAGGCGGCGTGCGATTTCACGCCCGCGTGCAGCTCCTGGTCGATCTTGAAGAAGGCGATCTGCCGGGTCAGTTCGCCGGCCTGCTCATGCATCGCCCGGGCCGCGGCGGACGCCTCTTCCACCAGCGCCGCGTTCTGCTGGGTCATCTCGTCCATCTGCATGACGGCATGGTTGACCTGGTCGATGCCGGCGGACTGCTCCTGGCTGGCCGCGGCGATCTCGGCGACGATGTCGGTGACCTTCTTCACGCTTTCGACGATTTCGGCCAGCGCCTTGCCCGACTGGTTGACCAGCTCCGAGCCGCCGCGCACCTTCTCGGCGCTGTCCTCGATCAGCCCCTTGATCTCCTTGGCGGCGCCGGCGCTGCGCTGCGCCAGGTTGCGCACTTCCGAGGCCACCACCGCGAAGCCGCGCCCCTGCTCGCCGGCGCGCGCTGCCTCGACCGCGGCATTGAGCGCGAGCAGGTTGGTCTGGAAGGCGATTTCCTGGATCAAGCCCACGATCTCGGCGATCTTGCGGCTGGACGTGTTGATCTCGCCCATCGCCAGCACCGCCCGTCCCGCCACTTCTCCGCCGCGCTCGGCCTGCTCGCGGGCGCCGCGCGCCAGCTGATTGGCATGGCTGGCGTTCTCGGCGTTCTGCTTCACGGTCGAGGTCATCTGTTCCATCGAGGCGGCCGTTTCCTCCAGGCTGGAGGCCTGCTCCTGCGTGCGTTGACTGAGGTCGTCGTTGCCGCTGGCGATCTGCTGCGCCGCGGTGCTGACGGAGTCGGCGCCATGGCGTACCTCGGCAACCGTCGACTTGAGGCGCTCGTCCATCGTGCGGAAGGCCAGCAGCAGGGCCCCCAGCTCGTCATGGCGGGTCACCACGATGTCGTGCCCCAGCTTGCCTCCGGCAATCTCGTTGGCCAGGTGAACCGCTTCATTCAGGCGCGCCATGATGGTGCGGATCAGCAGGAACGCCCGCAGGCTGGCAAACAGCAGGCCCACCGCCAGGGCCACCAGGGCCACCATGCGGATGCGCTCGAAACTGGCGACGGCGATCTTGTACCCCGCGGCGCCCTGGGCGACGCGGGAGGCAATCAGCTTGTTGGTGATCGAGTCCTCGATGGCCAGCGTCGGCAGCAGGTCGGAGTACAGCGATGCATTGACGCCATCGTCGTTGGACTTCAGCCCGTCCCTGATGCCGTCCATCGACGACTTCATGTCGTCGCGCGCACCGACAAGGTCCTTCAGCATCTTCTTGTCGGCAGCGGTCATCGAACCGTCGTTGGCTTTCTGCAGCGACTTCATCAGCGCATCGTTGCTCGCCTGGAGCTTGTCGACCTCGGCCAGCTTCTGCGCCACGATGCTCTTGTCGTCCTTGTGGAACACGCCCTCGCTCAAGCCGACGAACTGCATCCAGCTGTTGCGCGAGATCTCGTTGAGCTGGCCGGCAGGAAGCATGTCGCCCTGGTAGATCTGCCGCGTCTGATCATTGCCCTGGCTCATGCCGTGCAGGCCCATCCAGGCGCCGACCAGCAACATCACGAAGAGCATGCCGATCAGCATGGACAGGCGTGCCTTGACGCTCAGGGTCGACAAGCCGGCAAGCTTCTTCTTCAGAAATTCAAGTTTCAATTTAGATTTCATCTCTCTTCCCAGGTCAGGCAGCAACTTCGACTTGTCGATCGTGCGGCAAGGCCGCCTCCAGTGATTCCACGTCCTCCGGACGCATCAGCTTGTGTACGTCCAGCAACATCAGCATCCGTTCGTTGTGGGTCGCCAGGCCCTTGAGGTAGCGGGTATCGACCACCAGGCCCATGTCCGGTACCGGCTTGATCGCCGCCGGATCGACGTCGAGCACGTCGGAGACCGAGTCGACCACGATCCCGAACAGGCGCTCGGCGATCGCGACGATGATGGTGACTGTGGTGTCGTCATAGGCTTCGCGCTCGAGCCCGAAGCGCAGGCGCAGGTCCATCACCGGCACGACCGAACCGCGCAGGTTGAGCACGCCCAGCACGTACGACGGCGTCTGCGGAATGCGGGTGACCCGGCTCCAGCCGCGTATCTCCCGTACCGAGAGGATGTCGACGCCGTATTCCTCGTCGGCCAGGGAAAAGGTCAGTTGTTGCAAATGATCTGCCACGCTCTGGTTTGTGTCGTGCATGTCCTGATACCTGATGGATGACGCTCGCAAGCACTGGGTCTCACTGGAAGTGTCGGCCCGGCAACGGGAAACTTGAGCTGCGCGGCCGCCGCACCCGAGCGCCGCGGCCAGACGCATGCAGCGGCGCCGGGTGGTGGCCCGGCACCGCTGCATGTCCTCACCGGAACCGGGCGGGGAACGCCGCCCGGCGCGACAACCGCCTGGATCAGGCCGCCTTGCTGCGCTGGCCCAGCTGCACCACGCCGCCGACATCGACGATCAGCGCGACCGAGCCGTCGCCGACGATGGTGGCGCCGGAGATGCCCGGCACCCGCCGGTAGTGGGATTCCAGCGACTTGATCACCGCCTGCTGCTGGCCGAGCAGTTCGTCGACCAGCAAGCCGACGCGGCGGCCGTCGTCCTCGACCACCACCACGATGCCGTCCTGGATGTCGCAGAAGCTGCCGTGGCAGCGGAACGCCTCATGCATGCGGATGATCGGCAGGTAGGCCTCGCGGAAGCGGAACACCTCGCCGCCGTTGCCGATCCGCCGCACCATGTCGGGCGCCAGCCGCAGCGATTCCACGATCGAGGTCAGCGGGAAGATGTAGCGTTCCTCGCCCACCGCGGTGACCAGGCCGTCGATGATCGCCAGCGTCAGCGGCAGGCTGATGGTGAAGGTGCTGCCCTTGCCGCTCACGCTGCGCACGCCGACGCTGCCGCCCAGGTCGCGCACGTTGCGCCGCACGACGTCCATGCCTACGCCGCGCCCGGACAGGTCGGTGGCCTGGGCGGCGGTGGAAAAGCCGGGCTGGAAGATCAGCTCGGCGATCTCGGCGTCGTCGAGCTCCTGCCCTGCCTCGATCAAGCCGCGCTGCTGCGCCTTGGCGATGATCGCCTCGTGGTTGAGCCCGGCGCCATCGTCACTGATCTGCACCACGATATTGCCGCCCTCGTGGTAGGCGTCGAGCTTGAGCGTACCGGTTTCCGGCTTTCCTGCGGCCTTGCGCTGGGCCGGCATTTCAAGCCCGTGGTCGATCGCGTTGCGCACCAGGTGCACCAGCGGATCGCCGATCTTTTCCAGCACGGTCTTGTCCAGCTCGGTGTGCTCGCCGTGCAGTTCCAGCCTGACATGCTTGCCGAGCTTGCGCTCCAGGTCGTGCACGAGCCGCGGAAAGCGGTTGAACACCGAGCCGATCGGCAGCATGCGGATGCGCATCACGCTTTCCTGCAGCTCGCGCGTATTGCGCTCCAGCTGCAGCAGGCCCTCGCGCAGCCGTCCCAGCTGCGACTCGTCGATCCTCTCGCCGATGTCGCTGAGCATGGACTGGGTGATCACCAGTTCGCCCATCATGTTGATCAGCGCGTCGATCTTGTCGATGCCCACGCGGATCGAGCCGCCGTCGCTGGCGGATGCCGGTTCAGCCGGGCGCGCGGGCGCCGGCGCGGCGGCACGCCGCTGCAGCGCCGCCGGCGGTCCCGCCGCCGCGCCGGCGACGGGTGCCGCCTGTGCGGCCTGCGCC
>JAGWIC010000018.1 GCA_028866435.1 Lysobacteraceae bacterium | reverse complement strand
CCGCCAGCAACAGCTTCGCCAGCGACAGCAAGACCCTCTACGCCAGCGTCGACACCCGCGGCAGCAGCAGCGACGCCACGCTCAACGCCAGGTGGCGCTACCTGGAAGGCAAGGGGCAACTGATCGGCGATGTCACCCAGTCGATCGCCACCGACGGTCCGGCGGTGACCACCTTCAAGCTGGAGAATCCGGACCTCTGGCCGGAAGGCAAATACCAGGTCGAGATCCGCCTCGACGGCAAGCCGGTCGCGACCCAGGCGTTCCTGATCCACAAGCGTTGAGGATGTCCTGCGCGAGCCCGGCGCGATGCAGCCATGCTGCGACAAGCTGTCGCAGCGGGCGCCTGGCCGGGTCCCCTGGAGCGGGGAAACGCCCTCAGGAGCCCCGTCCATAACGGTTTTGCCGCACGCTGGCGGGCCGGACGCCCGGCTCACCATGCGCCGCGCCGGGTGCCGGCGACGCGAGCCAGCCCGGATACTGGGGATATGATGGGGCCGCCTCCCCACCAGTATGTTCCGATGCATCAGACCAGCCGCGATGGCAGACATCCCGAGCCGCCGAACCCGCTCGCCGATGAGGCGGCTGATGAAGCGGGGTTCTGCCGGACCTGCGCCTTCGCCCGCGCCTGCCTGGCGGTGGGCGGTGGCAAGACCGAACTCAGCGCCCTGCACTGCCTGGTCGAGAGCGTCGGTCCGCTGCCCCCGGGGGGCTACCTGTTCCGCGAAGGCGACCCTTTCCGCGCCATCTTCGCCGTGCGTACCGGCGCGGCGAAGACCAGCACCATCGACCACGCCGGACGGGAGCAGGTGCTGGGCTTCCACCTGCCCGGCGAAGTCATCGGCCTCGACGCGATCCACCCCGACCGTTTTCCATGCAATGCCATCGCACTGGAACCTGCCCAGTTCTGCCGCTTCTCCTTTCCCGCGATAAGCGCGCTGGCGACGCGGATGCCGGTGGTGCAGCAACACCTGTTCCGCATGCTCAGCAAGGAGATCGGCACGGTCGGCCTGCTGGTCGGCGACTACAGCGCCGACGAACGCATGGCGGCCTTTCTCATCGACCTGAGCGAGCGCTACGCCGTGCGAGGTTTTTCCAGCTCGCGCTTCCGCCTGAGCATGTCGCGTGCCGATATCGCCAACTACCTGCGCCTCGCCTCCGAGACCGTAAGCCGCGTGCTCGGCCGTTTCCGCAGCACCGGCCTGGTCGAAATCGAGGGACGCGAACTGTTCCTGTGCGACCCGCCCCGTTTGCGCGACATCGGCAAAAGCCTGCTGCAGGGCTGACCCCGGCAGCCGGTCGGCGGCGCCTGCGCGGTCCCGCGCATCCTCGCCGGGGCAGCGTTTGACCCACGTCAGAGCGTCGCCACGGCCAGCCGTGCTCCAATGCCAGCATGCACCAGCTGCCGCCATCGGATGCGCCTGTGCCTGACGCCGCGGGACACCTGCATGCAGGCGTGCCGGGTGGGTTGCCCTGCCCGCCACCACTGCAGCTGGCACAGGTCCTGGCCGGCGCCCTGACACCCGGACAGACGGTGTGGCTGCTGAGCCCGCAAAGCCCGACCTCGCTGCTGGCCCTGCTCGCCGGGCTGGGTCTGCAGACCGAGGCGCGGACCCTGCCAAACGGCGACATCTGCGTGAAAATCCACCGGCCATCACGGGATGCCCAAGCTCCACCATGAGGCGGTTCCCGCCGGCTGTCGCCCCCATCCACGCCACCGGGCACCCCGATGACTACGTATCTGCCTGAACGACTGGCCCTGGCGCGCACGCGCGGCGTGATCGACCGCATCGACGACAGCCTGCTGCTGTTGCTGGCGGCGCGCCGCCACATGGTGAGCCGGGTGGCCACGCTCAAATCGCGTGCCCGCGTGCCGCCGCGCGACCTCGCGCGCGAACAGAGGGTGCGCCAGCGCGCGTTCCGCCTGGCTGCACGGCTCGACCTGCCCGGCAGCACCGTGCAGGAGCTGCTCGACCTGGTCATCGGCGACGGCTGTCGCCAGCAAGGCCTGTCATTTGACCCGGATCAATGCGGCGATACCGGCCCTGCACCGACAATGGCTGCCATCATGCCCATGACCTTCGCCGATTCCCCCCTCGCGCCGCGCCTGTTGCGGCTGTTGCCGCCTCCACGGCGGGCGGCGCCGCTGCTGCGCCTGCTGCCGTCGCGCTGGCAGCAGCGCCTGCTGCAGACCGCCATGAGCCACGTGCTCGCCGCTCCCCTGCGCGACGGTTCGCTGGACTTCATGCGCGACCGGCGCATCGCGATCGAGGTGGAAGACCTGCGCCTGCGCTGGGTGGTGGAACTGCGCGGCGACCAGTGCCACGTGACCGACGGTGAAGCCGATGCCAGCGTATGGGGCAGCGCCACCGACCTGCTGCTGCTGGCCGGGCGCCTCGAAGATGCCGATACCCTGTTCTTCCAGCGGCGCCTGCGCCTCACCGGGGATACCGAGCTCGGACTGACCGCCCGCAACATGCTCGACCGGCTGCCCTGGGAATCGATCCCGCTGGCGCTGCGCATCGTCATGAACCGCGGCGCGCGATTCGCCCGCGCCGCCCGCGCCGCCCATCACGGCGAGGCGGCCTGAGCCGCCACGACGGCAACCGCCGAGCCACACCACGGAATGCCATGACCCACCCCGATACCCTGCCCATGCCGGTATGGCGTGACGAACTTGAGCACGAGTACGCCGGGCTCACCGCGCGCATGGAGCGCCAGGTGCCCTGCCTGGAATGGTCGTGGCACCTGCCGTGGATCGATGCGATCAACCGCCTGAAGGCCCAGCGCGGCGCCGTGATCATGGCGCACAGCTACCAGTCGCCGGAGATCTTCCACGGCGTGGCCGACATCACCGGCGACTCGCTCGCGCTGGCCCAGCAGGCGGCCACCTGCGCCGCCGAGGTGATCGTGATGTGCGGCGTGCATTTCATGGCCGAGAGCGCAAAGATCCTCGCGCCCGGCAAGACCGTGCTGATCCCCGATCTCGACGCGGGCTGCTCGCTGGCCAGCTCGATCACCGCCGCCGATGTCGTCGCCCTGCGCGCACGGCACCCGGGCGTGCCGGTCGTCAGCTACGTCAACACCTCGGCCGAGGTGAAGGCCGAATCCGATGCCTGCTGCACGTCGGCCAACGCGGTCGAGGTGGTCGAGGCGATGGGCACGGAGCAGGTCATCTTCCTGCCGGACCGCTACCTCGGCAGCTACGTGGCCAGCAAGACCAAGGTGGAATTGCTGCTGTGGCATGGCCGCTGCGAAGTGCATGAAAAGTTCACCGCGCAACAGGCGCGCCACGCGCGCGAACGCTTCGACGCCAAGCTGATCGCGCACCCGGAATGCCCGCCCGAGGTCTGGGCCGAAGCCGATTTCGTCGGCTCCACCAGCGCCATGACCCGCTGGCTGGCGAAGGAGAATCCGCCGCGCGTCGCGCTGATCACCGAGTGCTCGATGGCGGAAAACCTGCGCTCGCAATTCAGCCACATCGAGTTTTTCAAGCCGTGCAACCTGTGCCCGCACATGCAGCAGATCACCCTGCAGAACATCTACGCCTGCCTGCGCGATCGGCGGCATGAGGTCGAGGTGCCCGCCGACGTGGCCACACGTGCGCGCGCGGCACTGGACCGGATGCTGGCGATCGGACGGCACGAAGCAGTGTGACGCGCGCCGGAGCACCGATCATCGTGGTGGGCGGCGGGGTGGCGGGTCTTGCCACCGCGCTCGCGCTCGCGCCGCGGCCGGTACGCCTGCTGTGCCGGGCGAACCAGGGCAGCGACACGGCCAGCGCGCTGGCGCAGGGCGGCATCGCCGCGGCCGTCGATCGCGCCGACAGCAGCGACGCCCATGCGCTCGACACGCTCGTCGCCGGCGCCCGCCACAACGACGCCGCCATGGTGCGCTGGCTGTGCCGGCAGGCGCCCGCGGCGATCGGCTGGCTGGAGGCCCAGGGTGTCGGCTTCGACCGCGACGCGGCCGGCCGGCTTCAGCTGGGCCGCGAAGGCGGTCACCGGGCTTCGCGCATCGTGCATGCCGGTGGCGACGCGAGCGGCGCGGCGATCACCCGCGGGCTCCGCCGGCGCGCCCAGCACGCCTGGCATATCCAGTGGCGAAGCGATGTCGACGTCCAGGCCTTGCGCTTGCGCGGCGGCACCGTCGACGGGGTGCGGGTACTGGACAGCCGCGGCCGGCGGCACGACATGGACGCCCGCGCCGTGGTGCTGGCCACCGGCGGCATCGGCGCGCTGTTCGCGCGCACCAGCAACCCCGCGGGAGCCAACGGCAGTGGCCTGGCACTGGCCATGGCGGCCGGCGCCCGCCTGCGCGACATCGAATTCGTGCAGTTCCACCCTACCGCGCTGGACATCGCCGGCGGACATTGCCTGCCCTTGATCACCGAAGCGCTGCGCGGGGCCGGTGCGCGCCTGCAGGACGGCCCGGGACGCCCGCTGATGGCCGGCCTGCATCCGCTGGAGGATCTTGCACCGCGCGACGTGGTGGCACGGCGGGTCGCGCAGGCCCAGCGGACCGACGGCGGTGCGTGGCTGGATGCCCGCGACTTGGATAGCGATTGGGAGCGCTGCTTTCCCACCGTGCTGGCCGCCTGCCTGGCCCACGGCATCGATCCCCGGCGGCAACGCATTCCGGTGACCGCCGCGGCGCATTTCCACATGGGCGGCGTGGCGGTCGATGCCGATGGCCGCAGCAGCGTGGCCGGCCTGTACGCCGTGGGCGAGGTGGCCTGCAACGGCGTGCACGGCGCCAACCGCCTGGCCAGCAATTCGCTGCTGGAAGGCGTGCTGTGCGGCCGCCGCGTCGGCGAATCGCTGGCCAGGCTGCCACGCTCGACGGTGCCGGCCGGCGCCCACCACTGGGTCGGCCGCGGGGCCGAACTGCCCCCCGCCGAGTCGGCCGCGCTGCGCGACCTGCTGTGGCAGGCCGCCGGGCCGGAACGTGACGCGGCCGGCCTGAAGAGCGCGCTGCAGACCTGCGCGGCGTGGCGCAAGGATGGATGGCAGGCGCAGCTGGCGCACTGCCTGCTGACGGCTGCGCTGCAGCGTGATCGAAGCCTTGGTGCACACTATCGGACCGATGCGACATGATGCCGTGACCGCGGCGGATGTCTGCGCCGGAACAGACGCCCGCGTATGTTGCAGCCGACTTGACTGGCATCAAGACGCATAGCGTGCGAGTCTCCCAAACTTCCCCCCACATTTTCTGCAGGTTCTTACATGACACGCCCTTCGTCGTTCGACTACAACCAGCTGCTCGCCTGCGCCCGCGGCGAAATGTTCGGTCCCGGCAACGCGCAGTTGCCGATGCCACCCATGCTGATGTTCGACCGCATCACGCATATCGACGACCACGGCGGCGCCGCCGGCAAGGGGTGCATCCGCGCCGAGCTGGATATCCGCCCCGACCTGTGGTTCTTCGGCTGTCATTTCGAGGGCGATCCGGTGATGCCCGGCTGCCTCGGGCTGGATGCGCTGTGGCAGCTCAGCGGATTCTTCCTGCCATGGATGGGCGAGCCGGGACGTGGCCGCGCACTGGGCGTGGGCAAGGTGAAGTTTTCCGGCCAGGTGCTGCCGAGCGCAAAGCTGGTGCGTTATGAAATCGACATCCGCCGGGTGATGCGCGGCAAGCTGGCGCTGGTGATTGCCAATGGCAGGGTGCTGGTCGACGACCGCCTGATCTACGAGGCCGACGACATGCGCGTGGGCCTGTTCCAGTCGACGGAGGGTTTCTGATGCGCCGGGTCGTCGTCACCGGCATGGGCATCGTGTCCTGCATCGGCAACGAGGCCAGCACCGTGGAACGCTCCCTGCGCGACCTGCGCAGCGGCATCTCGGCGATGCCGGACTACGCCGCGCGCGGCATGCGCAGCCAGGTCGCCGGCGTGCCGCAGATCGACCTGGTGGCGGAGATCGACCGCAAGCGCAAGCGCTTCATGGGCGATGCCGCGGCCTATGCCTGGGTGGCCATGCGCGACGCGATCGCCGATGCCGGGCTCAGCGCCGAACAGGTAAGCGATCCGCGCTGCGGCGTGATCGCCGGCTCCGGCGGCGGTTCGGCGCAGTGGCAGATCGAGACCGCCGACCTGCTGCGCGAGAAGGGCGTGCGCAAGGTCGGTCCGTACATGGTGCCGCGCACGATGTGCTCGACGGTGTCCGCCACGCTGGCGACCGCGTTCGCCATCCACGGCCTGAGCTATTCGATCTCGGCCGCCTGCGCCACCTCGGCGCATTGCATAGGCGCGGCCGCCGACCTGATCCGCCACGGCGCCCAGGACGTGATGTTCGCCGGCGGCGGCGAGGAAGAGCATTGGGGCATGACGGTCGAGTTCGACGCCATGGGCGCGCTGTCCAGCGGCTACAACGAAACCCCGCAGGTGGCCTCGCGCCCCTATGACGCCGGCCGCGACGGCTTCGTCATCGCCGGCGGCGGCGGCATGCTGGTGCTGGAGGAGTACGAGCATGCGCGGGCGCGCGGTGCGCGCATCCATGCCGAACTGGTCGGCTACGGCGTGACCTCCGATGGCGGCGACATGGTCGCGCCCTCCGGCGAAGGCGCCGTGCGCTGCATGCGCATGGCCATGCGTGACCTGAACGCGCCGATCGACTACCTCAACACCCACGGCACCGCCACCCCGGTGGGCGACATCGTGGAGTTGCAGGCGGTGCGCGAGGTATTCGGCACGGCGGTGCCGCCGCTTTCCTCGACCAAGGCGCTGACCGGCCACTCGCTCGGCGCCGCCAGCGTGCACGAGGCGATCTACAGCCTGCTGATGCTCAAGGGCGGGTTCATGGCCGGCTCGGCCCATATCGACCAGCTCGATCCGCGCGCCGAGGGCTTTCCGATCCTGCGCGAGAGCCGCGAGGCGCAGCTGCACACGGTGATGTCGAACAGCTTCGGCTTCGGCGGTACCAACGGCAGCCTGGTGTTCGCGCGGGTGTGACGGCGGCGGCCCGCGACGCGGCGAGTCGGCGCGACTCGCCGCCAACGGCAGCAGCCATGGACGGTGCCGGCGGCCGGCGGCCTGCCGCGCGGCAACCCCTCGCGTCGCCGTGCTACGCGTTCCGGGCGGGCAGCGGCATGCCCGGCTCGCCGTGCCAGTAGCCGTTGCGCGCGGCGACCCTCGGCGGTGCCTGCGGTGAGCGGCGGGCAAGGTCGAAGTGCGCCACCACGTCGGCCATGGCGTGCACCTGCGGGTACAGGCGCAACACGTCCACGCCAAGCTCGCGCAGCGCCGGAAGCTCCGGCCCGAGGTCGGTGATCTCCTCGCCCTGGACCTGGATGCCGTTGATGCGCAGGAACGGCTTTCCCTCGCGCGTGGCCAGCGGCATGCCGTCGGGGTATTCGATGCAGCGGAATTCGCAGTGGTCCTTGGCCACGTCCAGCGCACGCGCGGTGAAGCAACGCGCGGAGAAGGACAGCGGCAGGCGACCGAACGCGATCACCTCCAGCTCCGGCATGGGCCGCCCTCCGGCATGCATCGATGCCTGCATTTCGCGCAGCAGCGTCTCGCCCTGCTCCACGCCCGGCACCCAGCGCCGCAGCCCGTCCTCGATCAGCATGGCCAGCGCACGGTGGTTGTAGATGTTGAGCGTGGGGCCGGCGACGAACGGGATCCCGCGCTCGCGGCACAATTGCACCGCCGACAAGTCGTTGGCCTCGATCCAGCCGCCGCCGTCGCCGATCAGCCGCTTCAACGCACCCAGTTCGGATTCGGCCTCGATCAGGGCCAGCGATGACAGCACCACCTGCTTGCCGCTGGCGCGCAGCTCCTCGGCCAGCGCGATCCAGTCGCGGGTGCCGAGCTCGCGCCGCTTGCTGCACACGGTCTCGCCCAGGTAGATGATCTCGACCGGCCAGCCCATGCTCTCGCGGTAGAACGCCAGCGTGCGTTCGCGCGGCCAGAAATACTGCAGCGGACCCAGGCTCAGTTTCATCATGTCGTTCGTGCGCGTCGGTGCCATCGGTTCAGTGCCAGCTGCGGTGATAGGGACCGAGCGTGGTCTGGTGACCCTCGGCATGGGCCGACAACGAGCGCTGCCAGTCGGCCTGCAATGCCCATGGCCCCGGCGCGGCCCGGTAGCGGTCCAGTGCCTCGCGCCAGGTTTGCGTCACCGAACGCACATAGGCCACGCCGCGCTGGCGACCCTCGATCTTCAGCGCCACCACGCCGGCCTGCGCCAGCCGCGGCAGCAGCTCCAGGGTGTTGAGGCTGGTCGGTTCCTCCAGCGCATGGAAGATGTCGCCGCCGACATCGAAACGCCCCTTGCAGACGGTGGGATAGCCGGCGGGCTCGCGCGCCTGGAAGCGGTCGATCAGCACATCGTTCAGGCGCACGCTGCGCTCGCCATCGCCATGCTCCTCCCAGCGCACGAACTTCGCCGGCGAGCACACGCCATGGCGATTCGGCGAGGCGCCGGTGACGTAGCTGGAAAGCTGGCAGCGGCCCTCGACCATGATGCACAGGCTGCCGAAGGCAAACACCTCCAGCGGCACCGGCGAGTTCTCGCACAGGCGCTCGACCTGCTGCAGCGACAGCACCCGCGGCAGCACCGCGCGGCTGATGCCGAAGCGCTCGTGCATGTAGCGCAGCGCCGCGGCGGTGGTCGCCGAGCCCTGCACCGACAGGTGCCGCGGCAGCGCGGAATGGGTGCGGGCGGCGTAGTCGAGCACGGCCATTTCGGCGGCAATGATCGCGTCGCAGCCGAACTCGGCCGCCTTGTCCACCGCCGCGAACCACTGCGCCAGCCGCGCGCTGTCCGGGTAGGTGTTGAGCGCCAGGTAGACCTTGCGCCCGCGCGCGTGCGCCAGGGCGATGCCGGCGCGCAGTTCGTCGTCGCTGAAGTTCAGGCCGGGGAAGGCACGCGCATTGGTCTGGTCGCGGAGACCCGCGTAGACCGCATCGGCGCCAGCCTCGATCGCGGCGGTCAACGCAGGCAGGTTGCCGGCAGGACAGACCAGTTGCATACACACCTCACGAAAAGTGCCAGGCGGCATCGTGTCACGCGGCCACGGCGCTGTCGTTGACCTGGATCAGATCGGGCCGGTGGCGGCTTGCACTAGCATGTTGGCGTCCCCCATGGCATCACCGACCCGCATGAGCGCAGCGATTGAATACATCCAGGCCTGGCAGTGCATCGGCTGCGGCAAGATCGAGGCGCCGCAACCGTGCATCGGCGTATGCCGCGACAAGAAAGTACTGATGGTGAGCAAGGACGATCACGCGCAGGTACTGGCCGAACTGGCGGACGCGCAACGGCAACTGCACGGATTGCAGGCGGTGTTGCTGCAGCTGGCGTGGTCGGAGCCCCGCGACGGGCAGTGGGAGCGCAACTGGCGCGCGCTGCAGCAACGCGCGCGCGAATGGATCGCCAGGCCGGACGACGGCACCGCCGAAAGCACGTCCACGCCGCCGTCAGCCGCCCGCTGAGCCGGCCAGGCTCGCCCACAGCGCATCCACCCGTCGCTCTACCTCGGGATCGGGCACGATCGGCTTGCTCCAGCTGCGGGTGGTTTCGGCCGGCCACTTGTTGGTGGCGTCGATGCCCAGCTTGGAGCCCAGATGGGGGGTCGGGCTGGAAAAGTCGAGGTAGTCGATCGGCGTGTTCTCCACCAGCATCGAATCGCGCGCCGGATCGACCCGGGTGGCGAGTGCCCAGATCACCTGCGACCAGTCGCGCACGTCGATGTCGTCGTCGGTGACGATCACGAACTTGGTGTAGGTGAACTGGCGCAGGTACGACCAGATGCCCATCATCATGCGGCGCGCGTGGCCGGGATACTGCTTGCGGATGCTGACCACGGCGATGCGGTACGAGCAGGCCTCCGGCGGCAGGTGGAAATCGACGATCTCCGGAAACACCTTCTGCAGGATCGGCACGAACACGTCGTTCAAGGCCATCGACAGCACCGACGGCTCATCGTGCGGCGCACGGCCCATGTAGCTGCCGTGATAGATCGCCCCGTGGCGCAGGCGCATGCGTTCGACGGTGAACACCGGGAAGTGGTCCTGCGCGTTGTAATAGCCGGTGTGGTCGCCGAACGGACCCTCCAGCGCGGTCTCCTCCGGCGCGATGAAGCCTTCCAGCAGGATCTCCGCACCGGCCGGCGCGTCCAGCCCGGTCAGCTCGCTGCGCCATACCCGGGTGCGCTGGCCGCGCAGCAGGCCGGCAAACTCGTATTCGGACAGGGTATCCGGCACCGGCGCCACCGCCGCCAGCATGGTGGCCGGATCGGCACCGATCGCGACCAGCACGGGGAACGGCTTGCCCGGATGGGCGACTCGCCAGTCGGCGTAGTCCAGCGCACCGCCGCGATGCGGCAGCCAGCGCATGATCAGCTTGTTCGGTCCGATCAGCTGCTGCCGGTAGATCGCCACGTTCTGCCGCGGCTTGAGCGTGCCGCGGGTGATCACCAGGCCGAAGGTGATCAGCTTGCCGGCATCCTGCGGCCAGCAGCGCTGGATGGGCAGGCGCGCCAGGTCGATCTCGCCGCCGCGCAAGGTCTCGTACTCGAACGCCGCCTCGCGCACGCGCTGCGGCGCCACGTGGGCCAGCTGCGCCAGCTCCGGCCAGGTCGCCAGCGCGTCGCGCAGGCTGGACGGCCAGCGCGGCTCCTTGATCGAGGCCAGCAGCTGCCCGAGTTCGCGCAGGCTCGCCAGCGGCCGCCCGGCCAGTGCGCTCTCGATCCGTCGACGATCGCCGAACAGGTTGCCCAGCAGCGGCTGCGGCGACTGCCCCGCATGCTCCATCAGCAGCGCCGGCCCGCCCTCCTTCAGCGCGCGCAGGCACAGCGCGGTCGACTCCAGCTCGGGGTCGACCGGGCTGGCGACGCGAAGCAACTGCCGCTCACGCTCGAGTTGGGCGATGAACGTGCGCAGGTCGTGATGGCTCATGCGGGGATCGTCGTGGTGGGTTGCCGGACGGCGCACCGGGGCGCGCCGGCGTTCAGCGGCGGGCGTCCGCGGCGGGCTCGGACAGCCCGCGCAGCCGGCGCGTCAGGAAATCGAAATAGCCCTCGATGTAGCTGATGTCGTTCTCGTGGTCGATCAGGTAGGGGTTCATCAGCGTATGGCGCAGGATCATCAGGCGGTCGCTGTCCTCCTCGTCGCCCAGGGTGGCCTCGTCCAGCCCGAGCGCGGCGAAGATGCGGCTGGTCTCCGCCGCGCCGAGCATCTCCGGGCGCAAGGTGGTCACCGAGCCGAAGTACTCCTTGGTCTGCAGCGGCTGGCGCGGATCGCAGCGCAAGGTGTCGTGCAGCGCGCGCAGGAATGCATTGGCCTTCGCCACGGAAGTGTTGCCGCGCGGATTGATGGCCAGGCAGACCAGGTTGCTGTCCGGCGTCACCGGCACCATCGCCAGGAACCGGTCCGCAATGTCGAGGGCGAAGCGCTTGGCGTGGGCGTGGAAAATTTCCGCGCAGCGCACGGTTTGCGCCGGCAGGCGGCCGAAGTGGCGGTGATCCAGCGGCAATACCTTGTGCGTGACGTAAACCGCGGCCGCCGCCGCCCCCGCCTTGGAGCCCTCGGGTACGAACTGGCCGAGGCTGCGATAGCGGGTGAGGTAATCCTGCGGGGTGCCGCCGTGGAACACGTAGTCGGCCCGCTCGGCCAGCAGCGCGACCGCGCGATGGTCGCGGCAGACGAAGGCACCGGCGCCGTAGGGCAGGTAACCGAGCTTGTGCGGGTCGACCGTGACCGAATCCGTCCCGCTCAGCGCCGCGAACGCCGCGTGCACCGCCGGCGACGGGAACTGGGTGAACTCGCCGGCAACCTCGTCGCGGGGACGCAGGCCGCCGTCCTCGCGACGGAAAATGGTTGCCAGGTAGCCGCCCCAGGCGGCATCCACGTGGACCGAGAAATCCAGCCCCAGCGCCCGCGCGCGCTCGCGCGCGGCGAGCACGCCGTCCAGCGGGTCGATGGTGCCGTACTCGGTCCCGCCCAGCACGCCCACGCACAGCAGGACCGGCTGGCGCTCCCTGGCGCAGCGCTCGAGGGTGGCCTCGAGCGCGTCGGTATCGAGCCGCATGCCACGGGTTGGCAGCAGTTCGAGCTGCGCCCGCCCCAGGCCCAGCAGCTTGACCCCCTTGCTCCACGAATAGTGCGCGGTGACCGGCGCCAGCACCAGCGGCACCCGCAGTTCCGGATGGGCGGCGAAGAAGCCGGCCAGGCCCAGTTGCTCGATGCGCTCGGCCTCGACCCGAGCCCGCCAGTGGGTACGCTGCGATGCCGGCAACGCCGCCAGCCAGCGCTGCCACGTTTCCAGCAAGGCGATCCCGGCCGCCGGCGAGAGGTTGAAGGCTGCCCAGTCATCGTTCGGCAAGGCGAGCTCCGGCACCCCGGCGGCGCGCAGCGCCACCGGGAACGCCTTCAGGGCCAGCGCGAGCCGCAGCGCCTGGTAGTTCGCCAGCGTGCCACCGGAGGTGAGGTGGCCGAACGCGCAGGCCGGCTGCAGCGGGTCGTGCGGATAACCGAACATGCGCGCCAGCTGCAGGCCGACCTGCACCTCCATGTCCACGGTGACCGGCGCCGCGTCCTCGCTGACATTGTTGGGGTTGTACGGCAGGGTCAGTATCTGTGCCGCCAGGCCCGGCAGCAGCAGGTCCGATGCCATGTGCCCCATGTAGCGCGGGCTGTGGAACGGTACCGACTTCTTCAGCGCCGCGGACAGCTGGTGCAGTTCGCGCCGCATGCGCGACTCGAAGGCCAGGTAGCCCGGATCCCGTGCCGCCGAGGTGGCGATGGCCGGCGGATCCTCCGGATGGAAATTGCGGCGCCAGTACACGTGGTCGCGCAGAAACTCCACCATGAGTTTCTCCAGCAAGCTGTCGTTTTCCCCGTACGGGCCGAGAAAGCAGGCGTCGAGCGTGTGGTCGTGCGGGCCGATCTGCGGCAGGGGCTGGGCGGCGCTCATGCGGGCAACCCACGGCTGCCGGCCGAATCGGGGGCGCTGACGGCGACGGTGCGTGCGCGCCGGTGGAGCCGGGCCGCCCGGTTGCCGTTCGTAAAAATGCCAAGCCCACCACCGATCATTGCAGCGTCCTCCGGAGAATCCCCTATGCTCGGCTGTACCGGCGATTCGTGCATTGATTCACGTCAATCCGGCGCGCGGGAGCCCGTCGTCGGCGGAGCGGGAGGATGTTCATCTGCTGCCGGGCGCACACATGAAAACGGGCGGCGCCTGCGCGCCGCCCGCTTGCCTGGAATGTCCCGACCGCCCCGCTCAGTGCGCGGCGGCAGGTACCGGCGCCGCCAGCGCCGTCCGCGGCTTCGCCGGCTCGCTGAGCGAAGCGAGGTACTTGCCGCTGAACTTGCCGCCATACGGCAGCACTTCGCTGGCCAGCTTCGGATCGGACTTGATCATGCCTACCGCGTCGAACAGGATGTGCGCGGTCTCGTTGAGCTCGACGTCCTTGGCCTTCTTGGCGTCCTGTTCCTCCTTGAGCTCGCTCTTGATGCTGCGCTCATTGGCGTTGAGGCCGTCGTCGAGCGACTTGTCCTCGTCGGCGAGCAGGGCATCGTTGCCATCGATCGCCTTGTGGCGGGCGCGGAACTCGGCCTGGATCTTCTCCTGCGCCTTGCGCTCGGCCTCGCGGGTGGCGAAGTTCAGCGAAACCGTGGTCTTGGCCCGCATCAACTTGTACTGCGCCAGTTCGTCGAGCATCAGCTTCCACGCCGGCGACTTCGCCACGCGATCCTCGTGCAGCACCTGCAACTGCGGCAGATAGGCCTTGAGGTTGGCCACCGGCTGGTAGTCGGCCGGGGCGATATGGGTCCACGGCAGGGCGTTGCTGTAGGTCGACTCGCCGAAGTCCTTGTCGTCGCCGTTCTTGGGAAACTCGATGTCCGGGGTGACGCCCTTGAGCTGGGTGGAGCCGCCGTTGATGCGGAAGAATTCCTGGATGGTCATCTTCAGCTCGCCCAGTTGCGGCTTCTCGCCGTCACTCTGCACAAAGCGGTCCAGGTCGACCAGGTTCTGCACGGTACCCTTGCCGAAGGTCGGCTCGCCGATGACCAGGCCACGGTGATAGTCCTGGATCGCCGCGGTGAAGATTTCCGAGGCCGAGGCCGAGCCGCGGTTGACCAGCACCGCCAGCGGGCCGCTCCAGGCCATGCCGGGGTCGTCGTCGCCCTGCACCTGCACTTCGCCGCGGGCGTCGCGCACCTGCACCACCGGCCCCTTGTCGATGAACAGCCCGGTCATCGAAATGGCCTCGGCCAGCGAGCCGCCGCCGTTGTTGCGCAGGTCCACCACGATGCCCTGCACGCCCTCCTGCTTGAGCTCGCCGATCAGCTTGGCCACGTCGCGGGTGGTGCTGCGGTAGTTCTTGTCGCCCTCGCTGCGGGCACCGAAGTCGGAATAGAACGAGGGCAGGTCGATCACGCCGATCTTGCGGGTGACGTCGCCGTCCTTGATATCGATGACTTTCTTGCTGGCGGCGGCATCTTCGAGCTTGATCTTGTCGCGCACCAGGGTGACCAGCTCGTGCTTGCCGTCCTGCCCGGCATCCGCCGGCAGGATCTCCAGCCGCACCACGGTGCCCTTCTTGCCGCGAATCAGCGCGGTCACGTCGTCGATGCGCCAGCCCACCACGTCGACCATCGGGCCGCTCTTGCCCTGGCCCACCGCGAGGATGCGGTCGCCGGGCTTGAACTTGTGCGACTTCATCGCCGGACCGCCCGGGATCAGCTTGACGATCATGGTGTTGTCGTCGCGCGACTGCAGCTGGGCGCCGATGCCTTCCAGCGACAGCTTCATGGAGATGTCGAAGTTCTCCGCCACCCGTGGGCCGAGGTAGTCGGTATGCGGGTCGGTGGTTTCCGCATAGGCGGTCATGAAGGTCTGGAAGGCGTCCTCGCTGTCCAACTGCTTGACCCGCTCGATGTAGCCGGCGTAGCGCTTGTCCAGCGTCTTGCGGATCTCGGCGTCGTCCTTGCCGGCCAGCTTCAGCCGCAGCCAGTCGTTCTTGGTGCGCTTGCGCCACAGGTCGTTCAGCGCGGTCTGGTCCTTGGGCCAGTCGGCATGGTCACGATCGAAGGTGTAGTTCTCGTCGATCGAGAAGTCGAAGCCCTTCTTGAGCAGCGCGCGCGCATAGGTCATGCGCTCGACCGCGCGCTGCACGTAGAAGTTGAAGATGGAAAACGGGGCGGACAGGTCCTCGTTCCAGATCGCGTCGTCCAGCTTGGTCTTCAACGGCGCGAACCTGGCCATGTCGGCCTGGGTGAAAAACACCTTCTCGCCGTCGATCAGCTTGAAGTACGCCTTGTAGATGCGCTCGGACATGGCATTGTCGAGCGGCTGGGCGTCGTAATGGAATCGTGTCAGGAAGCGCGCGGACAACTGCGCCGCCTGCGCCTCTTCGGTGGTCGGTGCCAGCGGCCAGGTGGCCGCCTTGCGGTGTATGCCGCCACCCAGCTCTTGCGCCGACTGAGCGAATGCGCCGGTAGCGGTGAGGACGAACAGCAGGACCAGCGCGGGACGAAATTTCATGAATGCTCTCAGGCGGACTCGGTAACACCGGCTGCATGGGCCTGCAGGTCGGCGTGGTAGGACGAACGGACCAGCGGACCGGAGGCGACGTGATGGAAACCCATCTCGTCACCGGCCACGCGCAGGGCCTCGAATTCTTCAGGACTCCAGTAGCGCACGACCGGGTGGTGGTGCGGCGTGGGCTGCAGGTACTGGCCGATGGTGATCATCTCGACGTCGTGGGCGCGCAGGTCCCGCATGGTCTCGAGCACCTGCTCGTGCGTCTCGCCGAGGCCGAGCATGATGCCGGACTTGGTCAGCACCTCCGGGTGTTGCGCCTTGAAGCGCTTGAGCAGGTCCAGCGACCACTGGTAGTCGGCGCCAGGACGCACTTCACGATACAGGTGCGGCACGGTCTCCAGATTGTGGTTGAACACATCCGGCGGGTATTCCTTCAGCACCTCCAGCGCCCGCTCCATGCGGCCCTTGCCACGGAAGTCCGGGGTGAGGATCTCGATGCGGATGCTCGGGCTGGCATGGCGCACGGCACGGATGCAACTGGCGAAATGCGCCGCGCCGCCGTCGCGCAGGTCGTCGCGATCGACCGAGGTGATCACCACGTAGCGCAACCGCATGTCGGCGATGGTCTGCGCCAGCCGCGCCGGCTCGAGCTCGTCGGGCGGCTGCGGGCGGCCATGCGCCACGTCGCAGAACGAGCAGCGCCGGGTGCACACCTCGCCCAGGATCATGAAGGTGGCGGTGCCCTTGCTGAAGCACTCGTGGATATTGGGGCAGGAGGCTTCCTCGCACACCGTGACCAGCGCGTTCCCGCGCAGGCGCGCCTTCAACTGCTGCACGGCGTTGCCCTGCGGCAGCCGCACGCGGATCCAGCTGGGCTTGCGCAGGGTCGCCACGCCGGTGTCGAAACCGGCACGGTTGAGGGCGATCTTGTCATTGCCCAGCTGCTTCTCCCCCGCGGCGGGGGTGGCGACGACGCTGATCGGGATAGTGCGCGGGGGGGTCGGGGAAGTTTCGCTCATCTAGGGTGCTCAGACCGCCGCGCGAGCGGGGAGTTCGGGAATCTGGGGGGCGGCTGGCTCGGCGTCGAAGCCGAACTGACGGCAGAATTCGCCGACCAGCACGTCCTCGACCTCCGCCAGTCGCGAAGGACCGCCCAAGTCTAGCAGCTGTGTGACCGCCAAACCCTTGTAACCGCAAGGGTTGATCCGCTGAAACGGCTCCAGGTCCATCGCCACGTTGAAGGCCAGCCCGTGGAAACTGCAGCCACGGCGAACGCGCAGCCCCAGCGCGGCGACCTTGGCCTCGCCGACGTAGACGCCGGGCGCCCCCTCGCGCCGTAGCGCCTGCACGTCCCAGTGGGCCAGCGTGTCGATCAGCGCCTGCTCGATGCGATGCACCAGCTCCCGCACGCCGACGCCCACCCGGCGCAAGTCGAGCAGCGGGTAGCCCACGATCTGGCCCGGGCCGTGATAGGTCACCTGGCCGCCGCGGTCGACCGGCAGCACCGGTATGTCGCCGGCGGCCAGCACGTGCTCCATCTTGCCGGCCTGGCCCAGGGTGAACACCGGGTCGTGCTCCAGCAGCCACAGCTCGTCGGGCGTGTCCGCGGTACGGTTGTCGGTGAACGCGCTCATCGCCTTCCAGGTCGCCTCGTAGGACTGGCGGCCGAGGCGGCGGACTTTCAGGACGCGGGAGGCGGAAGCCGGTGGTGGTGGGGCGCTGTTCACGGGTTGATCTTGACGACGGCGGGGTGGGCGGAAGCATGGTTGATATGGGCCGCTGCGCCTCGTTTCCACCCCCGAGGTCGAAGCGCGACGGTCCACTCACATCGTATAACGGATATCCGGGCTGTCACGCAGTGCCGCATGCGCCGCCTCGTACTGGTCGCGGTTCTCGCAGCGGAAGCTGACCGTGACCGAGACGAAGTTGCCGGCACCGGAGTGCCGGTGCTTCACGGTCTCGTGCAGCACGTGCAGGCCGGCGCGCTCGAGCAGTTCCGGCACGTGAACCGGCAGGTTGGCGCTGGCGTTGCCGACCGCGGTGATCTCGAACTCACCGGGGAACTGGAAGCCCTTGCCTTCCTGCCGCGCCTTGCTGAAATCGATCGGCTGTATCACGGCCTGCTCACGGCTTGGCGGGGGATTGTTCGGCGGTGCCCTTGTCGTGATGGAACCACAACAGGATGCTGTCCCACAGGCGCGAGAAGAAACCGCCCTGCGGGGCGTCGTCCAACGCGATCAGCGGCACCGTCTGGATCGGCTGGCCATCCAGGGTGACCCGCAGCGTGCCGACCTGCTGGCCCTTCTTGAAGGGCGCGATCAGCGTCGCCGGGATGTCCATGCTCGCCTTCAGCTGGTCGTACTGGCCGGTCTTGACCGTGACCATGACGTCCGCGGCCACGCCGATCGGCAACTGGTCCGACTCGCCCTTCCACAGCCGCGGCGTGGCCAGCGGCTTGCTGGCGTCGTACAGCTTGTGCGTCTCGTAGAAGCGGAAGCCGTAGTTGAGCAGGGCGATCGCCGAGTCGGCGCGCGCCTGCTCGCTGCTGGCGCCCATCACCACCGCGATCATGCGCTGGTTGCCCCGCTGGGCGGAGGCGTCCATGCAATAGCCGGCCGCGGCGGTATAGCCGGTCTTCACCCCGTCCACCGAGGGGTCGCGCCACAGCAGCGTGTTGCGGTTGGGCTGGGTGATGCCGTTCAGGGTGATCTGCTTGATCTTGGAAACCGCGTAGTCGTCCGGGAAGTTGCGGATCAGCGCGCGGGTGAGGATGGCGATGTCGCGCGCCGACGAGTAATGGTCGGGGACCGGATAGCCCGAGGCATCCGAATAATGCGTGTCGGTCATGCCCAGCTGCTTGGCGTAGGCGTTCATCAGGCCGGCAAAGGCCTGCTCGGTACCGGCGGTGTGCTCGGCCAGCGCGATCGCCGCATCGTTGCCGGACTGCACGATCATGCCCTTGAGCAGATCCTCCAGCTTCACCTGGCTGCCCAGCTTGAGGAAGCTGGTGGAGCCGTCGGTGCCGGCGCCACCGGCGCGCCAGGCGTGCTCGCTGATGGTCACCATGTCGTCGGGGTGGATGCGGCCGGCGGCGATCTCGGCCGAGACCACGTAGTCGGTCATCACCTTGGTCAGCGAGGCCGGCGCGCGGCGCGCGTCGGGGTTCTTCGAGGCGAGGATCTGCCCGGTCGTGTAGTCCATCAGCACCCAGCTTTGCCCATCCACGTCCGGTGCCGGCGGCACCGGCATCGCCGGCACCACCGGACGCGGCACCGCCGACGGACGCGGCGGGGTCTGGGCGACGGCGACACCTGCCAGGAACACGGCGGCGGCGAACGGGATCAGGGTGCGGCGGAGGAATTTCATCGTGTGCTTCGGTCCAGTTTCTGCATGCCGAGGTGGCGCATGCCGGTGGGAATGGGGGTGAACAAAAAAGGGGGTACGGATCCCGCTCAGTCTACCGCGACCTGGGGCGGCGGCAGCCCCATCGCTTCAATCCGGGCACTGATTCGGTCGGCCTGATCGACATCCGGCAGCGGCCCGACGCGCACCCGCCGCACGTGGCGACCGTTGACCTGGGCGTCCAGCACCTGCACGTTGCCGAGATTTGCCTGGCGCAAACGCTGCGCCAGCCGTTCGGCGTTGGCCACATCGGAGAACGCGCCCACCTGCAGATAGATGCCGGGATGCCCGCCTCTGACCACGCCGGGCGGCGGCAGTTCCCGCGCCGGACTGGCCGGATCGATGCCACGCACCTCGACCAGCCCGGTGCCCTTGGGCCAGATGCCGATCTTCACCGCGGCCGCAAAGGAAAGATCGATCAGGCGGTTCTCGTGGAACGGGCCGCGGTCATTGACCCGCACGATCACACTCTTGCCGTTCTGCAGGTTGGTTACCCGCGCGTAACTGGGCAGGGGCAAGGTCTTGCTGGCGGCGGTGAAGGCATACATGTCGTAGGTTTCCAGGTTCGACGTCTTGTAGCCGTGGAACTTGCTGCCGTAGAACGAGGCGATGCCGCGCTCGTCGTAGCCGCGCGCGCTCGGCAGCACCCGATAGGTCCTGCCCAGCACGGTATAGGGCGACTTGTTGCCGTACAGCGAGCGCGGCTCGACCTTGGGCACCGGCTCGGCCAGCTTGCTCACGTCGGGTGCGGTGCCGGGCACGCTGTCGCTGTTGTCGCGGTAACGGGTGCTTTGCGGCAGGTCGATGTCGTCGTGGAAGCGGTCCGCCGCGCCACCGCCGCTGGCGTGGCCACGCCCGCCGGCGCTGTGTCCGCGGCCGGCGGCCGCCGTGGCCGGCGTGCGGGTTTTCGCGCCGCTGCAACCGGCCAGCAGCACGATCGCCAGCAACGCGGTCGCTGCCGCGACCCTCATCGCGCCGCATCCTCCGGGCCGACGCCGGCGGCGATCGCCTGGGCCAGCTGGGTGACGGCCATGGCGTACAGCGGGCTGCGGTTGTAACGGGTGATCACGTAGAAATTCTGGAACGTGAACCAGTATTCCGGCCCCTGGGCGCCATCGAGCTCGAGCAAGGTGGTGGGCTGGGCCGGCGGGATCCGCCGCAGCGGCGCGTAACCCCAGGCCTCGAACTGCTCCAGCGGCCACAACGGCTTGCTGTGGTCGACCGTGACCGGCTCGGCGGACGGATCCGGCTGCGCCCGCGCCGCCACCGGTTCGCCGCTGACCCAGCCGTGCCTGGCGAAATAATTGGCCACGCTGGCGAGGATGTCCGGCAGCGAGTGCTGCAGGTCGATATGGCCGTCGCCGTCCTCATCCACCGCGAAATCGCGGATGCTGCTGGGCATGAACTGGCCCCAGCCCTGCGCACCCGCATAGGAACCGGTGAGCTGGTCGAGCGGACCGGCCAGCTGGCTGTCCGGCATTTCCAGCAGTGTCTTCAGCTGCTCGCGGAAGAATTTCGCCCGCGGCGGGTAGTACAGCCCCAGCGTGACCAGCGCATCGAGCACCTTGTAGCTGCCGGTGTTGCGGCCGTAGCTGGTCTCCACCCCGATGATCGCCACGATGTACTGGGGCGCCACGCCATACTGCCGCGCAATGCGCTCGAGCAGCTGGCGATGCTCGCGGTAGAACGCGATGCCGTCGTCGATGCGCTTGGCGGTCAGGAAGATCGGGCGGTAGTCCTTCCACGGCTTGCTTTCCGCCGGCCGGCTGATCGCGGCGAGGATGGCCGGCTGCTCCTTCGCCGCATCCAGCAAGGCATTCAATGCCTGCGGGTCCTTGCCGGTGTCGCGGACCACTTCGCGCACCAGCTCGGCCTGGCCGGGATGGGTCGCCGCCCTTGCCGGCAGGCTTGCGCCGACGGCCAGAAAGCCCAGGACAGCGAGGCATCGAACCGGGTGCAGCGCGGAAATCGCGATCATCAAGAGCCTTCGTTGGCAGAGCGTCCGGACCAGCCGAAAGCCTAGCATGCGGACCGCGCCGACTTGGGCCGGTTCGCCGGCGCGGCGGGGGCGGCCGTCAGATATGCGTCTTGCGGTGGGCGTGGATCGACATCAGCACACCGAAGCCGGCCAGCAGCGAGACGGCCGAGGTCCCGCCGTAGCTGACCATCGGCATCGGCACGCCGACCACCGGCAGCATGCCGGCGACCATGCCGCCGTTGACGAAGACGTAGACGAAGAAACTCATGCCGATCGCCCCGGCCAGCAGCCGCGAATAGGTGTCGCGCGCCTCCATCGCGATCCACAGGCAGCGGCCGATGATGAAGGCATACAGGAGGATCATCGCGCATACGCCGATCAGGCCGAATTCCTCCGAAAACACCGCGAAGATGAAGTCGGTGGTGTGCTCGGGCAGGAAATCCAGCCGCGACTGCGTGCTGTGCAGCCAGCCCTTGCCGAAGATGCCGCCGGAGCCCACCGCGATCTGCGACTGGATGATGTGCCAGCCATTGCCGAGCGGGTCGGATTCCGGATTGAGCAGGGTCAGCACGCGATCACGCTGGTACTGGTGCAGGAAATGCCAGCCGACCGGGACCATGCCGCCGATCGCCGCCAGCAGCGCGCCGATGCGCCACCAGCCCATGCCGGACAGGAACAGCGCGAACGCGCCCGCGGCGGTCACCAGCACCGCCGTACCCAGATCCGGCTGTTCGGCGATCAACCCGGCCGGCACGGCAATCAGCAGGCCGACCACCGCCATGTCCTTCCAGCGCGGCGGCAGCTGGCGCGGGTGCAGGTACCACGCCACCATCATCGGCATGGTCAGCTTGAGCAGCTCGGAAGGCTGAAAGCGCATCACCCCCAGGTCCAGCCAGCGCATCGAGCCGCGCCCTTCGCCCAGGATCGCCACCACGACCAGCAAGGCGGTGCTGCCCGCGTACAACCACGGCGTCCAGCTGCGCAGCACCGCCGGCGGAATGCGCGAAACCACCAGCAGCAGGGCCCCGCCCAGCACGAAGCGCGCGGCCTGGCCGCCGACCAGCCCCAGATCGCCGTCGCTGGCGCTGTACAGGGTGACCAACCCGATCGCCGCGAGCAGGACCAGGCCGACCGCCAGCGGCAGGTCGATCCGCGGGCGGGTCAGGATGCGGCGCAGGAAGCGGCGGGCGCGGACGTGGATCGTGCCGATCATGGGTTGCCTCCTGCCGAAGCGGCGGCTGCCGGGAGATTGTCGCCGCCGGCACCGGCGGTCGTCGCTGGTGCGGCGGGCGCCGCGGGCGCGGCCGGTGCGGGCGGCGCCATGGCGGCCGCGGGTGCCGGGGCACCGCCGGGAATCACGCCGCCGTGCGTGGCCAGCCAGGCATCGAGTATCTTGCGCACGATCGGGCCGGCATCCTCGGCACCCCAGGCGCCGGACTCCAGCATCGCCACCACCACGATCCGCGGCTCGTTGGCCGGGGCGTAGGCGACGAACCAGGCGCGGTGACGGCTGGCCAGGTAGGCGTTGTTCTTGTCGGTATTGTACGCATCGGTGGTCCGCGAGTAGCGCTCGGCGGTACCGCTCTTGCCCGCCATCAGGTAGGGGAACCCGCTGGCCAGGCTGCGGCCGGTGCCGGTCGGCCCGTAGATCACCATCTGCATGCCCTGGTTGACCGCGTCCCAGTCGGCCGGGTTGTTGACCAGCGATGGCCCGCTGGGCGGGTTGGACAGCGGCTGGCGCGGACTGCCGATCGGCCCCTGCGTCGCCATCACCAGCCGCGGCGCATGCGGGAGGCCATGGTCGGCGAAGGTGGCGAACGCGTGGGCCAGCTGGATCGGCGTGACCGTCCAGTAACCCTGGCCAATGCCCGCGATCACCGTCTCGCCCGGGTACCAGGGCTGCCTGGAATGGGCCATCTTCCATGCGCGCGAAGGCAGGATGCCGGACGCTTCGCCCACCAGGTCGATGCCGGTGGGCTTGCCGAAGCCGAACTTGCCCATCCATGCGCTGAAGCGGTCGATGCCCATGTCGAGCGCCAACTTGTAGAAGTAGGTGTTGACCGACATCTCGATCGCCTGCATCAGGTTGACCCTGCCGACGCCGCCGCGCTGGTCGTCGCGATAGCCGCGCTTCTGCCCCGGGATGTAGAACACGCCGGTGGAAACCACCGTGTCCTGCGGCGTGCGCAGGCCCAGCTCGAGCCCGCCCAGGCCGAGCAGCGGCTTCACCGTCGAGCCGGGCGGATAGGCGCCGCGCAAGGCCCGGTTGTACAGCGGCGTGGCCGGGTCGTCGGTCAGCGCGCTGTAGTCGGCCTGGCTGATGCCGTTGACGAACAGGTTGGGATCGAAGGTCGGTTCGCTGACCATGGCCAGTACCTGGCCGTTGCGCGGATCGATCGCCACCGCCGCGCCCGGCCGCCCGGCCAGCGCGTTTTCGGCCGCCTTCTGCAGGCGCACGTCGATGCTGAGGTAGAGGTTGCGCCCGGGCGTGGGCGGGTGGGTTTCCAGCACGCGCTGGGTCCGTCCGTCCGCATTCACTTCCAGCAGCTCGTAGCCCGGCGTGCCATGCAGCACGTCCTCGTAGGAGCGCTCGATGCCGCTGCGCCCGACATGGCTGGTGCCCTGGTAGCGCTGCGGATCGAGGTGCTGCAGGTCGTCCGCGTCGATCCGCCCGACATAGCCGACCACGTGCGCGAACAAGCCGCCGAACGGGTAGCGGCGGGTCAGGTACGGCACCACGTCCACGCCGGGGAAGCGCCAGCGGTTCACCGCGAAGCGGTCGATCTCGTCCTCGGTGAGGTGCATCTTCAGCGGCACGCTCTGGAAGCGGCGACTCTGCGCGAGCTGCTTGTTGAACGCGTTCAGGTCGTCCTGGCCCAACGGCACCACCTTGCCCAGCCGCGCCAGCAGCTCGGGCATGTTGCGCACCTGCTCGGGCACCACTTCCAGGCGGAACGCCGGCACGTTGTCGGCCAGCAGCACGCCGTTGCGGTCGTAGATCAGGCCCCGCGCCGGCGGGATCGCCCGTGGCTTGACCCGGTTGTTGGTCGAGCGCATGGCGAACTCGTCGTGCCGCGCGACCTGCAGATACACGTAGCGCCCGACCAGCAGACCCAGCCCGAGCAGGATCAGCACGAAGCCCGCCAGCGCGCGGCGGCGGAACAACTCGCCCTCGCCGCGTGCATCCTTTATCGATCGCCGGCTTTTCATCTCACTGGACGCGCAGTCGCGCGCGCAGGTCGTCCAGCAGCAGGAACAGGAACGGCCACATCATGGCGCCGACGAAAGGCGCTCCCCACCAGCTCACCGGCGGCAGGGAGGACCCGGCCAGCATGCGCACCACCAGCAGCAGGACGCGGTCGTTCAACAGCAGCGCCAGCACGGCCAGCGTTTGTTGCCACATCGGAAAGAAGCGCAGCCGCGAGCGGAAGCGCAGGGCGATGAACACCAGCGCGCACAGCCGCAGCGCCTGTTCGCCCAGCACGATGCCGTTGAGCAGGTCCGCCCCCAGGCCGACGCTGAACGCCAACCCCAGGCCGACCCGGTCCTCCGACTCCAGCGCCCAGTACAGCAGCACCAGGGCCGGCCAGTACGGCTTGAACGGCTCCAGCACGCCGGGCAGGGGCACCAGCATCAACAGCAGCGCAAGCATCAGCGTGCCGGCGAACAGCCATCGGCCCAGGCGCTGCCGGTTCATCGCCGCACCCCGCCGTTGCCGCGGGCCGGCGGTGGGGCGACCGGCGCCGATGCGGCCGCCGCCGGCGCCAGCTCGGCGGGCGGCCCCATCGGAACGATCGGCGGCGGCGGGCCAGCGGGCTCGGCCTGGTCGTGCAGCAGCAGCACTTCGGCGCTGCGGTCGATATCCGCCGCCACGCTCGCATGCGCGACCAGGAACATGCCGGTATCGGCGGGCGCGACGTCGCGGATCTCGCCCACCGGGAAACCCGGCGGGAAGCGCCCGCCCACACCGGAAGTCAGCAGCTTGTCGCCCGCGCGCACGTCGGCCGCCAGTGGAATGTCGGGCAGGCTCAACTGCTCCCCTTCGCGTGAACCGTAGGCCACCGTGCGCAGCCCGGTGCGCTCGTCCACCACCGGTATGGCGTGCTCCGGATCGGTGACCAGCATCACGATCGACGTCGTCGGCAACACCTCTTTCACCTGCCCCATCACACCGTGCGCGTCGATGACCGGCTGGCCGGGCTTGACGCCGTCGCGCGCGCCCACGTCCAGGGTCAACTGGTAGCGAAAGGCGCCCATGTCCACGCCGATCACCCGCGCCAGCTGCACGTTGAGCTTCAGGCTGTGCTGGGTGTCGAGCAATTGCTTCAGCCGCTGGTTCTGTTCGGCCACCGCGGACATCCGGTTCAGCTTGGCGTTGGCCAGCAGCAGATCCTCGCGAAGACGCCGGTTCTGCACGGTCAGGCCTTGCCGGTCGGCAAACGCCACGCTCGCCGTGCGGATACCCGCCGCCGGCAGCCCGGCCAGCCGGTAGATCGGCTCGACCACCGCCGACGCGCCGTAGCGCAGGCGCCACAGCCAGCCATTGCGCTGGTCCAGCACCATCAACGCCATCGCCAGGGCCAGGTAGATGATCAGGCGCAGGGTACCGGCCGCATTGCCGGCGAACAGCGGCGAGGACTCATCGCGCGTGCGCGCCACGGTCAGCGCCTGCCCACGGTCTTCAGGCGCCCCGCGCCGGGAGCCGCTTGCGCGCAGGCCGGGGCAGGACGAAGCAGCGGGCGGGCGGCCACGACCGGCCGACCACCCCTGACAGCGCGCGGCTGCCGCCGCCAGCCGGCCGCGCCATGGCCTGCCGCATGGCGGCCACCCAATGACAACGCGGGGCAGTCGGCGGCCACGGGCGGGCTGTCGCCTTATTCGGGCGCGAAGAAGTCGCTGCCGTGCTGATCGATCAGCTCCAGCGCCTTGCCGCCGCCACGGGCCACGCAGGTCAGCGGATCGTCTGCCACCTGCACGTGCAGGCCGGTTTCCTCGGAGATCAGCCGGTCCAGGTCGCGCAACAGGGCGCCGCCGCCGGTCAGCACGATGCCGCGCTCGGCCACGTCGGAGCACAGTTCCGGCGGGGTCTGCTCCAGCGCCGACTTGACCGCCGCCACGATGCCGGCCAATGGCTCGTGCAGGGCCTCGAGGATTTCGTTGGAGTTGATCGTGAACATGCGCGGCACGCCCTCGGCGAGGTTGCGGCCGGAGATCTCGATCTCCTTCACGTCGGCCTGCGGGAACGCGCAGCCGATCTGCAGCTTGATCCGCTCGGCGGTGGACTCGCCGATCAGGGTGCCATGGTTGCGCCGCACGTAATTGATGATCGCCTCGTCGAAACGGTCGCCGCCCACGCGCACGGACTGCGAGTAGACGATGCCGTTGAGCGAGATCACCGCCACCTCGGAGGTGCCGCCGCCGATGTCCAGCACCATCGCGCCGCGCGCCTCGTGCACCGGGACGCCGGCACCGATCGCCGCCGCCATCGGCTCCTCGATCAGGAACACGTCGCGGGCGCCGGCGCCTTCGGCCGACTCCTTGATCGCGCGGCGCTCGACCTGGGTCGAGCCGCACGGCACGCAGACCAGCACGCGCGGGCTCGGGCGCAGGAAGCGGGACTTGTGCACCTGCTTGATGAAGTGCTGCAGCATCGCCTCGGTCATGGTGAAGTCGGCGATCACGCCGTCCTTCATCGGCCGCACGGTGGCGATGTTGCCCGGCGTGCGCCCCAGCATGCGCTTGGCCTCGCTGCCCACGGCGGCGATCGTGCGCGGACCGCCCGGACCGCGATCCTGGCGGATCGCCACCACCGAGGGCTCGTTCAGGACGATGCCCTGGCCGCGCACGTAGATCAGCGTATTGGCGGTGCCGAGGTCGATCGAGATGTCGTTGGAGAAGATGCCGCGAAACTTCTTGAACATGGGTCCGCCGTGGCTCGGCTTGGCTAAAAAGTAAGCTGGCCAGTCTAGTCAGCGAACACCGGGTGCGCAAGGAAAATAGCGTTAAGAAACCCTTCTACAACATCGTCGTAAGCCGATTTCCTGCACGAAAAAGTGAACTGGCCAGTTGCGTGGAAAGTCGCCAACCGGTCGGGATGCCGGTACGATTGACCCTTTGGCCGGAAGCTCCCGGTCCAGTTTCAGGTCGCGCACCTTACGTCCCGACCCGTCCACCTTGCCCGGGGGTTTTTGCCCATCATGCCTGCCGTCATCTGCGGATCGCTGGCCTACGACACCATCATGGTGTTCCAGGACCAGTTCAAGAACCATATCCTGCCCGACCAGATGCACATCCTGAACGTGTCCTTCCTGGTGCCGCGGATGCGCCGCGAATTCGGCGGTTGCGCAGGGAACATCGCCTACAACCTCAAGCTGCTCGGTGGCGACCCGCTGCCGGTGGCGGCGGTGGGCCAGGATTTCGGCCCGTATCGCCAGCACCTGGAAGAGTGCGGCATCCGGCTGGAAAGCATCCGCGTGTTCGACGACCAGTTCACCCCGCAGTGCTTCATCACCACCGACCTGGACAACAACCAGATCACCGCCTTCCACCCCGGCGCGATGTCCAGCGCCCAGGAAAACCACGTCCGCGACCTTGGGCAGATCGATTTCGCCATCGTGGCGCCGGACGGCCGCGACGCGATGCTGCAGCACGTGGACGAATTCGCCGCCCGCGGCGTGCCGTTCATCTTCGATCCGGGCCAGGCGATGCCGCTGTTCAGCGGCGACGAGTTCCGGGCGATGATCGAAAAGGCGACCTACGTGATCGTCAACGACTACGAGTCGCAGCTGCTGCAGGCCCGCACCGGCTGGAGCGCCGCGGAGATCGCCTCCCGCGTCACCGCCTACATCGTCACCCACGGGCCGCGCGGCTCGGTCATCCACGTCGGCGGCGAAAGCCACCACATCCCGCCGGCACGCGAACGCCGCGTGATCGACCCGACCGGCTGTGGCGACGCGTACCGCGCCGGCCTGATCTTCGGCATCATGAACGGCAAGGACTGGCCCACGACCGGCCGCATCGCGTCGCTGATGGGCGCGCTCAAGGTCGAGCATCCGGGCACCCAGAACCAGCGCTTCGGCTACGCCGAGTTCGCCGCGGAATTCCTCGACCAGTTTGGCTACGCGCTGGACTGAACCCGCCGCCACAGGCGGTCGCAGCGGGGCTCCCGACGGCGAGCCGCGCTGCGCTCAGCCGACCCGGAAGCCGATCGTGGCGGCCACCGCATCGCGCCAGCCGCGATAGAGCCGCTCCCGCTCGTGTTCGCCCATCGTCGGCTGGAAGGCGCGGTCCTCCCGCCACAGCGCCGCCAGTTGCGCGCGACTCTCCCAGAAGCCGACCGCCAGTCCCGCCAGGTAGGCCGCGCCCAGCGCCGTCGTCTCGGCGATCCGCGGACGCAGCACCGCCACGCCCAGCATGTCGGCCTGGAACTGCGCCATGAAATCGTTGGCGATCGCACCGCCATCGGCGCGCAACTGCCTGAGCGGGATGCCCGCGTCGGCCTCCATCGCCGCCAGCACGTCGCGCGACTGGTAGGCCATCGATTCCAGCGCGGCGCGGATCACGTGCTCCTTGCGGGTGCCGCGCGACAAACCGAAGATCGCGCCACGCACGTCGCTGCGCCAGTAAGGCGCGCCCAGCCCGACGAAGGCCGGCACCAGGTACACGCCTTCGCTGGAATCCACGCGCTCGGCGTAGCACTGCGATTCGCCGGCGCTCTCCAGCATCAGCAGCCCGTCGCGCAGCCACTGCACCACCGAACCGGCGACGAAGATGCTGCCCTCCAGCGCGTATTCCAGCCGCCCCTCCAGCTCCCACGCGATCGTGGTCAGCAGGCCGTGGCGCGAGGGCACCGCCACCGCACCGGTGTTCATCAGCATGAAGCAGCCCGTGCCATAGGTGTTCTTGGCCATGCCCGGCTCGAAGCAGGCCTGGCCGAACAGGGCCGCCTGCTGGTCGCCGGCGATGCCGCCGATCGGCACCGCATGGCCCAGGAACGCCGACTCCGCCGTGCAGCCGTAGCGCTCGCTGGAGCCGCACACCCGCGGCAGCATGCAGCGCGGAATATCCAGCATGCGCAGCAGTTCGTCGTCCCAGTCGCGGGCGTGGATGTCGAACAGCAGGGTGCGCGAGGCATTGCTGACATCGGTGACGTGCAGGGCCCCGCCGCTGAGGTTCCACGCCAGCCAGCTGTCGATGGTGCCGAACAGCAGCTCGCCGCGTTCGGCGCGCGCCTGCGCGCCGGCCACATGATCGAGGATCCAGCGGATCTTGCTGCCGGAGAAATAGGCGTCGATCAGCAAGCCGGTCTTGCGGCGCACCAGCTCCTCGCAACCGTCGGCCCGCAGCCGCTCGCAGATCGCGAGGCTCTGCCGCGACTGCCACACGATCGCGTTGTACACCGGCTGGCCGGTCAGCCGATCCCACACCACCGTCGTCTCGCGCTGGTTGGTGATGCCGATGCCCGCCAGTTCGCCCGCATCGATCCCCGCCGACGCCAGCGCCTGCGCGACGGTCGCCTTCACGCTGGCGAGAATCTCCAGCGGATCGTGCTCCACCCACCCCGGCTGCGGGAAAACCTGCGTGAACTCCTGCTGTGCCTTCGCCACCACGCCACCGTGGCGATCGAACACCATCGCCCGCGAACTGGTGGTGCCCTGGTCGATCGCCAGGATGTGGTTCTTCGCGCAACGTGTCATCGGCGCAGATTAGCAAGTTGCATCGGTACGGGCAGCCACACGCCGGCCGGATTTCCACGCGGCCGGCCACCAGGCGTGCCCGGCCGCGCACGGAAGCTTGATGTATGTCAGTGCACTGGCGCGCACGACCCGGCATGGTGCATGCATCGCAAAAGCCCATCCATCTCATGCCGAACAACGAATCCCGCTCCGCGCTCCCCGACGGCAGCAAGTTTGTCAGCCCGCAGGGAACGCGCGCGATCAAGGGCGGGATCCGTCCCAATGCCCTGAGCGGCCTGCCGGACGCGGGACGCAAGCCGCCCTGGCTGCGGGTCGGCCTGCCGGCCGGCGCCCGGTACCAGGACATCCGCCAGATCGTGGACACGCACCGCTTGAACACGGTGTGCGCGGAGTCGAAATGCCCGAACATCGCCGAGTGCTGGAGCCGCGGCACCGCCACGCTGATGCTGATGGGTTCGGTATGCACGCGGGCGTGCCGGTTCTGTTCGGTCAGCACCGGCAATCCGCACGGCTGGCTCGACCCGCTGGAGCCGGCGCGGGTGGCCCACGCGGTGGCGCTGATGAAGCTGGACTACGTGGTGCTGACCTCGGTGGACCGCGACGACCTCGCGGACGGCGGCGCCGCCCATTACGCGGCGTGCATCCGGGCGATTCACCAGCGCTCGCCGGCGACCGCGCTGGAGGCGCTGACGCCCGATTTCGGCGGCCAGCTCGACGCCGTCGCGACCGTGCTCGATGCCGGCCTGGCCACCTATGCGCAAAACCTGGAGACGGTCGAGCGGTTCACCCATCCCGTGCGCGACCCGCGCGCGGGCTACGCGCAGACCCTGGCGATACTGGCTTTCGCCAAGCGCCACGCCCCCGCCACGCTGACCAAGACCAGCCTGATGCTGGGCCTGGGCGAGACGGACGAGGAAATCGATCGCACCCTGGACGACCTGCGCCGCGCCGAGGTCGACGTGGTCACCCTGGGGCAGTACCTGCGGCCCAGCCCGCACCACCTGCCGGTGCAGCGATTCGTCACCCCCGAGCAGTTCCTTCGCTATCGCGAACTGGCCCTGGGCAAGGGTTTCCTGGAGGCCGTGGCCGGCCCGCTGGTGCGTTCCAGCTACCGCGCCGAGCGCGTACTGGAACGCAACAACCTCGGCTTGTGAAACGACCTTCCGTCACCTGACCCCGAGCCACTGGCAGGAGCTTGACCATGGACCATCCGATGTACCCGCATGCCACGCCCGAGCTGGCGCGCAAGCGCCGGGAACTGGCGCCCGAACCCCTGCAGGCATTCAAGGCCTTCAGTGCGGCGGTGTTCGCCGAAGGCGCGCTGCCGGGCGTGACCAAGCAGCTGATCGCCGTGGCGGTGGCGCACGTCACGCAATGCCCTTATTGCAGGGACACACCAGCGCGGCGCTCAGGCACGGTGCCAGCGAGGCGCAGATCATGGAGGCGATCTGGGTCGCCGCCGAGATGCGTGCCGGCGCCGCCTACGCACACTCCGCGTTGGCGCTGGACGCCATGCGGCACGAGCACGAGGCCTGAGCGACCATCGTCCGGCGGGTGCCGGATGCCAGGCCGGAACGCCGCCGGCGGGCGGCGGAACGGGGCCGCGGCGACCGGGTTTGCGCGGTCCGGATGCTCCGGATTGCTGCTAGTCTTTCAATGGAAAACGTGACGGGGAATGACGATGGCAATACGCGTGATGGCCTGGGCGGAACGCGCCCCGCTGTGGCGGGTCTTCTGGCTGTACGGCGTGATCCCCAGCAACCTGGCGTGGGCCGCGGTGCTGTGGATGATGTCTGCCGGAGCACACCTCGAGCTGGTCCGCGGCCTGCTGCTGGCACTGCTGCTGTTCACCGCCTGGATCGTCCGTGCGGTATGGCTGGCGGCACCGAACGTCGGCGATCGGCGCTACGGCCTGGTCGCGAGGGCGCTGACCGTCGCCTGGGGGATCAACACGGTCCTGCTGGTGTTCTTCCTCGAACTGCAGCTGTTGCACTGAATCAACCGAACTGCAACACGTTGCCAAGGCGGTCGAACGCCGCGAACTCGGCCAGCCGTCCCTGGTTGATCGCATTCACCATGAACCTCAGCGGCTGGGCCGCCTCGTCGGGGCCGGGCGCCGTGCCCGCGCGACCGGCCAGGCTGGCCACGAAGACGACGTCCCAGCCCATGCCGGTGCGCGCCGACTCCGCCACCAGCGCATCGAACGTGGCGATCTCCGCCGGCGCCTTGTCCACGCACAGCACCGGCGAGAGCGCGCCGCCCTCGCCGGCATCGAAGCGCTCGCGCTGGGCGGCGGTGGCGGCATCGGGCAACTCGGCCCTGGCGAACACCAGCAACAACCGTTGCGGCTCGGCTTGCCGGTGCGCGGCGGCGAGAAGATCCTGGAAGCTGCTCAGCATGATTGCGCATCCATGGCCGCGGGCAGCGAGCGCAGGGCCGAAGGCCGCAGCGTGACGTCGCGCGGATGCCTCGTTAGGGCGGCTGTCGGCGCGGTCACGCCCGCTCCCGCGCCGCCATGATCTCCGGCAGGTCGCCGGCGCGCCCCACCTGCGGGAATTGCCGGCGCTCCATCCGCCTTATCGCAAAATGCATCCATGCCAGCGCGCAGGTGACCAGCACGAACAGCAGCATGAAGCAGCTGGTCCATACCCCGACCAGGTCGTTCAGGGCGCCGAAGGTGATCGGCAGGACGAAGCCGCCCAGGCCACCGATCATGCCCACCATGCCGCCCACGGCGCCGACATGGCTCGGGTAGTAGACCGGGATGTGCTTGTACACCGCGGCCTTGCCCAGCGACATGAAGAAGCCAAGCACGAACACCAGTACGGTGAACGGAACTACGCCGAGCGCCAGGTGGAAGCTGAGGTCGCCGTGCACGCCCTTCACCAGGTACCGCGTATCCGGATAGGACAGCAGCAAGGTGCACAGCGCGCCGACCGAGAAGGTCCAGTACATCACCCGGCGGGCGCCGATCCGGTCGGACAGCCAGCCGCCGCCGGCGCGGAACAGGCTGGCCGGCAGCGTGTAGAACGCGGCCACCATGCCGGCCGCCTCTATGTCCAGCCCGTAGGCACCGATCAGGAAGCGCGGCAGCCACAACGCCAGCGCCACGAAGCCGCCGAACACGAAGAAGTAGTACAGCGAGAATCGCCATACCTGCAGGTTCTTCAACGGCTCGATCTGCTTCAGGAACGGCATCGACGCGACACCCGACGTGCGGCGCGCTGCCCGCAGCGGATCTTCCTTGCTGAACGCGTAGAAGACCACGGCGGCGAGCGCCAGGCCGACGGACCAGGTGCGCGCGACCGCCATCCAGCCGTACGCCACCATCACCGTCGGCGCGAGCAGGCTGGTCACCGCCGCGCCCACGTTGCCGGCGCCGAAGATGCCCAGCGCAGTGCCCTGGCGGCGGGCCGGAAACCAGCTCGCGACATAGGCGATGCCCACCGGGAACGAACCGCCGGCCAGGCCCATGAACAACGCCGCCAGCAGGAACATCGGGTAACTCGCGGCCCAGGTCAGCAGCCAGGTCGCCACGGCGCTGCTCAGCATCACCAGGGCAAGGATCCTGCGGCCACCGAACTGATCCGCCCAGATGCCCAGCAGGGTGCGCGACAACGAACCGGTGAGCACCGGGGTGGCGACCAGCAGGCCGAACTCGGTGTCGTTCAGTGCCAGCTGCTGCTTGATCTGGATGCCGATGATCGAAAACAGCGTCCACACCGCGAAGCACACGGTGAACGCAAAGGTACCCAGCCACAGCGCGCGCTGCTGCTCGCCGTTCGACACGTTGACCTGATCTGGCATGGTGCGGCTTCCGTTGTTGGGTGGGCGGCGATTCCACCGGCGCGGCGCGAACGCGGCGGTGGCGGCACCGCAAGAAGGTTGCTCAGGCCCCGGCGAGCGCCTCGATCTCGTCCAGGCCGCGCACCTCGTGGCGCTGTTTCAACTCGTGCAGGTAATGCTGCAGTTCGCGCTGGCGCACCTGCAGTTCCAGGTAGTCGGAGATCCGTACCCGCACCTGCTCGAACTCGAGCGCCTCGCCCGCCTGGATTTCGTCGATGGCGACCACGTGGTAGCCCCAGCGCGATTCCACCGGAAACGCCGCGAGGCCTTCGCGCAGGCGGAAAATCTGCCGATCGAATTCGGGCGTGGTCTGGCCGCGCTGCAGCCAGCCCAACGCACCGCCCTGCTCTTTCGACGGGCAATCGGAATGGCGCATGGCGAAATCGGCAAACAGCACGGGGTTGTGCTTGAGTTCGCCAATCAGCCGCTCGCCTTCGGCACGGGCGCGAATGCGCCCGGCGACATCGTCGGTGGCGGCGGCGAGCAGGATGTGGCGTACACTGATGCGATCCGGCGCCCGGAACCGCTCCCGGTTCTGCGCGTAGTAGCGGCGGCAGTCGTCCTCGCTGGGCAGCCGGTCCTCGGTCTCGCGCTCGAGCAGCAGCCTGATGCTGGCCTCCTCCGGCGTCTCCTGACCCAGCGGACGGACCGCGTCGGCAAGGCCGAGCCGCAGCACCTCCAGCCGCAGCAGCTCGCGCACCACCAGGGCGCGGGCAGCATCGGCGCGGGAGCGTTCCGGCGTGATGGCGCGGTGATGCTGCATCTCCTGCGCGATCTGCGCCTCGCTGATCGGGGTGTCGGCGACGAACAGGTAGCACGGCGCCGCCTGGCCGAAGCTGCGCGGCCCCTCGCCGGCGGCATCGTGCTCGTGTTCCCGCGCCTCCTGCGTCATCGGCTTGGCCGAGCCGATGACGGTCAGCGGAATGCGCCGCATGCCCGGATCCGTGCCGCCCATGCTCACGCCCTCGGCCCGTAGCGCAAGGTCGCCTGCCGTCGGCGCACCACCTGGTACGGCCGCCACAGATAGCTGACCGGGATGCTCCACACATGCACCAGCCGGGTGAACGGTGCGAGCAGGAACAGGGTCATGCCGAGAAACACGTGCACCTTGTAGATCCACGAAACACCCGCGATGTAGGCGGCCGCACCGGGGCGGAACGTCACGATGTGCTGCGCCCAGTCGCCCAGCAGGATCATCTCGCCGCCGTCCAGGTGATGCGACGACACGACGATCGTGCCCATGCCCAGCAGCAGCTGGACGAACAGCAGGACCAGGATCAGCGTGTCGCCGGTGGTGCCGGTGGCGCGCACGCGCGGGTTGCCCAGGCGGCGGACCAGCAGGATGCCGATGCCGATGAAGCAGAACACCGCGGCCACCCCGCCGACCGACATCGCCAGCAACTGCTTCTGCGGGGCGGTGATCAGCAGCGTATAGACCTCGTGCGGGGTCAACAGGCCGACCAGATGCCCGCCAAGGATGATCAGGATGCCGACGTGGAACAGGTTGCTGCCGACCCGCATGCCGCGGCCGGACAGCAGCTGGCTCGAACCGGTGCGCCAGGTGTACATGGCGCGGTCGAAACGGGCCCAGCTGCCGATGAAGAACACCGCCATGGCGATGTAGGGATAGAACTGGAACGCGAACTGGTCGAGATAGCTCATGGCTGCACCTGCGGGGTAACCGTGGAGAAAGGCGCCCCGCGGGTGGCCGGCCGGCAGTCGTCGGCGGGTGCCTGGGCGCCAAATCGAACCATTTCCTCCTGCCACAGGCGGTCCATCGCCTCGGCGGTGTCGTCGCGCGGCTCCTCGCTGGCACGCAGGCGCAGTGCGGTCAGGTCCAGCTTGCCATCGGCCAGTTCCAGCAACAGCTCGAACAGCACCCGGTAAGGGCTGCCGCGCTCGCCGGCGCGCGCGGCCAGCATGCCGACGATGTGGCCGATGTGGGCAAGCCAGTCCTGCACCTCGTTTTGCGGCCGCTGCGCCAGAAATTCCAGCACCAGCGGCAGGTAGTCGGGCAGTTCCCTGGCGGCCAGATCGAAACCCTGGCGGCGGTAGGCTTCGATCAGGTCGACCATCGCCTGGCCACGATCGCGCGATTCGCCGTGGATATGCTCGAACAGCAGCAGGCTCATGGAGCGGCCGCGATCAAACGTCTGCAGCCACCTGTCCTGCGCGGCGAGCGAATCCATGTCGAGCAGATCCTGCACGAACGCCGCCAATTCCGTCCGGCGTGCCACCGGAAGATTCGGCACGTTCACCGCGTCCAGCAACTCCCCGCCGTGCTGCCACAGTTCGTCCTGGGGATAGTCCAGCAGCACGCCGATCAGCTTCAGCACGTTCATGGGCTCACCTCGTTCTTTTCCTGCCGATTCGGGTGCACGGCATAGGTGGTCGTCCTGCGCTGGGTGAACAGGTCGGCCGGGCTGTTCCCGCTGCAGCCGTTGCCGAAGGTAAAGCCGCAGCCGCCGCGCTCGCCGAATGCGTCGTTGGCGTATTCCCGGTGTGCCGTGGGCACCACGAAACGATCCTCGTAATTGGCGATCGCCAGGTAGCGGTACATCTCTTCGGCCTGCTCGACGGTAAGCCCCGCCTGCCTGAGCACGGCCAGGTCCTCGACGCCGTCGACGTTACGCGCGCGGCGCCATGCACGCATCGCCATCATGCGTTCCAGTGCGCGAACCACCGGCGCTTCGTCGCCCGCGGTGAGCAGGTTGGCCAGGTAGCGCACCGGGATGCGCAAGGAGGCGACGTCGGGCAACTCGCCGTTCATGCCGATGCGGCCCCGCTCGGCGGCCGACTGGATCGGCGACAGCGGCGGCACGTACCAGACCATGGGCAGCGTGCGGTACTCCGGATGCAGCGGCAGTGCCAGCTTCCACTCGATCGCCATCTTGTATACCGGCGACGACCTGGCGGCCTCCAGCCAGTTGTCCGGAATGCCTTCGGCACGCGCCGCCTCGTTCACTTTCGGATCGAACGGGTCTAGGAAGATGTCCAGGTGGGCCTGGTACAGGTCCTGCTCAGCGGGCACCGACGCGGCCTGCTGGATGCGGTCGGCGTCGTACAGCATCACGCCGAGATAGCGGATGCGGCCGACGCAGGTCTCCGCGCACACGGTCGGCTCGCCCATCTCGATGCGCGGGTAGCAGAAGATGCACTTCTCGGATTTGCCGCTCTTCCAGTTGTAGTAGATCTTCTTGTACGGGCAGGCCGACACGCACATGCGCCAGCCGCGGCACTTGTCCTGGTCGATCAGCACGATGCCGTCTTCCTCGCGCTTGTAGATCGCGCCGCTTGGGCACGCCGACACGCAGGCCGGATTGAGGCAGTGCTCGCACAGGCGCGGCAGGTACATCATGAAGGTCTTCTCGAACGCGCCGTAGATCTCCTTCTGGATCGAGTCGAAGTTGCGATCCTTGGCGCGCTTGGCGAACTCGGTGCCGAGGATCTCCTCCCAGTTGGGACCCCATTCGATCTTCTGCATGCGCTCGCCGCTGATCAGCGAGCGCGGGCGCGCGGTGGGCTGTTGCCGGCCTTCGGGCGCATCGTGCAGGTGCTGGTAGTCGAAGTCGAACGGCTCGTAGTAGTCGTCGATCTGCGGCAGGTCGGGATTGGCGAAGATCTTCGCCAGCATCCGCCAGCGCCCGCCGGCGCGCGGCAGCAGCTTGCCGGCACGGGTACGCACCCAGCCGCCGTTCCACTTGTCCTGGTTTTCCCACTCCTTCGGGTAGCCGATGCCGGGCTTGGTCTCGACGTTGTTGAACCAGGCGTACTCGACGCCCTCGCGCGAGGTCCACACGTTCTTGCAGGTGATCGAGCAGGTGTGGCAACCGATGCACTTGTCGAGGTTGAGCACCATCGCGATCTGGGCACGGACTTTCATCACGCCACCTCCTTCGCGTTGGCCGGTACCGGCTCGCCGTCGAGCCAGTCGACCTTGTCCATCTTGCGCACGATCACGAACTCGTCCCGGTTGGTGCCGCAGGTGCCGTAGTAGTTGAAGCCCCAGGCCAGTTGCGCGTAGCCGCCGATCATGTGGGTCGGCTTGAGCACCACCCGGGTCACCGAGTTGTGGATGCCGCCGCGGCCGCCGGTGATTTCCGAGCCGGGGATGTTGATGATGCGTTCCTGGGCGTGATACATCATCGCCATGCCCGGCATCACGCGCTGGCTCACCACCGCGCGCGCGGTGATCGCACCGTTGACGTTGAACAGTTCGATCCAGTCGTTGTCCTCGATGCCCGCCTCGCGCGCATCGTCCTCGCTGAGCCACACGATCGGCCCGCCGCGCGACAGCGTCTGCATCAGCAGGTTGTCGCTGTAGGTGCTGTGGATGCCCCACTTCTGGTGCGGCGTGATCCAGTTCAGCAGGATCTCGCGATGGCCGTTGCTGCGCTTGTTGTGCAGCGGCTCCACCGTCCGGGTGTCGACCGGCGGGCGGTAGCTCATGAAACCCTCGCCGAACGCGATCATCCACTCGTGGTCCTGGTAGAACTGCTGGCGACCGGTGATCGTGCGCCAGGGAATCAGCTCGTGGACGTTGGTGTAGCAGGCGTTGTAGCTGACGTGCTCGTCCTCCAGCCCCGACCAGATCGGCGAGGAGATGATCTTGCGCGGCTGCGCCTGGATGTCGCGGAAGCGGATCGCCTCGTGTTCCTTGCCGACGGCGAGATGGGTATGCTCGCGCCCGGTGAACGTGCCCAGCGACTGCCACGCCTTGACCGCCACGTGGCCGTTGGTCTCCGGTGCCAGGTGCAGGATGACCTCGCAGGCGTCGATCGCGCTGTCGATCCGCGGGCGGCCCTGGCTGACGCCTTCCTCGGTCACGGCGTGGTTGAGCTTGCCGAGAAAATCGACCTCGTCGCGGGTATCCCACTGCATGCCCTTGCCGCCGTTGCCGAGCTTGTCCAGCAACGGCCCGAGCGAGGTGAACTTCTTGTACAGGTTCGGGTAGTCGCGCTCGACCACCGTGATCGAGGGCATGGTCTTGCCCGGGATCGGCTCGCACTGGCCTTTTTTCCAGTCCTGCACGCCGAGCGGCATCGCCAGCTCTCCGGGCGTGTCATGCAGGGTCGGCACCAGCACCACGTCCTGCTCGACGCCGAGCACGCCAGGCGCCATCGCACTCACCGTTTGCGCCACGCCCTTGAAGATGTCCCAGTCGCTGCGCGACTCCCACGCCGGGTCCACCGCCTTGGACAGCGGATGGATGAACGGATGCATGTCCGAGGTGTTGAGGTCGTTTTTCTCGTACCAGGTCGCGGTGGGCAGCACCACGTCGGAATACAGCGCCGTGGTGCACATGCGGAAGTCCAGCGTGACCAGCAGGTCGAGCTTGCCCTCGGGCACCTCGTCGCGCCACTTCACCTCTTCCGGCTTGACCGCGCCGAGTTCGCCCAGGTCCTTGCCCTGCACGCCGTGACGGGTGCCGAGCAGGTGCCGCAGCATGTATTCATGGCCCTTGCCCGACGAACCGAGCAGGTTCGAGCGCCAGATGAACATCACGCGCGGGAAGTTGGCCGGCGCATCGGGATCGGCATAGGCGAAGTCGAGCGTGCCCCGCTGCAACTGGTCGACCACGTAGTCGGCCGGCGCCTGCCCGGCCTTTGCCGCCGCCGCGGCGATCTGCAGCGGGTTGCGGTCGAGCTGCGGGGCACTCGGCAGCCAGCCCATGCGGATCGCCCGCAGGTTGAAGTCGGCCTGGCTTCCGCTGTACTTGGCGGGGTCGGCCAGCGGCGACAGGATCTCCTTCATCGCCAGTTTTTCGTAACGCCACTGGTCGGACATGAAGTAGAAGAACGAGGTGCCGTTCATCTGCCGCGGCGGGCGGCTCCAGTCCAGGCCGAACGCCAGCGGCTGCCAGCCGGTCTGCGGCCGCAGCTTTTCCTGTCCCACGTAGTGCGCCCAGCCGCCGCCGGTCTGGCCGACGCAACCGCACATGATCAGCATGTTGATCAGGCCGCGGTAGTTCATGTCGTTGTGGAACCAGTGGTTCATGCCGGCGCCGACGATGATCATGCTGCGGCCGCCGGTCTTGGCGGCCGTGTCGGCGAATTCGCGGGCGATCTCGATCACCTCGGCGCGCGGCACGCCGGTGATCCTTTCCTGCCACGCCGGTGTGCCGGGCAGATCCTGGTCGAAACTGCTGGCCACGTTGCCGCCGCCGAACCCGCGGTCGACGCCGTACTGCGCCAGCAGCAGGTCGTACACGGTGGCCACTTCCCACTGCTTGCCGTCGGCCAGCTGCAGCTTGCGGACCGGAATGTTGCGCTCGAGCACGTCGTCGAATTTCGAGGCGGTCCAGCGATCGTGCTCGATGCCGCCGAAGTAGGGGAAGCTGACCGCCTCGATGCCGTCGTTGAAGTCGGCCAGGCTCAGGCGCAGGCGGGTGGCGCGACCGGCGCTGTCCTTTTCCTCGATGTTCCACTTGCCCTGCTCGCCCCAGCGGAAGCCGACCGAGCCGTTGGGCACGACGATCTGCCCGCTGTTCTCGTCCCAGGCCAGGGTCTTCCAGTCCGGATGATTCGCCTCGCCCAGCCCGCCCAGGTCGCTGGCGCGCAGGAAGCGCCCCGGCACCAGCCGGCCATCGGCCCGCCGCTCCAGCTGCACCAGCAACGGCATGTCGCTGTACTGGCGGCAGTAGTCGTTGAAATACGGCACCGTCCGGTCGACGTGGAACTCCTTCAGGATGACGTGGCCGAAGGCGAACGCCAGCGCCGCGTCGGTGCCCTGCTTGGGATGCAGCCAGTGATCGGTGAGCTTGGCGACCTCGGCGTAGTCCGGCGTGATCGCCACCGTCTTGGTGCCGTTGTAGCG
>JAGWIC010000017.1 GCA_028866435.1 Lysobacteraceae bacterium | reverse complement strand
CAGGGTGGCGCCGAACACGTTGTTGTCGCCGTGCACGGCATCGATGCCCCAGATCACCGGCACCTTGATCGCCATGTCGGTGGCCATCGAGGCGTCGTAGTAGGCGTCGGACAGCGCCAGCCAGTCGCGGATGCCGGCATGCTTGTTGCCGGCCGGCCAGGAGCCGCCGCCGTCGAGCACCGAGCCGATGTAGTATCGGCGCACCTCGTCCGGGGTGATCGACTTGATCTCGGCCTGCGTCATCTGGCCGATCTTCTGCGCCAGCGTCATGCCCGCCACGATCTTGCGCACGCGCGCGTCCAGCGCGGGATCGGCGCCGAAGCGGCTCCTGATCGCCGGCCAGTCGCGGTAGCGGGTCGGCGCCGGCAGCCGCCGGTCCACGCCGTCAGGCCGCGCCGCGGCCACGGTGGCGCCGGGCCAGCCGCCCGCACCGATGGTCGCCAGCGCGACCGCCATCCATCCCCACCACTGCTTGCCGACCATGGGCCGCCTCGTTGTGTTGAATCATCCGCCTGACGGATTGCAGGCACCCGGTCTGCGGCGAGGCACTCGAACGGCGCTGACTTCCACTTCCCTGGCGCCCATGCTAACGCGGCCGAGGCCCGCCCGCAGACCGGCAATCGCAGCGGGGGTCACACCGGGGGAAGATCGGGCGCCGCACGGCAACGCCCGACAGCCTGCCAGGAGCGTGGGCGGCAGAAAGCGTCTGGGCTGCAAGGCCCCGCCTGCGGTCCACTAGCCGCCGCTGCTTGGCCCATGGAACCACCATGGGCCGGCGTATCGTCGAAAACCTGTGCTCGTAGCCGGACCTTTCGCCTCAAACGTTTCTGCCGCCCACGCTCCTAGATCTTGTAGTTGAAGCCGAGCAGCACGGTGCGTCCCCAGGTGTCGTACTCCAGCGGACGGGTCAACGGCACGTTGTTGGGCAGCGTGGCGAACTGCACCGTCGAATCGGGGGTGTTGGTGAGATTGTTGACCTGCAGCAGGATCGACAGGCCGTTCCAGCGGCCATGGTCGAAGGCATAGCCCAGTTGCAGGTCGGTTTGCCGGTTGGCCAGGATCGTGGTGTAGCCGAGCTGGTCGAACAGGGCCACCGCCTCGCCGGTGAACGACGAGCGATAACGCTCGGCCACGCGCGCCGAGAAGCCGTAGCGTTCGTAGAACACGGTCAGGTTGGCCACCTGCCGCGACAGGCCGGGCAAGGTGTGCGGACCGCCGGGGATCGACGAGACGGAACTGGTCGGGATCGAGCTGTTGGTGAGCGAATAGTTGGCCTGCACGCCGAAACCCTCCAGCGCACGGGCGATCAGGCCGCCTTCCAGCGCGCCGGACAGCTCCAGGCCATCCATCTTGCCGCCGGTGCCGTTTTCGGGCGTGGTGAAGGCGCCATAGATGCTGGTCGGCACCAGGGTCGGCGTGTCGTTGGTGTAGCCGGAGAAGTTGTAGTCGAGGACGGTCTTGTTGTAGATGTAGTTGAGCAGGTTCTTGTGGAACACCGCCACCGCTACGTAGCTTGCCTTGCCGAAATATTTTTCCCACGACAGGTCGGTGCCGACCGCGACGTAAGGCTTCAACCGGGGGTTGCCGCCGCTGCCGGACCACAGCACCTGGCCCGCCGCCGGACCGTTGGTGATTTGCGACACGCCGGCCGAGGTGGACACCTTCTCGTCGTCGATGCGGCCGCGCGCCATGGTCTTGGCCAGGCCGAAGCGCAGGTATTGCCGGTCGCCGAGGTCGGCCTTGAGATTCAGGCTGGGCAGCACGTTGTTGTACGTGGCGCCACCGGAAATGCTGCCGACCAGGGTATTGCCGTCGGTCTGCAGGGCCCGGGACGACTGTTCGGTGTGCACCATCTGCACACCGACGTTGCCACCCAGCGGGATGCCGGCCAGGGTGGTGTCGATGTCGAACTTGACGTAGGCCAGCGGTACCTTTTCCTCGACCCTGTAATTGCGGCTCCAGTCGCCCTGCCCGTTTTGCGGGGTGAGGTAGAACTGGCTGGCCAGCGCGCCGAGCACGTTGTAGTCGACGATGCCCGCAATGCCGCCGTAGCCCAGCGAGGTGGGGTTGTACAGCAGGCCGGGGTCGATCGGCGCGCTGAAGTGGTTCTGGTAGGTGCCCTGGGTGGAGCCGTTGCCGTTGAGCCAGGCGAAGTCGACGTTGGCCTGCTTGGTCTTGGTGCGGTCCGAATAGGCGAAGCCCAGATCCACGTTGCTGAAGATCCAGCCCAGCGGATGGCTCAGCTGCAGGCGCAGGGCGTGGATCTTGTCGACCTGACTGTCCAGCTCCTGGCGACCGTCGTAGCCGTAGCCGGTCGGGTCGGTGAACACCACGTTGGCGGGGTTGCCCAGGTCGACGGCCGGGCTGAAATCGGGATAGCCGGAGCCGGCCGGCGTGTTGAACGCGACGCTGGTCAGCCCGCCATTGGCCAGGCCACTGAACAGGTAGGCGTCATGCAGGTGCACCGTGGCGCTGGAGGACGACAGGTCGGCCATCGCGGTCCAGTCGTCGACGGTGAGCTTGTTGTTCCAGCCGATCGAATACAGCTTGTCCTTTTCCCGGGTGTATTCGTTCTGCATGATCGGCGCGATGCCATTGATCGTGCCGGAGGTGACGATCGGCAGCGGCGAACCCGGCGAGGTCGCCACGTTGGCGTAGGAGATGTTGTCCCACGGGCTGCTCGACCACTGCGCGCCGTTGGTGTATTTCTCCCGGTCGAAGGTGGAGTAGTACAGGTCGAGCTTGGAGTAGTAGTACTCGTTGGGCGCCCACTCGAGCACGCCCATCAGGCCGTTGCGCTTCTGGTTCTGCGACTGCGCGCGCAACTGCATGCCTTCCTGCGAAATCAGGTTGTCCGGCATGCCCGGCGTGTGCGGCCCGCCCCAGTTCTGGTCGATGCCGGCCGAGCCGTTGTCCGCGCTCCACCACCACGCCTGGTACTGCTTTTCCTGGATCGGCTGATCGACCTGGGCAAGGCCGATGGCGAGGCCCAGGGTGTGGTCGAGGAACTGGTCGACATAGGAGAAGCTCACGCGATGGCCGTTCTCGCCGGTGCCGGTACCGGGGTTGAGGTTGCCGTTGCTGTTGCGTTCGCCGCGCACGTTGAACACCAGGGCGCGCCCGGCCAGGTCCAGTGGATTGATGGTGTGCAGGTCCACCGTGCCGGACAGGCCCTGGCCGACCAGGCTGGCGTCGGGGGTCTTGTAGACGGTCGCTCCATTGATCAGCTCGGCCGGGTACTGGTCGTACTGGACGCCGCGATTCTCGCCGATGGTGGCCTGCTCGCGCCCGTCCAGCGTGGTGCCGGCGAAGTCGGGCGAAAGGCCGCGGATCGAGATGGCGCTGGCCTGGCCGTCCACCCGCTGCGTCGCCAGGCCCGGCAGCCGCGCCAGGCTGTCGGCGATGCTGACGTCGGGCAGCTTGCCGATGTCCTCGGCGGAGATCGCCTCGACGATGTCGTTGGCGTGTTCCTTGATCTTGAGCGCGCTCTCGATGCTGCTGCTGATGCCGGTGACCACGACGGCACCGAGCTCGGTGGCCGCGGGTTTGACCTTCTTGGCGGCGGCGGGCGGCGCCTTCGCCGCGGGTTTGCCCGCGGCCGGCGCGGCCTCGGCGGCTTTCCCGGACGGCGCTTCCGCGGTCGCCTGCGCCATGGCGACCGGGCCGGTCATCACCCAGAGCAGGGCCGCGGCACACGCCGCGGCCAGGGGATGCCTGCGCTGTGCAGGAATGCGGGCTACCAGCGCCCGGGACGGACGGAGACGATGCGTTGACAGGTTCCCTTGCTGATTCACTGGCGGCTCCTTGCTGTGGTGGTCGGCGCGCATCGTGCTTGCGCCGGTGTGAGTGCCGCGTCATCGGGTTCGCCGGCGAGGCGGCTTGTGCGCCGCAGCAGCCGTGGCCTGGCCATGCGTCGTCGGGTCGATTCTGTGCTGCGGCCCACAAGCGGTCAATCGGGTGGGCTGCCGTGGCGACCGGTGCGCTCAAGTAATGCTGCGGCGCGCCGACAGAGGTCGTACCGCGCGGGTTTAGACGTCGCGGGCCAGCGACCGGCGCCAAGGCTACGGCCGCTCGTGTGGGTTTCGTATCGACAAGGTCATGCACAGCACTCGGCGCCAGAACATCCGGAAGGTCTACCGCGTACGCACGATCGGGCTGATCCTGGGTGCGCTGCCGGTGTGCTCGGTGCTGGCGCAGCACCAGACCCCCGCCTGGTTGTGGGCGTGGATGGCGAGCTGCGCCCTGCTGTGGCCGCCGGTCGCGCGCGTGCTGACCAGCCATGCGGAGCACCCGGCACAACGCGAGGCAATCAACTTCAGGATCGACGCCGCCCTGGGCAGCTCCTGGGTGGTGTTCATGCATTTCAACGTGCTGACCAGCGTGGTGCTGCTGTCGATGCTGTCGATGGAACACCTCAGCATGGGTGGCTGGGAGCAATTCCGCTCGTCCTTGCCAGCGCAGTTCCTGGCGGCGCTGGCAGCGATCGGACTGGTCGGGTTTCATTTCGATCCGCTCAGCACCATGTGGGACGTGGTCGCGTGCGTGCCGCTGCTGCTGCTCTTTCCGGCGCACTTGAGCCTGGTGACCTTCGCCATGGCCAAGCATTTGCGCGAACAGAACCGCAAGCTGACCCTGCTCAGCCGCACCGACGCGCTGACCCAGCTGCCCAACCGCACCGCCATCGTCGAGGCCAGCGAGCGCGAGCTGCTGCGGTTCCGCCGCAACCGGCGCCAGGCGTCGCTGATCCTGATCGACGTGGACGGGCTCAAGCAGGTCAACGATGTCCATGGGCACGCTGCCGGCGATGCGCTGCTGCGCAAGGTGGCCTATGTGCTGTGCATGAACAACCGCGACGGCGACGTGGCCGGCCGGCTCAGTGGCGACGAGTTTGCCGTTTTGCTGCCCGAGACCGACGTGGGGGCGGCGCGGCTGGTGGGCGAGCGGATCCGCCTGCACGGCGAACGGGTGGGCGCCGAAGGTCCCGGCGTCTGGACCCTGAGCATCGGCATCGCCGAAACGAGCATGGCCTTCGACGATGCCGCGGCATGGTTTCATGACGCGGACGTGGCGCTCTACCTGGCCAAGTCGCAGGGCCGGAACCGGGTCGAACTGACCGCGCCACCGGCAGCCGCCGAGCCGTCCGCCGCCGTCGATGCCTCGGCGATCACACCGCCGCCCGCTGCGGCCGCGCCGCCGCTGGACTCCGTCGCGCGCTGAGCGGCCGAGCCGCGACGCGGGCCGTCAGGGCCGGCCGACGGTGAGGATGGCGAAGCTGCCCGGCTCGATCGTCGGCCAGCCGTTCGCCTGCCGGGTCTTGCCCTGCCGCGCGGCCGAGAGGTACAGCCGGTGCAGCCTGGGGTCCAGCGCCAGGGTGCGGGCGCTGACCTGGCTGGGAATGGTGGCGACGACGCGGTAGCGGTCGGGGCCGTCCTCGTGCACGGCGGTGATCGTGCCGCTGTCGCCGTTGGAGCTGTAGATCGTCGACGTGGCGGCGTCGAACACCACCGCGTCCGGACCGTTGCCGATCGGCACGCTGGCGACCTGGCGGCCGTCGCCGGCGTCGGTGACCGCCATCAACCGGTTGTCGCAGACCGAGAACAGGCGGCGACGGCGCACGTCGATGGCCAGGCCGCTGGGCGAGCGGCACGGCGCCAGCGGCCACACCTGCAGCACCTTGTCGCTGGCGGTGTCGAGCTGGACCAGTTCGGACTTGTCCTCGAGGTTCACGTAGACGTGGCCGGCGCCGTCGGACACGGCGAACTCCGGCCGCCCTGGCAGCGCGATGGTGGCGATCACCCTGCCCCTGGCCGGGTCGATCACGCTGGCCGAGTCGCTGTCGCCGTTGAAGGTGAGCACGTGGTGCGACGCGGGGTCGTAGACGATGGCATCGGGTTTCTTGCCGGTGCCGCTGATGGTGGCGACGGTCTTCAGCGTGGCCAGGTCGAACTCGGTGACCGCGGCCGCCTTGCCGTTGCTGGTGAAGCCGCGGCCGAGCGCGGGCGCCAGCGCAATGCCATGCACGCCGTCGGTGCCGGCGATGGTGCCGACCTGGCGCTGGCGGTCGACGTCGATCACCAGCACGCGGTCGCCACGGCTGACGAACAGGTGCCGATGCGCCGCGTCGAAGCTCAGGTAGTCCCAGCCGCCGGTGCCGCCCAGCGGCAGGCTCGACAACACGCGCAGCGCGGGCGCGGGCGGCGCGGCGTGGGCCGCCAGGGGCAACGCCAGCAGCAACAGCGAGGCCGGCACGATGGAGCGAAACAGTTTCTGCATGAAGGAGGCCTGGGGCGGGAAACGGTGGAAAAGCGGCGCGGGCATCATGCCGGCGGGGTATCGCGGCGGCGCAGCAGCGAGTACAGCACCGGCATCACCAGCAACACCAGCGGCACCTGCACCAGCAGGCCGGCGATGATCGCCACCGCCAGCGGCTGCTGCATCTGCGAGCCCTGGCCGATCGCCAGCGCCAGCGGCAGCAGGGTGAGCATGGCGGCGATCGTCGACATCAGGATGGGCCGGGTACGGTGGCGGCCGGCCTCGTGCAGGGCATCGTGCAGCGACGCCGCCGCGGCCTGGTCGGTTTCGGCCTGCTGCAGCTCGGAGAAATAGAACACGGCCACCTCGGTGACGATGCCCACGATCATCGTCATGCCCATCATCGAGGAGATGTTGAGCTCGATGCCGGTGACCCACAGCCCGATGAACACCGCCGGCAGCGCCAGCAACGGCATCGCCAGGATCGCCAGCGCCACGCGGAAGCTCTCGTACAGGAACAGCAGCAGCGTGAACACCAGCGCGATCGCCGCCAGCATCACGATGGTGAGGCCGCGGAACGCCTGCTGCTGCTGCTTGTAGACGCCGCCGAGCTCGTAGAACATGCCCTTGGGCAGCATGTCCTTGCGCGCCATCACCTGCTTCACGTCGGCCATCGCCGAACCCAGGCTGCGCCCGCTGATGCGGCCGGTCACCGCGACCATGCGCTTGAGGTTGTCGCGGTTGATCTCGGGCTGGCCCTGCACCTGCTCGATCGTCGCCACCTGCGACAGCGGCAGCAGGTGCCCGTCGGCGGCGCGGATCGGCAGCGCGGCCACCTGTTCCAGCCGCTGATGCGCGTCGTCGGGCAGGCGCACGCGCACGCCGACCACCTTGCCGCCTTCGGGCAACTGCGCGGCCACCACGCCGTCGACCGCGGCGGCCACCTGGTCGGTCACGCCGACCGGATCGAGCCCCTGCAGCGCGGCCCTGGTCGCATCCACATGCACGACCAGCGCGTCGCCCGCCGGGTTGATGCCGTTGCGCACGCCGACCACGCCGTTGATCTTGCCGACCGCGGCGGCCACCTTCTCGGCGGCGGCGTCGAGCTCGGCCGCGTTGTCGCCGTACAGCTTCACCTCGATCGGCTGCGGCACCGCCACCAGGTCGCCGATCAGGTCCTCCATCAGCTGCGAGAGCTCGATGTCCAGCCCCGGCACCTTCTGTTCGACCTGGGTGCGGATCTGTTCCATCACCTGCTCGGTCGAGGGCCGCGAGCCGTTCTTCAGGCGCACGAAGAAGTCGCCCTGGTTGGCCTCGGTGACGCCGCCACCCAGCTGCAGGCCGGTACGCCGCGAATAGGTGTCCACGTAGGGATTGGCGCGGATGATCGCCTCGGCCTGGCGCAGCAGGCGGTCGGTCTCCTCCAGCGAGGTGCCGGGGGGTGACAGGTAATCGAGGATGAAGCCGCCCTCGTCCATCTGCGGCATGAAACCGGTGCCGACCCGCGTGTAGGCGAAGCCGCCGGCCAGCAGCAGCGGAACCACCAGCAGCAGCACCAGCAGCGGCCGCCTGAGCCAATGCTGCAGGGTGCGCTCGTAGGCGGCCATCATGCGCTGGGTGAAACGGCCCGGCGGGTGCTCGGTGCGATGGCGCTGGTCGAGGAAGCGCTCGGCCAGCAGCGGCACGGCGATCCAGGTCAGCAGGTAGGAAATGATCAGCGCGCTGGCCATGGTCAGCGACAGCGCCTTGAAGAACGCGCCGGTGACGCCGGACAGGAACGCCAGCGGCAGGAAGATGATCACCGTGGCCGCGCTGGAGCCGGTGAGCGGACGGGTGAACTCCCACGCCGCGCCGGCGATGCGCTCGTGCACCTGGCGCGGGTCCTGGTCGCCGCCGAGCCGGCGCATGATGTGCTCGAGCATCACGATCACGTCGTCGATGATCAGCCCCACCGCGGCGGCCATGCCGCCCAGCGTCATCATGTTGAAACTCATGCCCAGCACGTACAGCAGCAGCACGGTGATCGCCAGCACCGCCGGCACCACGATCAGGGCGATCAGGATCACCCGCGTGTTGCGCAGGAACACGAACAGCACCAGTCCCGCCAGTACGATGCCGATCAGGATCGCGTCGCGCACGCTGCCGGCGGCGCTGGTCACCAGCTGGGTCTGGTCGTACCAGTTGGCCACCTTCACGCCGGCGGGCATCTGCGGCGCGAAGTCGGCCAGCCGCTGGCGCACGTCCCTGGCGATCTGCACGCTGTTGCCGTTCGGCTGCTGGTAGACCTGCAGCAGCACCGCGTCCTGGCCGTCGGCGTTGACCTTGATCCACTGCGGCACGTGGCTGAGGCTCACCCGCGCCACGTCGCCGAGGCGCACGACGCCCTGCGGCCCGGCGCGCAGCACGATCGCGCGCAGCGCGGCCAGCGTGTTGGGCTGGTTGTTGGCCAGCAGCAGGTAGAGCTTGTAGTGGTCGGACACGCGGCCCATCGCCTGGATGGTCGCCGCCCGGGTGACCGCCGCGCTCACCTCGGCCAGGCTGAGGTTGAACGCGCGCAGCTTGCCCGGATCGATGTCGGCGTGGAACTCGGCGACTTCGCCGCCCTGCACCTTGACCTGGCCGACCCCGTTGATGCCGCTGAGCAGCGGGCGCAGCTGGTACTCGGCCAGGTCGTGCAGCGCGCTGGGCGAGAGCGTGTGCGAGCGCAGGCTGTAGGCCAGCATCGGGAACGTGGTGGGATCCATCCGCCGGGTGCTGAGCTGGGTGCCGGCGGGCAGCTGCGGCAGCACCTGGCCGGCCGCCGCGTTCACCCCCTGCAGGGCGGCGGCCATGTCCGCGCCCCAGTCGAAGGTGACCGCGATGTCGGCACTGCCGCGGCTGGTGGTGGAGCGCACGTTGCGCACGCCGCGCACCCGGCGCACCGCCTCCTCCACCGGCGTGGTCACCTCGATCGCCATCTGGTCGGCGGGACGGTCGCCCGCGTCCAGCGTCACCTGCACGCGCGGAAACGCCACGTTGGGAAACAGCGCCACCGGCATCATCAACGCGCTGGCGATGCCGCCGATCGCCAGCATCAGCGCCAGGAACAGCAGCGAGCGGCGATGCCGCTGCATCCATACCGTGAGGCTCACTTGGCGGACTCCCGCACCGCGTCGCCATCGTGCAGCTCGTACACGCCGAGCACGATCACCTTGGCCTTGGGGTCGAGCGGCCCCTCGACACCGACGGTGTCGCCGGCCGGGCTGCGCAGTTTCACGTCGATCCGCTTGGCGTGGCCGTGCTCGATCTGGAACAGGTAGTCGCCCTGCCCGTCATGCAGCACCGCCGCACGCGGCACCGCCCAGGCGGTGAAGTCCGCGGTGCGTATCCGCGCATCCAGCGCGGTGCCGGCCACCAGGGTCGCGCTGGCGGCGGCCGGCAGCTCGACCTGCGCCGGCAGCAGGCGGGTCTGCGGATCGATCGACTGGCCGACCATGCGCAGGTGGCCGATGAAGGTTTCGTGCGTGCCGTAGACCGGCTGCAGCTGCACCGGCATGCCGGTGCGCAGCTGCGCGCCGTCCTGCGGCTGCACGCCGAGCACGGCGAGCAAGGCGTGCGCCGGGGTGAAGCTGAGCAACGGCGCGTTCGCCGCCACCCGCTCGCCCAGCCCCACCTGCAGCGCGGTGACCACGCCGTCGGCCGGCGCGTCGACGGTTTCGGTGGCGGCGCCGCCGCCGAGCGCGCGCTGCGCGTCGAGGGCCGACTGCGCATCGGCCAGCGCCTTCTGCGCGGCGGCCAGTTGCGATTGGGTGGCCAGCCGCTGCGCCGCCAGTTGCCCGGTGCGCGCGAGTTCGCCGCGGGCCGCCGTCAGCGCCGTCTGCGCCTGCTGGTAGGCGCTGCGGGCGGTCGGGTCCGGCGTGACCGTCAGCAGCGGCTGGCCGCGCTTCACGGTCTGCCCTGCCGCGACCTGCAGCGCGGTGACCTGGCCGCCGTGGCCGAGGCTGATCGAGCGCACATGCTGCGGGTCGCCGGCGGCGCTGCCCCAGGCCTCGATGCTGTCGTGGAAGGTCTGCTGCACGGGCACGGCCGTGGTCACCGCGACCTCGCCGGCGGGCGCGGCGGCCTCGTCGTCATCCGACGCCGCCTTGCCGCAACCCAGCAACAGGCCGGACAACAGCAACGCGCACAGGGCGGGGAGAATGAGGGAACGATTCATGGCGTGGCTGCTGACGTGGAGTGGGACGAAGTGGCGGCGAGATCGGTGTTGCCGAGCAGGACCTCCAGCGCGATCGACAGGCGCGCGCGCTCCTGCCGGGCGGCCAGCAGATCCATGTCGGTGGCGAGCGCGTTGCTGCGGATCGCCAGGTAGGTCGGCCAGTCCAGCGTGCCGGCCGGCCAGGCCCGCTCGGCGGCGGCGCGGGCCTGGTCGAGCTGCCGTGCATGCGGGGCCAGCGTCGCCAGCTGGCGATCGAGCGTGGCCAGGTCGCGGTCGATGCGCTGCATGTCGATGCGCGTGGCCAGCAGCCGCGCCGCATAGTCGTCGTGCAGCTGCTGGCGGGTTGCCCGTTCGATCGCGATGTTGCCGCGGTTGCGGTCGAACAGCGGCAGGGTGATGCCGATGCTGAGCCCGTTGGTATACACCGCGCTGGTGTCGCGGGCGGTGTTGAAGCCGATGGTCAGGGCCGGGAACTGGGCCAGGATCGCGCCTCGCAACCTGGCCTGCTGCGCGGCGTAGCCGGCCTGCAGGGCGAGCAGGTCGGGCCGCCGCTGCGGCAGGCCGTGCAGCGCCGCGTGCAGCTGCGCCGGCGTGGGCGACACCTGGTAGGGCGCGCCCACCAGGTCGAGCGGCGCGTCCGGCGCCAGCCCCAGCAACAGGTGCAGGTCGCTCTCCGCCTGGTGCCGCGCGATCGCGGTATCGGCCAGCCGCTTGCGCACGTCGGCCTCGGCGTTGAGGCCGGCGCTGGCGCTGTCGTAGGTGAGGTTGCCGGCGGCCAGCGCCGCCTGGATATGGCCGCCGATGCCGGCCAGCGCGGCCTGCTCGGTCGCCAGCCGCGCCTGCTGCGCGCGCAGGTTCAGCACCTGGTCGAACAGCAGCCGCGCCTGCGCCACCGTCTGCCATTCGGCCCACAGCAGGTCGAGGTTGACCTGGTGGGCCTGCTCGCGGGCGGCGGTGCGGCGGGTGGAGCGCGTCAGCAAGGCGCTGATGTCCTCGCTCAGGCCGAGGTTGTAGGCGGTGCTGAGGCCGGCACCGGACTGGCGCGGAAAATCGGCCGCCAGGCCCAGCTGCGGATCGGGCAGCAGCCCGGCCGCGAAGGCCTGCGCCCTGGCGATGCCGAGTTCGTCGCGCCTGAGCCGCAATTCCGGGCTGTTCGCCAGCGCCAGCATCGCCACTTCGGTGACATCCAGCCCATCGGCAGGATCGAAGCGATGCGCGGGCAACGCCGACGGCGGCATCGACGACGTCGGTGCGCTGAGCCCGGCCACGCTGGCGGCACCGTGCCCATCGCCCAGCGGCAGCGGCCGGTAGCTCGCGCAGCCGCAAAGCGCCAGCGCGATGCCGATGGCGGTCGCATGTCGCGCCGCATGACGTGCCCATGGCCTGAAGGCAGCGGGCGGGGAGGCAACTCGGGAATGATCCATGCTCTTCAGTCTGGCGGATGCGGCTTAGTCAATCATTAGCAAATATCAGGGCAAGCTACTGTTGGTCATTGCGGCGCTAGGAAAGGTCATGGCGATGCCCTGCCGGCCAGGTACCGGCTGGCGGCGCCGTGACGCCGGAAAGGAAGCGGCGTTCGGGGCTGACTGCAAACGCTCTTCGCAGACAGCAGAAGCCAAGGTCGTCACTGCAGTTCGGCATGGGGATTCGCCTCGGGCAGGAAGGTCGGTAGCACCCGGGACACGGGCCGATCGCAGCCGGCGAGGTGCAGGCGACGACGTTCGATCGCCCGCTCCGCAGCGCTCAGTGGCAGGTAGCCGGGTGCAGAGGCGGCGATGATCCGCTGGCCTGGCGCGGAGAGCATCAGATCCAGATAGGCGCAAGCCAGCGAGTCGCCGCGCCGGGCGAGCGGCGACCGCAGATAGACATAAAGATGGCGGTCCAGCGGATAGCGACCGGAGACGATGTCCTGCTGCGAGCCGCGCGTCACGCCAGCGCCGGCGGGCAGGCGTATGCCGACGACGCGCACGGCCGGGCTGGCCTGGTTGAGGTCGGCAAGGCACAACGCCGAGGGATCGGCTGCCACCTGCCGCAGCACCTGGGTCGATTCGCGGAACCCGCGGTAGCTGGCGGCATAGGGTGCGCCAGCGAAATGGTGGCGGCGCATGAAGACACCCAGCGCGGTATCCGCCGCGAGACCGCATGGGTGGATGCGCCAATGCGCCCAGGCGCCGCCCAGCCCCAGCTGCATGCCCTCGGTCAGCCGCGTCGGCGCGGCGAAGATGGCGCGCAACTGGCGCATGCTGATCGTGCTCAGCGGATTGGCCGGGTTCACGAACACGGCCAGCGGCGAGGAACGCGCGCGCGGGTCCAGTGCGGCATGCGCGACGCGGAACCTGAGCGGGTCGGCACCGACGCGTCGTCGATAGCGGGCGAGCGCCTGGTCCGTGAACTCGGCGCCCATCGGCGCGAACAGGCTGCTGCCGTCGGCCAGCGCGGCTGGCGCCGTGCGGGTTCCCTCGAGCACCAGGTCGAAGCGGATGCCGGGATGCGTCGACTCGAAGCGGCGATCCAGGGCCTCCAGCATCCAGCGCATGTCGTTGTAGCCGACGATCCGCACCGCGCCGTTCCGTTCGATGTAGCCGGGGCGCGGGTGCGGCGGCCGTGCATCCGCGGTCGGCGGGGAGGCCTCGCAAAGTCCCTCCCGCGCCAGCGCGGCACGGGCGGCGCGATCCTGCGCGGGCGTGAGCGGATCGAAGTGCATGCGGTCCTGCGCGACCAGCCGCTGCCCTTCGGCGCCCAGCACGAAGGAGAGGAAACGGCAGGCCGCGGGACTCAGTCCGCCGGTGCCGGTACGGGGAAAGCCCAGGTAGATCGTCCTGGCCAGCGCATAGCGGCCCGCGGCCACCTCGGCCGGCGTGCCCGCACGGAACGGCGCGCCCCGCGCCACGGCGAGCGGCAACGCCCGCACGGCGCCGCCGGCATAGCCGAAACCGCTGTAGCCGATGCCGTCCGGATCCGCGCCCACACTCCGCACGATCGCCGCCAGCGCGCTGGTGCCCGGCGCATCGACCTGCACGCGCAGGTCGCGGCGCCAGCGGCGCGCGCCGAGGACGCGCCGGTCCAGGAAGTTGACGATGCCGGGCGGGTTGCCCGAGGCGCGCCGGGGCGTCATGCCGTAGAGGTGGATCGGGCGCGCGGCCCAGTCTCCGCGCAGGCCCAGTTGCCCCCACGTCGCCAGTGGCTGCTGCCCGCCGGGCGCGGGCGCGCCGGAGAATAGCGCGGCCAGCTGAGGCAGCGTCAGCCCGCGCAGCGGGTTCGCGCGGTTGACGTAGACGGCCAGCGCGAAGGTGCCGTGCGGCGTCGCATAGCTTCCTCCCGCGACGGGAATCACGATCGGCGCCTGCCCCAGGCGGCGTTCGAACGCGGCCCTTTCCGCCGGGAAAGGCTCCCGCGCGAAGCTGATGCAGTTCGCCTGCCCGGCCAGCGCGGCGGCCACGCCTTCGGCCGAGTAATGGCTGCGGTCGCCGATCTCGACGGCGGCCCGTGGCCGGTGCATGTGGAAGGCGCGCGCCCAGGCCGCCAGCAGCGGCTGCATGGTGCTGGCACCGAGGCAGCGCAAGCCGTCGCCGGCCGTCGTAGCGACCGCCGGCGGCCGGCCCGCGCGCGGCAGCGGCATGGCGCTCGCCGGAGCGCCTGCGGCGACCGCCATGGCCAGCGCGAGCCGCATCCGCACGGCCCAAGCCCTGCCGGAGCGCTGGAGGGGGGACGCGCACAACGAGGCGCCCTCCAGCGCCGACAGGACACGGCGCGGCTTCACGGCCGGCGGCTACCCACCGCCGCCGACCGACCACAACACGACGGCATCGAACAAGGCCTTGCCCTGGGCGGTGAGATCGTCATACGAGGGGTTGTCCAGCGGCAGCAGGGCGCGTCGGGCCGGGGCGACGAAGCCGCCAGCCATCACCGAGCCCTTGGGGTATCCGAAGATCGCCCGCTCGCTGGGCGCGTTGGGCAGGGTGGCGATCACCACCGCATCGGGTGTGGGCCGCGCCCACTTCAGCACGCCCGGATGCCGGGTGAACTCGACCAGGCCGGGCGGCAGGCCGGCCGCCATCGGGCTCCACGCGCCGACGATGTCGAGGTAGTTGTCGGGCGGGTCGTCGCTCTCTTTCTCCTCGCCGTGCTCGCCATAGTCGACGTAGCGATGGAGCCCGGCAAGGTGCATGGCGTCGGCGTACAGGCCCTCCAGCGTGATCACCGGCACCTTCACGTCGACGTACTTGTTGGCGAGCTTGTACTTCGAGCAGGTCGAGGAAATGATCACCAGGTTCTCGCCGTCGGCACGCGATTGCGGCTCCATCTGGTCGGCGATGTCGACCTCGAAACCGAGGCTGCGCAGATGCGCCACGATGTGCTCGTCCGCCACCCGCCCCTCGCCGGCATTGACGCGCTCGACGTAGAGCAGCTTCTTGCCATGCGCCGCGCGGCTGAGCCGTGCATCCAGCGCGGCGGGGTCATACGGCGCGACCGGCGGCGGCGGGCTCGCCGCCCAGCGCACGGCCGCGTCGAACAGCTTCAGTCCGATCGCCCAGCTGTGCAGCTGGGGATCGCTGGCGGCCGGCCCGTGCACGGCGGTGAGCAGGTGGAAATTGCCGTTGCCCAGGAAGAAGCCCACCCGGCGCGCGGGCGCCGTCCGCCGCGAAAGCATGCTGGCGTCGCGCTCGTAGGTGAACACCGCCGCCATGTTCGGCTGGCCGTCGAAGTCGGCGATCACCGTGCCGCCCGGCCCGGGCCTGCCCCAGCCGGCATCGCCCGGCTCCAGGTAGAGCGTGCCGAACAGCTGCGGCTTGAGCCCCACCGCCTGGCTGATGTCCGAGGTGGTGTTGGCGCCGTAGCCGTAGAGGATCATGAAGCTGTCGGCGTAGTGCTGGAGCGGATCGATCACGCCGAAATCATGGTGCAGCTCGGTGCCGGTCATGCCCAGGTTGGGGTAGTCGAAGGTGTTCCAGGTGAACAGCGGGATGGCGGCGTCGGCGTAGCGATCGCCCAGGCGATGCGCGTCGGCGGTGGAGGAGATCACGATCAGGCTGGCGCCCTTGGCCGCGCTCTCGGGCGCACCGTCGTCGACGGTCTTCACCGTGAAGCCCAGCGCTTGCAGGTGCCGGCGCACCAGGGCATCGTCGTTCGGCTCGCCGGCGGGCGTGGCGCCGGTCACCAGCAGCACCGTCTTGCCCTTCAGCGACGACGGCGGCAGCATCGCCGCGCATGCCGTCGACAGGCCGAGCGCACAGGCGCACAGGAAGCCGCCGACGGCGACCGACCAGCGGATGCGGCGCTTCATTTCGACACCTCCGCCGTCGCGCCCAGGGTCCACAGCTCGACCGCGGCGGCCGCCTTCCCGGCGGAGGACGGCTGGCCGAGGGCGAGCCACAACTGGTGCGTGTCTTGGTCGAGTGCCATCGCTTCGAAGTTTCCGGGTAGGGGGTAATCGCCGGCGGCGGTGTAGTTGACGAACGCGTTCATCCTGACCAGCGCGAGGCGGCCATTCTGGTCGGCACCGATGGCGGCGCCCTTCCAGCCGGCGGCGCCGAACGGGTGAAACGCGAACACCATGCGCGAGCTGCCGCGCAAGGGCGAGGGCAGCCGTTCGAAGGTGAAGCCGAGGTCGGTGTCGACGACGTAGCGCGTGCCGTCGGCGCAGCCGACGAACAGCCGCCGGCCGACCCGGTCGATGGCCAGTCCGCTCGGGCCCTTGCAGCCCGCGACGGGGATGGCGCCGAGGTATTTCATGCGCGCCTCGTCCACCACGTCGATAGCGTCGTGCGCCATGTCGGCGACGTAGAGCGTGCCGCGGCCGTCGGCCGCCATCTGCCGCAGGCTGCCCTGCATCCGCAGCGAGGCCAGGCGCCGGCCGGTGGCCGCATCGACCTTGGTGACCGTCCCCGCCTGGGCGCTTTCCACCAGCAGCGCGTGCGCGCCGGCGTCGAACAGCAGCGCCGAAGGCGTCCCGTCGGTCAGCGCGGTCGATGCGGCGATCTTCAGCGGCTGCAGCCGGAAGATCACCAGTTGCGCCGGCGCGGTCAGCACGGCGAAGCCGGTGCGGCCGGCGGAGTCGATCGCGATGTCGGCGACGGGCGCGGGCAGCGCCAGCGTGCCGGCCAGCTGCGCGGTCGCCGCCCGGTAGTCGCGCAGCTCGCTGCCGGCGGCGACGTAGGCGTCGGTGCCGCCGGGCCCGAAGGCGATCGCGCGCACCGGCGCCGCCCCCGGGATCGGAAAGCGATGCGCCAGGTGCAGCGTGGGTTCGGCCGCCAGGCTCGCGCCGCAGGCCAGGCACAGCGCGAGCCACGCGGCGCCCCGTCCCGCGCGGGCCCAGGCGCGTGGCGACCTTCCCTTCCGGGCCGGCCTCATGGTTGCGCCCCGTGTGCCGGCGCGCCGAGCAGCGCGCCGGCGCGCTGGGCCTGGAACCCGCGCAACGGCAGGAAAACGGCCTGGTCCCGCACGGCCTGCTGCCCCTGCCGGCTCAGCACGAAGCGCAGGAACTCCCGCATCGGAGGCGCCATGGCGGTGCCGGGTTTCAGGTTCACGTTGGCGTAGATCAGCCGGCTCAGCGGATACGCGGCCGAGGCGACGTTCGCATAGGTCGGCGCGAGGTAATGCCCGCCGCTGCCGATGGCGAGCATCTTCACCGGCGCGTCGACGAAGGCCAGCCCCGCGTAACCGATGCCGTCCGGGTCCGCCGCCACGCGCCCGGCGATCGGGAACACGGTGGGATCCTCGTGCAGGTCGGTGCGCCAGTGGCCGCGCTGCGCGCCCTTGTCCAGCACGCGCTGGCGCACGAATTCCTCGAATCCGTTCCAGGGCTTGATCGCATACACGTGGATCGGGCGCGCGGCCCAGGCGCCGCTGGCGCCGAGCTCGCCCCAGGTGGTGGCGGCGTGCTTGCCGCTGAGCAGGGATCGCGACAGCACCGAATCGAGCTGGGCCAGGCTCAGGTGCTCGATCGGGTTCTGCCGGTTGACGAAGAACACCACCGCGTCGAGGAAGCCGAACTGCCGGTACGACCCGCCCGAGACCGGCACGCTGAGCGGCGGGTAGCCATGCCGCGCCCCGAACGCGGCGATGTCGGTGGGTTTCAATTCGCGCGACACGAAGGCGATGTCGATCTTGTCGTTGGCCAGCTCGCTGGCGCCGTGGCTGCCTTCGTACGGCGGCCCGAACGTCATGCGTACGTCCGGGTAGAACTTGTGGAAGGCGTCGATCCATGCCCGCACCAGGCCCGGCAGCGTGTCCGAGGCGGCGATGCTGATCGAGCCCTGCAAGGCGGCGCCGGCGCCAGGCCGGAACGGCGGCAACGCGGCATCCAGCGTCGGTTGCAGCAGCTCGGGCGCGGGCAGCGGCCTGCCGGATTGCTTGCCTGCCTCGTCCTGCGCAGGGGTTTGCACGGCGTGGGTTTTCGCCGTCGGCAACAGCCATTCCACCGTCGCCGGCCGGCCGGCGGGCGATGCCGTGGCGACGGCACTGGCGCCGAGCAGCAGCCAGACCAGGGTTTTCACCGGCGCGCGGCACGACGGCCGGGCCTGAGCGTTCACGTGGCAGATCATTCGAAGAAGGCCCTGACGGAGAGGGTGAACATGCGCGGCCCGCCTGGCAGCAGGTTGATGTCGCCGTTGAAGCCGGCGCTCTGGTAGTAGGTGGTGTCAAACAGGTTTTCGACCTTGAACGTCACCACGTACTGCTGGTAGTTGTAGTACAGCGCCGCGTCCACCCGGGTATAGGCCGGAAGCTGCAGCATCGGGCTGTTCGCCTTGGTCGGGGTGAACCCGGTGCGCTCGCCGTTGTAGATCACCCCGAGGCCGAAGCCGAGCCCTTGCAGCTGCGCCGCGCGGAAGTCGTAGCGCGACCAGATGTGGGCACTGTTGAACGGCACGTTGGGCAGCCGGCTGTTTACCTGCACCGCGACGTCGGACCCGGTGATCCTCGCGTCGGTATAGCCGTACCCCGCGGTCAACTGCCAGTTCGGCATCGGCCGCGCATTCACTTCCAGCTCCGCACCCTGCGAACGCGCCTTGCCGAGCTGCTGGTAGCAGGTGCCGTAGATGCACGAAAAATGGCTGAAGGTGTTCTTCTCGTCGATGCGGTACAGCGCCGCGGTCGCGGTGACGCGGTCGTCCAGGAAATTGACCTTGCTGCCCAGCTCGACCTGCGCGGCCGATGTCGGCACGAAGCTGTTGACCCCGTTGATGTCGATCGCGTTCGCCGCGGGCGGTACGTAGGAGGTGCTGTAGCTGGTGTACAGGCTCCAGCGGTCGTTCGGCTGGTATACCAGCCCGAGCATGGGCAGCGCCTTGCTGTTGGTCTTGCTGCTGCTGGGAACGTTGGGGATCTTCAGCTCCCTGATCGACTGGCGGTCGCGCGCGTAGCGCAGGCCGACCGTGGCCTTCCAGTGCGGCGACAGCGTCATCATGTCGGCCAGGTAGGCGCCGTAGCTGTCGAGCACGGTAAAGCGGTCGTTCAAAAGCTTGGTGTTGCCGCCCGCGACCAGCGGCAGCGAATCCAGCGCGGGGACGCCGGTGTAGATCGGGTCGTAGATGCTCATGTCGAGCGAGGTCGGCCCCTTGGCCGGAGCATTGAAGAACTGCAGCCGGTCGGCGGTGGAGGAGTCCCTGCCCGCGGTCAGCCCGACCACCATCTTGTGGCCGATGCCGAACGTATCGAACGGCATCTGCAGATTGGTGTCCAGGTAGTCGTAGCGCCGCTTGTTGAGCTGGCCCCGCGCCCGCCGCGACACGTCGAGCAGGTTCGGGCGGATCGCGACGACATCGAACCCGTGCGCCTCGTCGGTGTGCCAGACATCGCGCGTGCTGAGGTTCCAGGTCATGCCGTTGTGGAAAGCGTGGGTGAACAGCAGGGTGAGCACGCTGCCGTTTTCGTTCTCGTAGTCGTTCGGCTGCTGGTAGCGCGTGGTGATCGGCGCGGCCAGGTTGATGTCGCTGTTCGGCGCGACCAGGTAGGTGTCGTAGCTGTAGTGCAGGCGCTGGTACTCGTAGGCCGCGGTGAGGCTGGTCGCGTCGGAGATCTTCCAGGTCAGGCTGGGCGCAAAATAGATGCTGTGGTCGTAGCTGGCGTTGCGGAACGTGTCCTTGTTCGAGTCGTCCATGACCAGGCGGTAGAGCACGTTCTTGCTGCTGCCGACCGGCCCGGTCAGGTCGGCCGCATAGTCCATGCCCAGCTTGTCGGTCAGGCCGATGCCGGCGCCGTCGTAGGCCACGCCGCTGACGCTGAATTCGTAGAGCGGATCGGCCTCCGGCTTCTTGGTGATCAGGTTGATGAAGCCGCCGGGCTGTTCCTCGCCATTGAGCACCGAGGACGGCCCGCGCACCACGTCGATGCGCGACACGCCGATGGTCGCGGGCGAACCGAACCGGGTTGCCAGACCGGGCAGGCCGTCGACCAGGATGGAGTTCTGGTCGTTGCCGCCGCTCTGGAAGCCGCGGAACACCAGGTCGTAGCCGGTGATGCCGGCGCTCTGGATGCCGGTCATGTAGGGATACAGCGCGTCGACCTTCTGCGCCTCGATCGCATGCATGAAGCTGCCGGTATAGGTCGAGATGGAGAACGGCGTATCGCGCGAGGGCACGTCCATCTTGAGCGCGCTATGGCCGGCCGCGGAGATGAAACGCGCCTGCACCGAGACGGATTTGAGCTTGGTGACGTGCTTGGCCGGCGGCGGCGTGGCGGCGGCCGTCGCCGGTCCGGACTGCTGTCCCAGTGCCGTGCCCGCCGACACCGCGCCGAGGACGAAGGAAATCGACAGCGCCAGGATGCGTACTCGATTCGTGGACATGGCCACCCCTTGGGTTTCTGGATTTTTTAACCAGCGCACCGGCGGCGCGCGTGGATGAGGTACCGCTCGCACTCTGCGCCGCTTCCCTCTACGCAACCTGAAAGCTTTCTGACAGGACGTTCAGGTTGCACCCCGCGCGGAACGACCTCCTGCCGGCTGGCCGGCGCTTTCAGGTTGGCGCAAGGTTGGACGTCTATCCTGGCCACGGCGGCGAGTCCGTGGCAGCGGCGCCGGATCCATCAACCAGGAGCATTTCTCATGACTGATCCAGGACTTTTCCGGCTGCGCGGACCATGCCTGGCGATCGGCCTGCTGGCGGCCATCGCGGCTGCCGGCTGCCACGCGGCCGAGGCGTCGCAGGACCGCACCCAGCCGGCGCTGATCGTCGCCTACCACACCACGCCGACCCACTGGCTGGCCTTTCGCAAGGCACTGCGCAGCGAGGAGCTGCCGTACCTGCAGGCGCTGCAGCAGCAAGGCGTGCTGCGCGGCTACCACCTGCTCTTCAATCGCCAGCTTGATTCCTCCGGCTGGAACGCGATGGCCATCATCACCTTCAACGGCGCCGCCGGCCTGGCCCGCTGGACGCGGGGCGCCAGCACGATGCCCGGTGGATTGACGCAGGACGAACTCGCGCTGACGTCCCGCATCGAGAGCACGCCCGCCCGGCTCGTGCGCCGGGGCATGGCGCGCAAGGCGGCTGCCTCGCCGGTGACCCTGGCCATCCCCTACAGGTACAAGGTGTCCGAGGACGCCTACGTCAAATACCTGGACGGCTATACCATCCCGCAACTGCAAGGCTGGATCGATGCCGGCGTGCTGGCGCGATACACGATTTTCCTGGCGCAGTACCCGGCGGGGCGACCGTGGTCGGCCATGCTGGTGCTGGACTATCGCAGCGATGCCGCGCTCGCCGCCCGCGACGGCGTGAAGGCCCGCGTGCGGGCCAGGCTTGCCGGCAATCCCGCATGGAAGGCGATCAGCGACGACAAGAAGTCGGTGCGGGACGAACTGGCGCCGACGCTGGCGGACGACGCCGGCGGCAGATGATCCACGCCGGCGGCCGCGCATGGCCACGGCCGTTGCGCGTGCCGGGGTCTACAGGTCCAGCACCAGCTGCGGGCTGCGGGCCCGCGAGCAGCAGGGGGTGAACTGGTCGTTGCCGGCACGTTCTGCGGCGGTGAGGAACAGGTCGCGGTGTTCGATGTCGCCGGCGATCACCCTGACGTTTCAACGCGCTGGCGAAAGACACGGGGTGAGCCGGCATCCGTCGGTTGAAAGCCCGACTTGCGCTGGAATCGCGAACGCAGGGGTCAATCAGGTCTACCCTTCTTGAAAACCCTCAGGCAGGTTTCGCCGTGTGCCGGCAGCGAGCATGGCCGCTGAATCCACTTGCCGGGCGCTGTGGCTGACGCGGGCGAAAGTGACCCGGCACCTTGGCCGGATACCGTTCGGCTGCGCCCCTCAGTGATTGATCGCTTCGAGCGAAATGCCCTTGGTCGCGGGTCCGAAGACACCGATCACGACGATGCCAACCACCATCGCGATGGCGATGAATACGGCCACCGCCGACACGCCACCGGCACTCAGGAAATAGCCGATGGCAAGACCGGCAAAGGCGGCGGCGATGCGGCTCCAGGAATAGACGAAGCCGATGGCGCGGGCGCGGATGCGGGTGGGGTAAAGCTCGGCCTGGTAGTTGTGGTAGGCGTAGGACATCACGTTGGCGGCGAGCGTGAACAGCACGCCCAGCGCGATCAGCAGCGTCGGGTTGCTGGCCTGCGAGAACGCCAGCATCGCCAGGCCCATCACCACCAGTCCCAGCATGATCTGCTGCTTGCGTTCCACCCGGTCGGCGAACAGCGTGCCGAGCAGCGGCCCGACCGGGTTGGCGATGGCGATGATGAAGGAATATTCCAGGCTGTGGGTGAGCGTGATGCCGCGGGCGATCAGCAGGCTCGGCACCCATGCGGCGAAGCCGTAGAAGCCGATCACCTGCGCCACGTTGAATACCGACAGCATCACCGTGCGGCGTGCGTACGGCGCGGCGAATATCTCCCGGAACCCGCCATGGCCGCCCTGCTCGGGCAGATCCTGCCGCGGCGGCGGCAACGCGATCCCGGTCTCCGCCTGCACCTTGCGCTCGATCATCGAGACGACGGCCTCGGCCTCGTCGAGACGGCCGCTCTGCGCCAGCCAGCGCGGGCTCTCCGGAATCCGCCGAATCAACAGCCATACCGCGCCGGCACCGACCGAGCCGATCAAGACGACCCAGCGCCAGCCATCGAGCCCGAGCGGTGCGACCGGGACCAGCAGCCAGGCCAGCAGGGCCACCACCGGCACCACGCTGAAGGTGATGAACTGGTTGATGGCGAACGCGCGGCCGCGCTCGGCGCTCGGGATCAGCTCCGAGATGTAGGTGTCGATGGTGACCAGCTGCACCGCGAAGCCCACGCCGGCGATGAAGCGCCACACGTTGAGCATCTCGCCGGTCTGCTGGAACGCCATGACCGCGGTGCAGGTGACGTACCAGACCAGCGACCAGGTGAATACCGGGCGGCGCCCGTAGCGGTCCGGCAGGTGGCCCAGCAGCACCACGCCGAACCACAGTCCGGCGAAGGTGCTGAACACGAAGGTGCCGAATCCCGCCACCTTGATGCTGTCGAGGCTGGCGAAGAAGCCCAGCGACTGGGCGCTGAACAGGCCCGACTTGATCATGCCCGGCGCGACGTAGCCGGTGAAGAACAGGTCGTAGAACTCGAACACGCCGCCCAGCGAGATCAGGACCACCATGGTCCAGACGGTACGCGAGGGCGGCAGCCGGTCCACCCTGGCGGCGATCTGGGCAGAGGCAATTTCAGACACGTGGTATCTCCCTGGGTGGTGCGTGCGATGGCCGGTCCAGCGCCTTGCTATTTCTTGTAGGTGAGCACGGTGAAGGTGTTGTCGAAATAGAAGTTGGGGTAGAACGGCGCCACCGCGGTATCCACTTTCTTCGCCGGATCGACGCCGCCCTCGGCCGCCACCAGGTACACGCGGTCGCGCTTCACGTCGAGCGCCAGCGTGCGCGCCATCGGCCGGGTGGTGATGGCCTGCTCCAGCCGGTAGCTGTCGGGCCCCTGCTGGTCGATCACCATCAGGTCGGCGTCCAGGCCGTTGGAGGCGTAGATGCGGCGCGTGGCCGGATCGAACGCCACGCCGTCGTTGCCGCGGCCGATCGGCAGGCTCGCCACCACCGCGCCGGCTTTCGCGTCGAGCACGGCCAGCAGCGGGCTGTCGCTGCGGCAGCCGACGAAGATGCGCTGGCTCCTGGCGTCGTAGTCCAGCCCGGTGGGCTGGTGGCAGGGCGCGGTCGGCCAGGTAGCGGTAACCGCGTGGGTGCGGGCGTCGATGCGCAGCACCGCGTCGCGGTCGCGCTCGGCGACGAAGATGTTGCCGTGGCCGTCCGGCGCCGACGCCTCGATGTGGCTGCTGGCCAGCGGCAGCGTCGCCACCAGCTTGCCGCTGCGCGCATCCATGAACGCGACCTTGCCGCTGTCGCCCATGGTGAACATCAGCTGCCCGGTCACCGGCTCGTAGCTGCCCGCATCGGCATTGCTGCCGAAACGGATGCGCCGCAGCGTCTTCAGCGAAGCCAGCGCGAATTCGGTGGTCGAGCCGTCGCCGTTGACGGTGTAGCCGCGGTCGAGCTCGGGCACCAGGATCGCCTTGTTGGCACCCTCGCTATCCGCGATCGTGGCGACCACCTTGTGCGTCGTCACGTCGAACACGCTGACGCCGTCGTGGCGGCGGCCGATGAACAGGCGCGAGCGCGCGGCGTCATAGGTCACGTAGTCCCACGCCGGCGCCTTGCCCGGCAGGGTCACCGCCGATCCCAGCTGGTAGAAGCGCGTCGCATGGCTCGGCAGCGGCAGCAGGCAGAGCGCGGCGACGGGCGCCGCCATCCGCAAGCACGACTGCATGAATTTTTTCCTGAGGTTCGGGTGCATCGTTGGTTCCTGTTTTGCCTGGTCGGGTCGCGCCGCGCTGTCCGGCGGCGCCTTCCCGCCTGTCTCGTCGGCCGGATTCGACCGGCGCTGCACGGAATACGTGCGCCATGCGCGTTGCAGCCCACCGACGGACGACTGTGCGCGCCTTCGGACAGCGCGGTTCGATCACGGCGCGCGAAAAATGGCTGTCGCTCGGCGGCGGCGCGAAGGACGCGCCGCCGCCGGGACAGGGGGACTCAGCTCATATCTTGGCCTTGAGGCCGACGAAGTACGTGCGTCCCACCACATCGTAGGTCGCCGCATCCGTCAGCAGTGATGCGCCCGCGATCCGCGGCGGGGCCTTGTCGGCCAGGTTGGTGACGCCCGCCGTGAACGTGATGTTGGGCGTCACCTGCCAGTGGCCATCCAGGTCGAAGTAGTTGTACGCCGGCACGCCCGGGTAGCCGCTACCGGCGCCGCCCATCAGGTCGGTCATGCCGGAGATGTAGCGCCAGTGCAGCGCCGCCGACACCGGCCCGATGGCGTAGCCGAGCGTCGTGTTGGCCTTCCACTTCGGATGCGACAGATCGGAGATGCTCGAGCCATCGGCGGCCATCGCCGTACTGGTGTCGGCGACCGAACCCGCGTAGTTGGCGGCTGCGACGCCCGGCACGCCGGAGATCGTCAGCGAGTGCACGTACGAGAGGAAGGTCTGCAAGCTCACCCGGCCACCGAGCGGCACCCCCATATCTTCCAGCGGGAAGCCCCAGTGGGCCTCGACGTCCACGCCTGTCGTGACATAGGAGCCGATGTTCTCCGAGGACTCCCGGCCGAGGGTGATGGCTCCGGTGGTCGGATCGCGGGTGATCCGCTGGCAGAAGTCGTTGCTCGCCGAGTAGCTCGGATTGGAGTTGTTGGCGTCGTAGCAGTTCTGCAGCACGGAATCGAGGGTCACGCCCGCGATCGCGCCCTTGATCGCGGTGTGGTAGTAGTCCAGGGACATGCCCAGGTCACGCGCCAGCGGCGCATCGAAGTGCGGCGTCAGCACCCAGCCCAGCGTGTAGGTATCGGACTTCTCCGGCTGCAGGCCGGTGTTGCCGGTGATGATGCCGTTGGCCGAATTGAGGCCGTAGCTGAACGTCGGATACACCGACGCCGGCACGCCCTGCGCCTGGCACAGCGCCGCCACCTGCGCGGCGTTCGGACCGCTGCGCTGCAGGCTGCCGACCTCGCACGGATCGCCGTTGATGCTGTCCTGCGCCTGCACGGTCGGGTTGTACAGCTCCTGCAGGCTCGGTGCGCGGATCGCGCGGTTGAAACCGCCACGGAACATCAGCGCATCGTTGACGCGCCAGCGCAGGCTCGCCTTCCAGGTGTTCTCGCCGCCGAACAGGTCGTAATGCGAATAGCGTTCGCCGAGGTCGAGCGAAAGCTTCTTCACCAGCGGCTTGTCGCTGAGCAGCGGCACGCTCAGCTCGCCGAACACCTCACCCACGTTCATCGAGCCGCCGGTCGAACCGATCAGGTCGTACGACGGGGAAATGATGTCCGGCGGGATCGGCGAGGGCATCACGTTGAACGCCGGGTTCAGCGCCGCATCGGCCTGGTAGTTGAACCGGTCGGCGCGGTAGTCGGCGCCGAACGCGGCCTCGACCGTGCCTGCCCACAGGTCGCCGAGGTCACCGCTCACGGTGCCCTGGAAGTAGTTCTGCGACAGCACCATGTTGTTGTGCGCGGTACCCGTGACGTACGCCAGGCAGCCGGGGCTCAGCGCGTGGTTGCCGAGCGGGTTCCAGGCGTAGCCGACGCAGTTGCTGCCGTTGGAACCGATGTAGTTGGCGGTGCCGTACAGCACCGTCTCGAGCGCCGGCAGGTTGACGTTGTTCTGCTGGTCGTTGTTGAAGTTGGTCTGGCCGTAGGAGGCGAACGCGTTCCACTTCCAGCTCGACCAGCCGAACCAGCCATTGAGTCCGGCGGTCAGCTGATAGTCGTTGTAATGGAAGCTCTCGATGCGCGGCCCCATCCCGGTCAACCAGGCCTCCATCTCCAGCGGTCCGGTGCTCGGCGTGCCCGTGCGCGCGTTGAGCAGGGACATCAGCGCCGCATTGCCCGTCACGAACGGATTGTTCTGCGGCACGTAGACGTACTTGCCCGGACCGACGAACGCGGGGCCGTTGTCGTCCGTGGCCGTCGAGCTCATGAAGTTGACCTGCGCGTAGGCCTCAAGGTCTTCGTTGACGTTGTAGGTGACCTTCGAGAACAGGTTGATCCGATGCGACGGCACCTGCACGAAGAAGTATTTGCCGAGGTAGTTCTCGATCGTGGAGCAGTTCGGGGAAATCGCCAGGCCCGGGATCTGGCCCACCGGCCCCTTGTAGTTCTGCACGCAGTTGCCCGGCGCGCGCGTGGTGAACAGGGTGCCGTCACCGTTCACGCCGACGTAGCCGCCGTAGTTGCCGGTGCCGGTGATCGGCGTCGTGCCAGGGTAGCCGGCCAGGACCGCGTTGACCGCGGAAATCGGAATGGCGCCACCGAGCTCGCCGGCGCTGAAGATGCCTTCCGGTGCGCGCGGCACGGCACGGGGGAAGTTGGTGGGGTCGGAGAAGAAGGTGCGGTCCGCGCCGGTGATCGCATCGCGCTGGTTGTACTCGATGTCGACGACCGCGTGGCCCTTGTTGTCGGCGAACTTGCCGCCCATGATGACGCTGGCGCTGTTTTCCTGGCCGCCGCCCTTGCTGGTGCCGCCCGTCTGGGCGGAGAGCTCGATGCCCTGGAAGTCCTGCCGCAGGCGGAAGTTGACGACACCCGCCACGGCGTCCGAACCATACGTGGCCGAGGCACCGCCGGTGATCACGTCGACGTTCTCGAGCAGCGCCATCGGAATCAGGTTCAGGTCGACCGCGCCGTTCGGGTTGGTCGGCACCAGGCGCTGCCCGTCGAGCAGGACCAGGGTGCGCTCGGCGCCGAGGCCGCGCAGGTCGGCGTAGGACTGGCCGCCCTGGAAGCCGGTGGCGCCCTGCACGTCGCCGACTTCGGCCTGGCCCTGTGCGGCCGCGAACTGCGGCATCCGGCCGATCGCCGAGTCGAGCGAGACCTGGCCGGCGGCGGTGATCTGGGCGACGCCGATGGTCGCCAGCGGGCTGGAAGATACCTCGCTGCGGCTGTGGACCTGGATCAGGCTGCCGGTGACCGTGATGCCTTGCAGCCGCTTGACCTTCTTCTGCGTGACGGGCGTCGCCGCCGAACCGCTCGCCGCGGACTGCGGCGCGGAAGCGGCCGCCGGAGCGCCCGCCCCGACCGCGGCGGCCAGGGAATCGCCGGCGAGCTCCGCGGCATGCGCCGCCGCGGTGGTGGCCACGAGCCCCGCCACGATCATGAAGATGGCACGCGCGAGCGGCCGCTGTACGAACGGCCGTGTGCGGGCACCCGCTGCCACTGGACCATCCACGCGCCTGGGCGCCGGGACCGTCCTCGACGAAACTGCCGTCACCACCGGCCGCATCGAAGATGCGACGGTATGTTTGCTTTGCATGATTTGACCCCTTCCACGGTATGTCCGAATTTTTCGAACGGGAAATTACGATCAAAGCTTCCGGTCGCCCTACAACGACGGTGTCCTCCCCCGGCAACTTCGACTACACCAGACCTGTCGCCAGCTATATCCGCTCGACCTAACAGCAACCTGAAAACAAAATAAATTTTTGTTAAGGAAAGGCCGGGGCCGGCCACGGATGCCATCGCGGCGCAAACCGGACTCTCGTACATTCAGGAGGTTGCCCGGCCGCCGGGTCCCGGCCTGCGCCACGATGGCGGCGGCAGGCCTTCGCCGGCCTCCCGGGCGGGCGAGTCATCCAACGGTCGTGGCGAGCGGACCGGGCGGGAAGGCGGACCGCCACGGGCCCGAGGCGCAGAAGGGCGGCGCCCCTCAGCGGTTGATCGCCTCGAGCGAAATGCCCTTGGTCTTCGGCCCGAACACGCCGATGACGACGATGCCCACGACCATCGCGATGGCGATGAACACCGCCACCGCCGACACGCCGCCGATACCGAGGAAATAGCCGATGACGAGCCCGGCGAAGGCGGCGGCGATGCGGCTCCAGGAATAGACGAAGCCGATGGCGCGGGCGCGGATGCGGGTGGGGTAAAGCTCGGACTGGTAGTTGTGGTAGGCGTAGGACATCACGTTGGCGGCGAGCGTGAACAGCACACCCAGCGCGATCAGCAGGGCCGGGTTGCTGGCCTGCGAGAACGCCAGCATCGCCAGGCCCATCGCCACCAGTCCGAAAATGATCTGCCGCTTGCGTTCCACCCGGTCGGCGAACAGGGTGCCGAGCAGCGGCCCGATCGGGTTGGCGATGGCGATGATGAAGGAATATTCCAGGCTGTGGGTGAGCGTGATGCCGCGCGCGATCAGCAGCGTCGGCACCCAGGCCGCGAAACCGTAGAAGCCGATCACCTGGGCCATGTTGAACACCGACAGCATCAGCGTGCGGCGGCGGTACTCGGGCGAGAAGATTTCCATGAACCGCCCCCGACCGGTCTCCTCGGCCCGCGCCATGGCCGGCAGCGGCAGCGGCTTGCCGGTCTCGGCGACCACCCGCTCCTCGATCGCCGTCATGATCGCATCCGCCTCGTCGGTGCGTCCCTGCAGGGCCAGCCAGCGCGGGCTCTCCGGAATTCCCTGCACCAGCAGCCACACCAGCACCGCACCGACCGAACCGATCAGCACCACCCAGCGCCAGCCGTCGATGCCGAGCGGGCTGAGCGGCACCAGCAGCCAGGCCAGCAGCGCCACCACCGGCACGATGCAGAAGGTGACGAACTGGTTGACGGAAAACGCGCGGCCGCGCTCGGCGCCCGGGATCAGCTCGGAGATGTAGGCGTCGATCGTGACCAGCTGCACCGCGAAGCCCACGCCGGCGATGAAGCGCCACACGTTGAGCATCTCGCCGGTCTGCTGGAACGCCATGATCGCCGTGCAGGTGACGTACCAGACCAGCGACCAGGTGAATACCGGGCGCCGCCCGTAGCGGTCCGGCAGCTGGCCCAGCAACACCACGCCCACCCACAAACCGGCGAAGGTGCTGAACACGAAGGTGCCGAAGCCGGCGATGCGGATGCTGTCCAGCGCGGCGAAGAAGCCGAGCGATTGCGACGTGAACAGCCCGGACTTGATCATCCCCGGCGCCACGTAGCCGGTGAAGAACAGGTCGTAGAACTCGAACACGCCGCCCAGCGAAATCAATATCACGATCGTCCAGATCGTGCGCGACGGTGGCAGCCGGTCGAGGCGGGCGGCGATCCTGGCAGAGGCGACTTCAGACACGTTCAATTCCCGTCAGTGGTGGTGTGGCTCCCGTTCGGGCAGGGAGCCATGCGGCAGGCGCGCCGCGCCGGGAGCGGCGGCCCGGGCGAACTGCTGCATCGCCCGGGCCGTTGTCCCATTTCAGAATGACACCCTCACGCTGCCGTACACCAGCCGCCCGATTGGCGAATAGGTGCCGATGTCGCTGGTGGTGAACTGGTTGGAGAACGAACGCGGGAAGATCGGCGGCATCCGGTTGCCGATGTTGTTCACCCCGAGCGCCAGCTCGACGCTCTTGTCGCCGTACTCCGAGCCCAGCATCCAGGTGTAGGTGCCACGCAGGTCCCATGCGCTGTAGCTGGACACCGCGATGCCGGGGAGGTTGCCGGCGGGGCCGGCGTCGTTGACCGAGGAGATGAAGGTGTTGGCCAGCGTGAGGTCCAGGTTGCGGTAGGTCCAGTCGAGCGTCGAGTAGAAGCGGTACTTCGGCAGCGTCCCGGCGAAGACGCCGATGTTGCTGGCGTTGCCGGCGTACTGCTGCGACGCACCGCCGGCGAAGCGCTGGAACTTGAACGAGTTGAATATGGTGCCCTTGCTCGACAGGGTCCAGGTGCCGAGGTGGTCGGTGGGCAGCACGTAGTTCATGCCCAGCAGCCAGGAATGCTCGATCAGCACGCTCTGGTTGCGGAACCTGTCGATGACGTAGAGCTGCGAATACTTGCTCGGGTCGGGCAGGCCGGTGGTCGGGTTGGTCAGGAACGCCTTCAGCGCGCCGGGGGTGGCGAAGGGGTCGCTGCCGCCGAGGTTGGTGAAGTTGCCGGTGCTGACGCTGTCGAAATACGGTGAGGCCGAGCCCAGGTTGTTGACCGATTGCATGATGGTGGTGAAATCCGCGCCACCGGGGAAGCCGTGCACGTTGATCGCCGAGTAGTCCGCGGTCAGCGTCAGGCCGCTGAGGAAGTTCGGATGGAATTCGAAACCGATCGAGCGCGACGACGAGGTGGACGGCTTGAGCGACGGGTTGACGCCGTCTTCGCCGTTGAAGCTGTTGCCGACCCCGTACTGGCTGCCGAACACGATGCCGATCAGGCGGTCGGTCACCGGGCGGGTGTCGAACGGGCCGTAGGCCTGGTACAGCGGCGGCGCGGCGAACGACTTGGTGTAGGTGGCGTGGAGCGCGAACTGGTTGTCGACCGGCTCCCAGCGGAAGCCGAGTTTCGGCGAGTTGCTGCTGCCGGCGTCGCTGTAGTGCTCGAAGCGGCTGGCGAGGGTGACCTCCAGCTGGTGCAGGCCGGGCACGTGCATGTCGGCGGAGGTGATCGGGATCAGGGTCTCGGCATACAGCGCGCCGACGTCGCGGCCGTGACTGAACGGGTCGGTATACAGGCCGCCGACCCAGTTCTGCGCGTTGCCGGCGGTGGAGCCGGTGACCGGGTCGGTGACGCGGCCGTTCGCATCGGCGTGGCCGGAAACCGTTTCACGGCGCCAGTTCACGCCGACCGCCAGGTTCACCGCGCCGGCGGGCAGGTGGAACAGGTTGCCGACGGCATGGGCGTCCCACGAGTACAGCTTGCTGGCGCCGTTGAGCACCTCGGTGCCGAAAATATTGGCCAGCGCCGCCGCCGAGTTGCCGCTCACCGCGAACGGGTCGAGCGCCGGCTGCAGCACCAGCGCGTTGTTGATCGAATAGCCGCCGTACACCTTGCTGTAGCCGCCACCGGCGACCGCGTTGCCGGCGGCGTCATAGCCGCCGGCAACGGCCGCGGCCAGGTTGGGCTTGAACAGCAGGTTGGTGTCGCGCTCTTCCACCTTGCTCTGGCTGTAGTCGACGCTGCTCTGCCAGGTCCACGAGCCGGACAGCTTGCCCTTGAGCCCGAACGAGAAGCGGTAGGCGTCGGTGGTGTCGAACACCGCCTTGGGCCGGGACCCGTCGGCGAAGGTGACGCCGGTGGCGGCGGTGGCCAGCGGGTTGTAGGGCGCCCCCGCCGGCACGGTGAGCGAGGCGAACGAGAAGGGCTGGCCGGCCGCCTGCCACGCGGTGGAGCGCACCTTGTTGCGCGACAGCAGCACGTCGCCGAAGGCCTCGATGTGGTCGTCGGTGAACGGTTGCGAGGTGAGGGTCGCGGCAAAGTTACGGTGCTCCTCCTGCTGCAGGAGCATCGCGTAGCGGGAATAGTCGAACCCCTTGGACAGCTGCGCCGCGCTGGTGGCGCTGTAGACGCCAGGCGAAAGCGCGCCGTAGCTGGTCGCGGTCGCCGCCGTGCCGAGCGGCGCGGGCGGCGAGAGCAGGCCGGGGGCGAGCACGTAACTGCCCCCACCGACGACGCCCGGCAGGCCGGTGCCCGGGGTGACGCCGTACATCGGGCTGGTGAACGAGCGGGCACTCTGGAACAGCGGGCTGGTCCGGGTATCGCTGAGGGTGGCGGTGATGTTCACCGGGCCGAGGTCGCCGCCCACCGTCACGAACGCCCCGCGGTCGCTGTAGCCGCCGTCCGCCGCGCCGTAGTTGGCGCCAGCCGTCACGCCGTGGTAGTTGCGCTTGAGGACGAAGTTGACCACGCCACCGACCGCGTCGGAGCCATACAGGGAGGAGGCGCCGTCGGTGAGCACGTCGACCCGCTCCAGTGCGGCGGCCGGGATCTGGCTGACATCGACGAAATTCTTGCTGCCGCTGAGGCCGGCCACGCCGTCCAGCGCCATGCGCTGGCCATCGACCAGCACCAGGGTGGGCAGGTTGCGCAGCTCGATCTGCGAGCCGCCGGCGGTGAACTGGTTGTGGTTCTGCGCGTTGCTCGTGCCGGCGTTGCTGCGCCCGGCGAACGCGGGAATGGCCTTGCGCAGCGTCTCCAGGAGGTTGCTGGTGGTGCCGGTCTGGCGCAGTTCCTCCGCCTCCATCGTGGTGACCGGGACCGCCGCCGCATTGGGGTCGACCGGCAACAGCGTTCCGGTCACCACCACCTGCTGCATGTTGGTGGTCTTCGCTGCCGGCTTGCCGTTCGCCGGTGCAGCGGCATCGTTCTGGCCGGCCGGCGCGCCGTTGCCGGCGGCGCTGGCCGCCACGGCGGGGCCGGCCAGGCCGAGACTCAGGATCAGCGCGCTGAACAGCGCCTTGCGTGGATGGTTTTGCATGGTGGTTCTCCCCTCGATGTCACGTCAGGTTGCGGGCGCGATGCGCGACCGGCCCCTTCCCTGGGCGACGCGCATGGGCGATGTTGTGGTTGGCTTCAGTTCTTCCGATAGGTCAGTACGGTGAAGGTGTTGTCGAAATGGAAATTCGGGTGGCACGGCGCCGCCGCGGCATCCACGTTCCGGCCGGATCGCCGCCGCCCTCGGCGACCACCAGGTACACGCTGGCGCGCTTCGCGGCGCGCGCCAGCGGCCGGCTGGTGGTGGCCCTGTTTCAGCCGGTGGCATTCGGCCGCTGCGGGGCTAACGTCCCGCCGTCGTTGCCGCGGCCGATCGGCAGCGGCACATCACGGCGGGACGCCCGGGTGAACACGCGGTTGCAAGACATCGCGCGCACCTACTTGCCCAGCTTGAACCAGAGCACCTCGCCACCCTTGCCGTGCTCGCCGGGCGAGGCGGCCAGGTAGAGGCGGTCCAGCTCCGGCACCACGATGCCGGACTTGGCACCCGCGGCGCTGGCGATCCACGGCCGTGCGGCGTAGAGATCCGGCGTCACCTGCTGGAACACGCCGAGGTGGCCGTCGCCGCCGGGTACGTAGACACGCCTGCGCGCGGCGTCCCAGAACAGCCCGTCCGAGGTCGCCGGTGCGTCCAGCATCGCCACCGTGGCGCCGGTATCGGTGTTCAGCACGAACAGCTTGCTGGGGTTGCGGGTGCCCACGAACAGGCGGTGATCAGCCTCGTCCAGCGCCATGCTCAGGTTGGTCTGCGCGCCGCTCAGCGGCCAGCGCGCGATCACCTTGAAGGTGTTCTTGTCCACCACGTCCACTTCATTGTGGTCGGCGACGTTCACGAACAGGCGGTTGCCGTGCTGCTCCGCCTTCACCGCCTCGGTGTGGTCGGAGTCGAAGCGCAGCTTGTGGTAGACGTGCCCGGTGAGCGGATCGACCTCGTTGAGGAAGGAATCCTTCATGCCCACGTCCTTGCCGCCGGTGACGATGTACAGGTGGCCTGTGGACGGGTCGTACTCGGCCGAGTCTGCGCCCGGGTCCAGCGTGATGCGGCCCACCAGCTTGTAGGTGGTGGCGTTGAACACCTTGGTCATGCCCTTGCCGCTGTCGGTGACGATCAGGCGGTTGGCCTTGGGCAGGTAGATGATCGCATGCGGCGTCTCGACCCCGGTGAGCGTGCGCTCGTGCCGGCCGGTGCGCAGGTTGAACAGCTCCAGCGTGCCGTGGTCCTCCGCCGCCAGCCACAGCCGGTTGCCCTTGAGGTCATAGCCGAAGTGGTCGAAGTCGCCGGAATAGCCGGGCTTCCAGCCGCTGCTGTGGCCGATCAGGCTGGCGGTCGGGTCGGGGTCGACCACCTTGGCCGCCGGCACCGGCTGCATCAGCCTGGCCAGCGAGGGGATCCTGGCGCGCAGCTGATCGCGGATCGCAAAACCTTCGCGCTTGAGCGCCTGCTTGTCGTCGCCGGGCTTGTACGGGAACACGATGCCTACCGCGCCGATCGTTTTGCCGCCGGCATCGAGCAGGCGCGTCTCCACCTCGAAGCGGCTGCCGTTCACTTCCAGGTTGGGAATGCCGGTGTTGATGGCGCGCATGTCGTCGGCGTCGGCCTGCTTGCCGATGCGGCCGATGCTCGACCCCACCACCACGTTGGTGGTCTTGCCCGGCGGCACGATGTGCAGCATCAGGATCAGCAGCTTCGGATGCGCGGCCATGGTCTGGTCGACCAGCTGCTGCGCGTAGGTGTGGGTCGGGATGCTCGCATCGAACCGGTAGGACTGGGTCAGGTTGGCGGCGTTGGAAATCTTCCGCCGCAGCTGGTCGCGCACCGCTTCGGCCTTCTTCGCCAGCGCGGCCTTGTCGTCGCCGGCCTTGTACGGGTAGACGATGCTGAGCGCGCCGACGGTGTCGTCGGTGACGTCCTTCAGCGGCATCTCGACCTCGAAGTGGTCGCCCTCCTTGTTCACTTCCAGCACCGGCTTGCCGGTGTTGACCACGCCCATGTCGTCCGAATCGGCCGGCTTGCCGATGCGGCCGATGTTGGAGGCGATGATGACGTTGACGGTCTGCTTCGGCGGCGTCACGTGCATCGCCATGATGGCGATGTCCGGGTGCGTGGCGAGCGTTTCGTCCACCAGGTGCTGGGCGTAGATCGGGGCCGGGCTCTGGGCGAAAACGGGTGAGGCCAGCAAGGCGGTGGCTAGGAAAAGGGCGGTGCGGCGCATGGATGGATTCCTCAGCGATGGAGTGGCAGATCGGGCACGCTGGATCGGAGCGTGCCTGCAATCTAGGCGCTGCACCTTGCACGTAGCTGTAGCGGTTCTTAAAAAAAATTCAGGTGGCGCCTGCCGTTTCGGCAGCCTTTGCCGCTGTCGCGGCGGCAGTGCCGCGCGCCCGCGCCGGGGGTTGTGCAGCGCGTCACCGGCTTTGCCCATCGCTGGCCTAGACTTTTCGTGGCAGTGGCCATCGGCGAGGGGATCATGAAAATTCTGATTGTCGAAGATCAGCAGCGCCTGGGTGAATTTCTCGCCCAGGGGCTGAGCGAACATGCCTACACCGTTTCGCGGGTCGGCACCTGCCAGGAGGCCCGCGACGAGCTGGCGGAAAACAACTACGACGTGATCATTCTCGATCTCAGCCTGCCCGACGGCGACGGCCTGCATCTGCTGGCGGAATGGCGCCGCGCGGGCTTCAACGAGCCGGTGCTGATCCTCAGCGCACGCGACACCGTGCAGGACCGCATCAAGGGCCTCGACCTCGGCGCCGACGACTACCTGCCCAAGCCCTTCAGTTTCGACGAGCTGCTGGCCCACGTGCGCTCGCTGCTGCGGCGGCAGTCGTCGGTGAAGCAGACGGTGATCACCCACCGCTGCGTGCGGCTGGACCTGCTCGGCCACACGGTCAAGCTGAAGGAGCAGAACGTGGACCTGACCAGCCGCGAGTTCGCCCTGCTGGAGATCTTCATGCAGAACGCCGGCCGCACGCTCACCCGCTCGTACATCTCCGAACGGATCTGGCCCGGCCTGACCGACACCAATTTGCTGGACGTCTACATGAGCCGGCTGCGCACCAAGCTGGAGACCGACCCGGGTGAACCGATGTTCAAGACGCTGCGGGGGATCGGCTACCAGCTGGTATGAAATCGATCGGTGCGCGCATCACGTTCTGGTTCGTGCTCAGCATCACGCTGACCCTGGCCGGCCTTTTCACGGTTGGCTACCGGCTCCTGCAGAATTACGTGGTCCACGATCTCGATCTGCTCAACGCGACGGAGTTCGAGCAGATCAAGGCGCGCCTGGGTTCGGACTATTCCTCGCTCAATCCCGAGGTCATCAACGAGCGCATCCGCCAGACCACCGAATACGCATCGGTGCTGTTCTACATCAGCATCGATTCGCACGGCCACGGCAACCTGTTCCGGTCGAAGAACCTGGCCGGCAACCCGCTGCCCGACGTCAAGGGCAAGCGCGCGTTCAACGGTCGCATGGCCGGCATCGGCGAGCTGCGCGTGGCGGAGTTCGTGCTGCCGCCGTTCGACGTCAGCATCGGCACGCCGATGGGCCAGGTGCGCCGCTCGATGGTGGCGTACACCCAGGTCAGCCTGGCCCTGCTGCTGAGCATGATCCTGGCCAGCACCATCATCGGCCTCGGGCTTTCGCGGCTGATGCTGCGGCCGGTGCGGCTGATCGGCGAGACGGCCAACCGCATCCGCTCGGACAACCTCACCGAGCGCATCGGCGTCACCGGCATCGATGACGAGATTTCCGAACTGGCGCGCCTGCTGAACCAGATGTTCGACCGGCTCGAATCCTCGTTCAACCAGGTACGCCAATTCAGCGCCGAGGTGTCCCACGAACTGAAGACGCCGCTGTCGCTGGTGCAGCTGCACGCCGAAAAGCTGCTCGGCGACGGCGGCCTGAGCCCGGCGCAGGAGGATTCGGTGCAAGTCCAGCTGGAGGAACTGGCGCGGATCAACCAGATGGTGGACGAGCTGCTGTTCCTGTCGCGCGCGGAGGCCCAGGGCATCCGCATGAACCTGCAGATGCAGGACCCGCACCGCTTCCTGCAGAACTTCGAACAGGACGTCGTGGCGCTGGCCGAGCACCACGGGCAGCGCCTGCGTTACACCCATCACGGCCAGGGCCGGGTGGCGTTCGAGGAACGCTGGCTCAGGCAGGTCGTGCTGAACATCCTCAGCAACGCCCTGCGCGCCTCGCCACCCGGGGGGCTGATCACGCTGAAATCGGAGGTGGTGCCGCGGTACTGGCGGGTCAGCATCGAGGACGAGGGCCCTGGCCTCAGCCGGGAACAATGCGAGCGGGCGTTCGAACGCTTCGTGCGCTTCAACCAGAACGGCAAGGAGGACCGCGGCAGCGGGCTGGGCCTGGCCATCTGCCGCAGCATCATCCAGTTGCACAATGGGCACATCCGCGCCGAACCCGGCACCGCAGACCGGGGCCTGCGCGTGGTGTTCGAGATCCCCGCCAGCGACGCGGCGGAGTCGCCGCCCTAGCCGGGCCGGCGGCACCGGATCGCCGCCGGGGCGGGCAGCGGGCACCGCCTCAGTCGCGCCGCTGCCTTCCCAGCCAGTCGGCCAGCTGCATCAGGACCTGGCCGCGGCCGGGCTCGGCCTCGTTGAACAGCTCGTGGTACAGGGTGGAGAAATAGCGGGCGGTGAGCTGCCCGCTGCGCGCCGCGGCCTTGGCGAAGGCGCGGCTGCCGGCCGGGTCGACCAGCGCGTCGGCATCGGCCACCAGCAGCAGGGTCGGTAGCGCCAGCCGCGCGCCGTCGGCGATGCACGCGGCACCCGCGTGGAAGATGAAGTGGGCCAGCCGCGGCGTGATCCTGCCGTGGCGCAACGGATCGTCGCGGTAGTCGGCCACGACCTCGGCCAGGTGCGAGAGCTTGCCGGCGTCCAGGCCATTGCGCAGCGGCAGGTTGGGCACGACGCGGTTCAACGCGGCGGCCAGCCGCAGCATCCGCGGCGAGGCCCAGCTGCGCAGCGCCGGCGAGGACAGCACCAGCGCCGGCGGGGCGACGCGACCATCGAGCACGGCGCGCAGGGCGACCAGGCCGCCCATGCTGTGGCCCAGCAGCAGCGGCGGATGCGGGCAGCGGTTGGCATGGTCGCCGTAGACGGTGGCCAGATCGGCCAGCAGGTCGTCGTCGTGGCGCAGCGCACCGCGGCGACCCGGCGACCGGCCGTGGCCACGCTGGTCGTAGGCGCGCACCGCATAGCCGCGCGCGTTGAACCACTGCGCCAGCCGTTGATAGCGACCGCTGTGCTCGCCCAGTCCATGCACGATCAGCAGCGCGCCGCGCGCCTTTTCCAGCGGCCAGTCGCGCAGCAGCAGCGGTTGGCCGTCGGCCATGTCCAGCCATGCGGTGGTACTGCCGCCGACGCTGCCGCGCGACGGCGCCGTCTGTTCCGGTTGCTCCACCTGCCCTCCTGTCCGACGCTGGCCGCTGCGCCCCTGTACGCAGATCGAAGGTGAATACTGACAGGGTGGTGACCCGGTTGCATCCGCTCCGGGCGCATGGATTGAGCGCTCCGCAACGGACCGCATATATGATCCGATGAACGCCTCCACGCCGCCGCAAGCGCGGCCCGCCATGCGCCCGGACTGCCGCCCCCTCGACGCCTTCCACCCGGCCGTTGCCGCCTGGTTTGTCCGCCGCTTCCCCGCGCCGACCGCGGCGCAGGCGGCGGCGTGGCCGTCGATCCGCGCCGGCCGGCACACGCTGGTGGCCGCTCCCACCGGCTCGGGCAAGACGCTGACCGCCTTTCTTGCCGCGATCGACGCGCTGGTGCGCGAGGGCGCGGCGCACGGTGGCGCACTGCCCGATCGCACGCGGGTGGTCTACGTGTCGCCGCTGAAGGCGCTGTCCAACGACATCCACATCAACCTGGAGGCGCCGCTGGCAGGCATCCGCGCCGAACTGCTGGCGCTGGGCCTGCCCGACGTGGCGATCCGCACGGCCGTGCGCAGCGGCGACACGCCGCAGGCCGAACGGCAACAGTTGCGCCGGCTGCCGCCGCACATCCTGGTGACCACGCCCGAATCGCTGTACGTGCTGCTCGGCTCGGCGTCCGGGCGGGCGATGCTGGCGGACACCGAGTCGGTCATCGTCGACGAGATCCATGCGCTTGCCGGCAGCAAGCGCGGCTCGCACCTGGCGCTGTCGCTGCAGCGGCTGGAGTCGCTGTGCCAGCGACGACTGCTGCGGATCGGGCTGTCGGCGACGCAGAAGCCGATCGGAACGATCGCCGACTTCCTGGTCGGCGTGCCGACCAGCCCAGGCGAGCGTTGCCGCATTGTCGACGTGGGCCACGGCCGGCCGCGCGACCTGGCGCTCGAGCTGCCGCCGGTGCCGCTGGAAGCGGTGATGTCGAACGACGCCTGGGCGCTGGTGTACGACCGGCTGGCGCAGCTGGCGCAAGCCCATCGCACCACCCTGGTCTTCGTCAACACGCGGCGGATGGCCGAGCGCGCGGCGCGCCACCTGTCCGAGCGGCTGGGCAGGGAGCGCGTCGCCGCGCATCACGGCAGCCTGGCGAAGGAGTGGCGGCTCGATGCCGAACAGCGGCTCAAGCGCGGCGAGCTGTCGGTGCTGGTGGCCACCGCCTCGCTGGAGCTGGGCATCGACATCGGCGAGGTCGACCTGGTCTGCCAGCTGGGGTCGCCGCGCTCGATCGCCGCATTCCTGCAGCGCGCCGGCCGTTCCGGCCACAGCATCGACGGCACGCCGAAGGCGCGGCTGTTCCCGGCCACCCGCGACGAGCTGGTCGAATGCACCGCCCTGCTCGACTGCGTGCGCCGCGGCGAACTCGATGCGTTGCGCCTGCCGCCGCAACCGCTGGACGTGTTGGCGCAGCAGATCGTCGCCGAGGTCGCCAGCCGGGAATGGGGCGAGGACGCGCTGTACGCGCTGGTGCGCGGCGCCTACCCGTACCGCGATCTCGCGCGCGCCGATTTCGACGCGGTGGTGCGCATGCTGGCCGAGGGCTTCAGCACCCGCCACGGCGCGCGGGCGGCGTACCTGCACCGCGACGCGGTGCATCGCCAGCTGCGCGCCCGGCGCAGCGCGCGGCTCACCGCACTGACCTCCGGCGGCACCATTCCCGACACCGCCGACTACAAGGTGGTGCTGGAGCCGCAGGCGATCATCGTCGGCACGGTCAACGAGGATTTCGCGGTCGAGAGCATGGCCGGCGACATCTTCCAGCTCGGCAACGCCAGCTACCGCATCCAGCGGGTCGAGCGCGACCGGCTGCGGGTGGAGGACGCCCATGGCGCGCCGCCGAACATCCCGTTCTGGCTGGGCGAGGCGCCGGGACGCAGCGACGAGCTGTCGTTCGGCGTGTCGCGCCTGCGCGAGGAGATCGCCGCGCAACTCGACGCCGGCGGCGTGCCGGCCGCGCTGGCCTGGCTGCACGGCCAGCTCGGCCTGGACGAAGCCGCCGCGCAGCAACTGGTCGATTACCTGGCCCGCGCGAAAGCCGCGCTCGGCGTGCTGCCGAGCCAGCGCACGCTGGTGCTGGAGCGCTTCTTCGACGAATCCGGCGGCACCCAGCTGGTGCTGCACACGCCGTGGGGCAGCCGCATCAACCG
>JAGWIC010000016.1 GCA_028866435.1 Lysobacteraceae bacterium | reverse complement strand
CTGGCCGGATGCGCCCGCGTCGCCAGGTCGTTGACCAGCGCGGCGGCGGTGTACTGCACGATCATGAAGCCGGAGTCGGTGCCGTCCTCGTTGCCGGTGAGGAAGGCCGGCAGGCCGTCGTTGGTCGCCGAATCCACCAGCTTGTTCAGCCGCCGCTCCGAGATCGAGGCCAGCACCGGGATCGCCGCCTTGACGTAGCTCATCGCCAGCGCCAGCGGCATGCCGTGGAAGTGGCCGGCCGAGATCACCTGCTCCTCGATGAACGGCGACTCGTCGTTGTCGGGAAAGATCAACGGGTTGTCGGTCACCGAGTTCAGCTCGATCTCGAACACCCGGCACGCCTGCGCCCAGGCATCGCGCACGGCGCCATGCACCTGCGGCATGCAGCGCAGGCTGTAGGCGTCCTGCGGCTGGTGCTTCTTGCCACCCTTGAACGGCAGGAAGCGGCTGTAGAAGGCCTCGCGCCCGTGACGCTGGTTGGCCGGCACCCAGTCCCAGCCGATGTCGAAACTCAGCGCCTGATCGTCCGGCTCGCTCCACGCCTCGGCGCTCCACGGCCTGAACCGCGGCACCAGGTGATACGGGATGTCCAGCAGGGTGGAGCCGGCGAGCAGGCCGCGTACCCGCTGCGCGGTCTCGACCTGGCCCGGGTGCGCACGCAGCGCGTGCACCTCCGGCCGCAGCGCACCGCTGCGGCCGGCGAACGCGTCCAGCGTCATCGCGGCGGCCAGGTCGGCGGTGTCGAGCAGGTGTTCCAGCGCATCCAGCGCCAGCACGCCGGTGGCGAGCATCTGCGCGGTACCGTTGTTCAGTGCCAGGCCTTCCTTGAACGACAGCCGGATCGGCATCAGGCCGGCGCGCTCGAGCGCCTTGGCGCCGGTCATCCGCTCGCCGCGGTAGAACGCCTCGCCCCCACCCAGCAACACGATCGCCAGATGCGAAAGCGGCGCCAGGTCGCCGCTGGCGCCGACCGAACCCTTTTCCGGCACCACCGGCACCACGCCGGCGTTGAGCATCGCCGTCAACGCCTCCAGGGTGCTGACCCGGATGCCCGAGTGGCCGCGCATCAGGGTGTTGATGCGGATCACCAGCATGGCCCGCACCACCTCCTCGCCGAACGGTTTGCCCACGCAGACGGCATGGGTGATGATCAGGTTGTGCTGCAGCTCCTCCAGCAGGCTGCCCTCCGGCTTGTGCGGGTTGCCGCCCGGCAACTCGTCGCGCAGGCGGTGCGCGCCGAGCAGCTTGTCCGCATTGCTGCCAAAGCCGGTGGTGACGCCATAGGTCGGCTCGCCGCAACTGACCTTGGCGGCCAGGAATTCCGCGGCGCGCTGCACGCGCTGCAGGCCCGCCGGCGCCAGGCTCACCTGGCCACCATGACGGGCCACCGCCACCAGCTGTGCGCGGGTGAGGCTGTTGCCGTCGAGAACGATCGTTTGTGCTTTGCTCACTTTGCTGCCTCTTTGACGAATGGAATGGCCGGCCGCCGCTGCTCTGACAGGCCATCAGCCCATCGCGGCAGCCTGCTCCAGCTCTACCCGCAGGGTCTTGGCCAGCTCGCTGCGCGCCACCTCGAACTGGTCTTCGCGACGCAGATCCTTCACCGTCACCACGCCCTTGGCGATCTCGTCCTCGCCCAGCACGATGACGAAGCGGATGCCGGCGCGATCGGCGTACTTGAACTGCTTGCCCAGCTTGCCGCCCTCCAGCACCACCTCGGTGGCGATCCCCGCACCACGCAGCTCGCTGGCCAGGGCCAGGTACGCCGGCAGTTGCGCCTCGTCCATCTGGGTCACCAGCACGTCGACCGTGCTGGTGGCGGTGTCGATCAGGCCGGCATCGCGCAGTTGCCAATACAGCCGGGTCAGGCCGATCGAGATGCCCACGCCGGGCAGCTTCGACTTGGTGTACTGGCTGGCCAGGCTCTCGTAGCGGCCGCCCGAGCAGATCGAGCCGATCTGCGGATGCTCGTTGAGCGTGGTCTCGTAGACCGTGCCGGTGTAGTAGTCGAGGCCGCGCGCGATCGACAGGTTCAGCGCGTAGTGCGTCTCCGGCACGCCGAACGCATGGATCAGGCCCAACACTTCCTTCAGCTCGTTGCGACCCTGCTCCATCGCCGCGGGACCGGCGCCGAGCGCATCGAGCTTGTCCAGCGCATCGCGCAGCGAGGTCGAACGGACCTGCACGAAGGCGAGGATCTTCGCCGCCACGCCTGCACTGAGCCCGAACATCTCGCCCGTCAGCGTGTCGCGCACGTAATCGGCGCCGCGCTTGTCCAGCTTGTCCACCTCGCGCAACACCAGCATCTGCTGTTCGCCGTCGACGATGCCCAGGCTCTCGAAATAGCCGCGCATCAGCTTGCGGTTGTTGAGCTGGATGGTGAACGGGCCGATCGCCAGGTCGCGGAACACGCTGTAGATCACCGCCGGGATCTCGGCGTCGTAGCGCACCGACAGCGCGTCCTTGCCGATCACGTCGATGTCGCACTGGTAGAACTCGCGGAAGCGCCCCCGCTGCGCACGCTCGCCACGGTACACGCGCTGCATCTGATAGCGCCGGAACGGAAAGCTCAACTCGCGCTCGTGCTCGGCGACGTAGCGTGCCAGCGGCACGGTGAGGTCGAAGCGCAGCGCCAGCTCCGGCATGCCTTCGTCGACCTTGCTGGCCGCGTTCAAGGCGCCGGTCGACTGCACGAAATACACCTGCCGCTCGGTCTCGCCGCCGGTCTTGGTCAGCAGCACGTCGGAGTACTCGATCACCGGGGTTTCGATCGGCAGGAAGCCGAAACGCTCGTAGTTGCGACGGATCACGTCGAGCATGCGCTGGAACGCGATCTGGTCGAGCGGCAACAGCTCGAGCACGCCGGGCATGGTGCGGGCCGGGGTAAGCGCCATGGAATCCTCTACTGGTACTGGCTAAGGGGAACAATCCGCCTCACGGCACGGCACGCGACGGCAGCCGTGAAGATTACCAGAACGCCATCCCCCGCCGGCAGCCTGCAGCCGCCCCCCTGCATCGAAACTGTTGCCAAGCCCCCACTCGACGATTAAGATACGCGGCTTCCCACGGGGTGTAGCTCAGCCTGGTAGAGCGCTACGTTCGGGACGTAGAAGTCGCAGGTTCGAATCCTGTCTCCCCGACCAAAATTCGACGAAAAGGCCACCCACCGGGTGGCCTTTTCGTGTGCGCGCTCGAGCCCGGCGCCCGCAACGATCGAGCGGCAGCGGCACTGCCGGGCACCGATCAGCCCAGCTTCTCGTCGCAGGCATTCGCCAGGTGGCTGCCGCACATCTCCACCAGCAGATCGGGCCGCAGGATGCGTACCGACTTCCGGCTCACGGCCAGCACGCCGGCCGCCTCCATGCGGCTGAACAGGCGGCTGACCGTCTCCACCACCAGGCCCAGGTAGTTGGCGATGTCATAGCGCGACATCGACAGCACCAGCGCGTAGGGGTCGCGGGACAGGCGGGCGTAACGCCCGGAAATGCTGTACAGGAAGATCGCCAGCCGCTCCTGCGCCTGCTGCTTGCCCATCATCACCATGTGGCCGTGCTCGGCGACCATTTCACGGCTGATCACCCGCATCAGCTGGCGCTGCAGGGCGGGCACCTCGCCGGCCAGCTTTTGCAGCTTTGCGTAAGGCAGTTCGCAGATGCTGGTTCGCTCCAGCGCCTCGGTGCTGCACCGGTAATGGTCATTGGTGAGCCCATCCAGGCCCACCAGCTCGCCGGGCAGATGAAAGCCCAGCACCTGCATGTCGCCGCCAGGGCTTTCCACAAAGGTCTTCAGCGAGCCGGAGCGGACCACGAACAGCGCGGTGAACGCCTCGCCCTGGCGAAACACGGCCTTGCCGCGGTCGAGCACGCGGATGTCGCGAACGGTGGCGTCCAGTTGTTCGAGATCGCCGCGGCCGATACCCGCAGGCAGGCACACTTCATGCAGCGCACAGGAGCTGCAACTACGTCGCAGCGCGTCGATATCGAGAAGGTTCGTCGTGGTTTCGATCATCTTGAGCGTCATCCCGGCCACCCGTGAAATTCGGTGCAAAGCGTTCGCGACCCAAACCACCGCTACCGCCGCGCATTTTACCGCACGGCCAGTATCGTATGTGAAGAGATCAAGGGATGAAGCTCAGCGGTCGTCCAGGTGCCGATATAGCTCGTCCTCCTGCGAAAAGTGCAGGCCAAGCACCGTGTCGAGCCGTTGCAGCAGGCGCTGCATGTCGGCCAGCGGTGCCGGTTTTTCGGCGGGGTCCGACGCTCCCGCGGCCATCCGGGTCAGCAGCGCCGTCAGCCGGAAAATCTCCCGGTGGGTAAAGCTCATGGCCGCCAGCGGATCGTCGCCGTGCAGGCGCAGGGCCAGATCCGGGTACAGCTCCACCTCATCGGCCAGCTCGTGCGGGATCAGCTGCCGGTTCAACAGCCCGACCAGGCTCGCCAGCTCCCTGCGCGCCGCCGCCGGCGGGCGGCTCGACAAGCCCTCGGCGGCCGCGCGCACGCGCTCCAGCACGGGTTCCAGCTCGACATGTTCGCGGCGCAGGCGGTCGGCCTGCTCCGTCGCCATCGGCCGGATCGCGCCGGCGCCGCGCCCCGCACCCAGCGCACGCAGCGCATTGAGGATCACCGCCACATCGATCACCTCCTGCACCACGGCGCCGGCCAGCGGCGGCAACCAGCCCAGCGCCGCCAGCAGCATCGCCAGCAGCGACAAGCCCATGCCCGCCTGCACCCCGTGCAGGGCGATGCGCCGGGTACGCGAGGCGATCCGCATGGCTTCGGCGACCCGATCGAGCCGGTCGACCAGCAGCACCACGCCGGCAGCCTCCGATGAGGCCGTGGCACCGCGCGCGCCCAAGGCCACACCGACCCCCGCCGCGGCCAGCGCGGGGGCGTCGTTGATGCCATCGCCCACCATCAGGCTGACGCCATCGGCGCTGGCCTGTTCGACCGCCTGCAGCTTCTGCGCCGGTGTCAGCTCGGCACGCACCTCGTCCACCCCTGCGGCCAGGCCGATGGATCGGGCCACGTCGGCGCGATCACCGGTCAGCATCACGATGCGGCGGATGCCGGCCTGGCGGAACGCCCGCAACGCCCGCGGCGCCTCGATCCGCAGCCGGTCGGCGAACAACACCACGCCAGCCATCGCCCCATCCACCGCGATGAAGCTTCCGCTGATGTCCTCGTAGGCCATGCGGCGCAGCATGACATCGGTCCACGCCAGCGCCGGCGTGGCAGCCGTCACGTAATGGTGCCCGCCCAGCATCACGGCATGGCCATCGACCAGGCCGGCGAGACCGGCGCCAGGCGCCTCGACCACCTGCACCGGCGCCTGCAGCGCCAGGCCCTGGGCCAGCGCGGACCGCACCAAGGCCTGGGCCACCACGTGCGGCGACGCCTGCGCCAGCGAAGCGGCGAATCGCAGCAGCTGCTCGGCATCGTGGCTGCCGGCGCTTTCCACCGAAAGCACGCTCAACTGCCCGGCGGTGAGCGTGCCGGTCTTGTCGAGAAAAAGGGTGCGGGCACGCGCCAGCGCCTCGAGCGTGGCTCCGTTCTTGACCAGGATGCCGCGTTGCGCGCAACGCGATGCGCCGGCCACCATGGCCACCGGCACGGCCAGGATCAGCGGACACGGCGTGGCCACCACCAGCACCGCCAACGCGCGAACCGGATCGCCGCTGAGCCACCATGCCAGGCCCGCCAGTAGCAGGGTCAGCGGAATCAAGGCGAGCGCGTAGCGGTCGGCCATCCGCACGAACGGCGCACGCGAGCCGCGCGCCGCCTCGATCATCCGCACGATGCCCGCATAGGTGCTCTGCGCCGCCGGACGGCTGGCGCACATGTCGAACGGCGCGCCCGCATTCACCACCCCGCTCAGCACCTGCTCGCCGGCCCGGCGGCTTACCGGCAGCGACTCGCCGCTAAGTGCCGACTCGTCCAGCGTTACCGCCGCGTCGAGCACGACGCCGTCGACGGCAACCACCTCGCCCATGCGCAGCAGCAAGCGGTCGCCCGGCACCACGCTTTCCACCGGAACCTGCTCCAGCACCCCCTCGCGATAGCGCCATGCCGAGCGCGGTGCGCGATCCACCAGTCGCCGCAACTCGCGCTCCGCACGACGGCTGGTGTACTCCTCCAGCGCCCGCCCGCCGGCCAGCATCAGCGCAATCACCGCCGCGACCAGCGCCTGCGAAAAGAGCACCGCGGCGACGATCGCCAGCAGCGCGATCAGGTCCACGCCCAACTCGCGATGGCGCAGCCGGTTGACGATTTCCGCCAGCAACAGCAGCGCCAGCAGCAGCGCACTGGCGCTCCACACCATGCTTGCGGCCAGATGGCGGTCAAACCCGTAGAGCCCCGCGCCGGCCAGCAGGGCGAGGCTGGTGAAGGCCAGCAGCGCCCGGTTCAATCCGCGCTGCATGCCGGTCAATGACAGACCAGTACCGGCACGTCGCCCTCGACCAGCACCTTCTGCGTCTCGCTGCCCAGCAGCAGGCGATCCACGCCGCGCAGTCCATGCGAGGCCATCACGATCAGGTCGCACTGCTGCCTGGCGACCGCGGCGATGATCGCCCGGTGGGGCCGGCTGTCGATCTCGTGGCCGCTGCCGCAGGGCACGCCGGCCGCCTTGGCGCGCCGCTCGACTTCCTGCAGGTAGCCCTCGCCGCGCGCAATGGCCTCCTGCAGGTAGAACTCCTGGTTGGCCTGGACGATGTCGACAAAATAGGTCAGCGCGGGATACGGCGGCACGATATGGAAGGCGTACACGCTCGCGCCCAGCTTCACCGCCAAGGCCAGGCCGGTATCGACCGCACGCAGGGACAGCTCGGAACCGTCGACAGGCAAGAGAATGTTTTTGAACATGATGGATCTCCAGGACATGAAAGCTGCGGCAAGACCATCCATCGCGACCGCCCGCCCCCGCGGCCGCCGGAGCGACGGGGCGGCTGCCGGAAGGTGTTGCCAGCATGCCCGCTCAAGGGACGACTCATGTTGATCAGGGTCAAGTGTCCGCCGGCCTCGCGCGCGCAAGCGGTTGCGCCGCGCCGCCATCGCCGCACGAATTGACGCCGATCAATGAGACCCGCCCGCCGCTGCGCGACGATCACCGCCAAAATGCTGGAGGAGGGCGACGATGCTGGACCTTTTGGTGAATATTGAAGAGTTCGACGCCGACGCCGCCCTGATCAGGAACGCGCTGGCACTGGCCAGCCGGCAGCAGGCATTTCTCACCGGCCTGCAACTGGTGCCCGAGTACTTCCCGCCGGCCGAAGCGGCCGCTTGCACGGACGATCCAGAGGACAGGCCATCGGCCGCGCAGGCGCGGCGGCAGTGGTGGATGCAGCGCTGCGGCCACGCCGGAGTCGCGGGCGAGTGGGAAGTCCGCCACCGCCTGCATGTCGATGCGCTGGCCAAGCGCTCGCAGCTGGCCGACTTCGTGATCGGCCGCCTGCGCGCCGGTGGCGCCGACGGCGACAGCGGGTACGACGAGGTCATCCGCGCGCTGTTCGCGCCCTCTTCGCCCATGCTGCTGCTCCCCGACCGCTGGCAAGGCGTGCTGCAAGCGCGGCGCGTGGTGATCGCCTGGAACGGCTCCGGCACGGTGGCACGCGCGGTAAAGGCCGCCCTTCCCCTGCTGCAGCGGGCGGCGGCCGTGCACGTGCTGGACGGCGAGCGTCGCGGCCTCCCCGGCATCACCCTGCCGCCGCTGCCGCTCCGCGCGTGGCTGCAGCGTCATGGCGTGGATGCCCAGTGGGAGAACTTCGAGGGCGACCCCGGCGCCGGCCGGAACCTGCTCGATCGCGCCCATCAGCTGGATGCCGACCTGCTGGTGGTCGGCGCATGGGGCCGCCTGCGCATCACCGAACTGATCCTCGGCGGCGCCACCCGGTGGCTGCTGGAGCATGCCTCCCTGCCGTTGTTCATTGCCCATTGAGCCCCGGCTGGCGGGCTTGTGCGGCAGCGGCAAGGATGGGCAGAGTCACCCCGGCAAGGCGATAATCGGCGTCTCGCCAGCCGCGGCGGCCCGCCACGTCACCAGGAACCCTGCATGCCCATCCCCTGCGAACATCCCGAGCAACGGTTGCGGCACCGGTCGGATCGACGGCACGGCAAGGTGTGCCGGCCATGACCACCGCCCGCATCGACATCATCCGCCCCGACGACTGGCACCTGCACCTGCGCGATGGCGCCGCGCTGGCCTCGGTCGTTGCCCATACCGCGCGCCGGTTTGCGCGGGCGATCGTGATGCCCAACCTCAAGCCGCCGGTGACCACGGTGGCGCTGGCCGAAGACTACCGGCAACGCATCGCGGCGAGCCTGCCGGCGGGCGCGCGCTTCCAGCCGCTGATGACGCTGTACCTCACCGAAGCGACGCCGGCGGCGGAGATCGAGCGCGCCAAGGCCAGCGGCAGCGTGGTCGCGGTCAAGTACTACCCGGCCGGCGCCACCACCAATTCGCAGGACGGCGTGCGCGACCTGGCGCGGGTCTACCACGTGATCGAGGCGATGGAGAAGCACGACCTGCCGCTGCTGCTGCACGGCGAGGTGACCGATCCGGCGGTCGACATCTTCGATCGCGAACGGGTGTTCATCGAGCGCCACCTGATCCCGCTGCAGGCGCGCTTTCCCGGCCTACGCATGGTGCTGGAGCACATCACCACCCGCGACGCCGTGGCATTCGTCAGCCAGGCCCCGGCCCAGGTGGCCGCCACGATCACCGCCCATCACCTGCTGCTGAACCGCAATGCGCTGTTCGAGGGCGGCGTCAATCCGCACTACTACTGCGCGCCGATCCTCAAGCGCGAAACCCACCGCGCCGCGCTGCTGCAGGCCGCCACCAGCGGCGACCCGCGGTTCTTCCTCGGCACCGACAGCGCGCCGCACGTGCGCGAGTCGAAGGAATCGGCCTGCGGCTGCGCCGGCGTCTACACCGCCCATGCCGCGATCGAACTCTATGCCGAAGCGTTCGAACAGGCCGGCAGGCTGGATCGGCTCGAAGCCTTCGCCAGCATTCACGGCGCCGACTTCTACCGCCTGCCGCGCAACCGCGAACGCCTCGTGCTCGAGCGCACGCCGTGGACGGTGCCGGCCGAGTATCCGCTGGCGCAGGGCAGCTGCGTACCGATGCGCGCCGGCAAGTCGATGGCGTGGTCGATCGTGGATGGCTGACGCGCGCACGCGGCGCTGAAACGGCAATGGCGACCGCACCCGCCGGTCGCCGTTGCCTGTTCCCGGCGGCCGCCCCGCTTCAGGCCTGCTCGCGCCCCGGAATATGGCGCCCGCCATCGCGCGACAGCCACGCGTAGTACAGCAGCGGGATCACCAGCAGGGTCAGCACCGTCGACACCAGCACGCCGAACACCAGCGATACCGCCAGGCCCTGGAAGATCGGGTCGCTGAGGATGAAGAACGCCCCCAGCATCGCCGCCAGCGCGGTGAGGATGATCGGCTTGGCGCGCACGGCGCCGGCCTCGACCACCGCCGCCTCCAGGCTCAGCCCCGACGCCAGCGAGTGGTTGATGAAATCCACCAGCAGGATCGAGTTGCGCACGATGATGCCGGCCAGCGCGATCATGCCGATCATCGAGGTGGCGGTGAACTGCGCGCCAAGCAGCAGGTGGCCCGGCATCACGCCGATCACCGTCAGCGGGATCGGCGCCATGATGATCAGCGGCACCACGTAGCTCCTGAACTGCCCGACCACCAGCAGGTAGATCAGCAGCAGGCCCATCGAGTAGGCGATGCCCATGTCGCGGAAGGTCTCGTAGGTGATCTCCCACTCGCCGCTCCAGCGTATCGAGAAGGCGGAATCGCTGTTCGGTGGCGCGGTGAATTCCTGCGCCAGGTGATGGCCGTCGATGCGCGTGTCGCTGATCTTGCTGACCAGCCGGAACATGCCGTAGACCGGGCTGTCCTCGCTGCCGGCGTCATCGCCGGTGACGAAGGTGTAGGGCAGCAGGTCCTTGTGGTAGACCGCATCGGCCCACGGCTTGCGCACCACCTTCACCAGTTCCGAGATCGGCACCAGCTGGCCGCTGCCCGAGCGCACGCGCAGGCTCAGTATCTGCGCCATCGACCCCAGCGCCGCCGACGGCAGGCGCAGCAGGATCGGCACCGCGTACTTGGCGTTGTCGTCGGCGACATAGCTGGCCGGGTCGCCGCCGGCCCCCGCGCGCAAGGCGTCGACGACCTCGGCCTGGCTCACCCCCAGCGCCGCCGCGCGTACGCGGTCGATCTCGATCACCTGGCGGGTCGCCTGCGGGTTTTCGACACTGAGGTTGACGTCGGCGATGCCGGGCGTGTGCTCGAACAGCCGCTCCAGCGACAGCGCCACCGCGCGCTGGTCCTTGTAGTCGGGCCCGTAGATCTCGGCCACGATCGGCGCCATCACCGGCGGCCCGGGCGGCACCTCGGCCACCACCATGTGCGCGTGAAAACGCCGCGCCACGGCGGCCAGCGCCGGACGCACCGCCATCGCGATCTGGTGACTCTGCCGCTTGCGCTCGTTCTTGTCGACCAGATTGACCTGGATGTCGCCCTGATACGGCTGGTTGCGCAGGTAGTACTGGCGCACCAGGCCATTGAAATTCATCGGCGCCGAGGTGCCGGCGTAGAGCTGGAAGTTCTTCACTTCCGGCACGCGGTCCAGCACCTGGCTCATGTCGACCAGCACGCGCTGGGTCTGCTCCAGGGTCGAGCCCTCGGGCATGTTCAGCACCACCTGGAACTCCGACTTGTTGTCGAACGGCAGCATCTTCAGGATCACCAGCTTGACCCCGGCCAGCCCGGCCGCCAGCACCACCAGCATGCCCATGCCGAGGAACAGCCGCCGCCGGTTGCGCGCCGCCTTCGGGTTGCCCAGGAACGGCGTCATCAGGCGGCTGAACAGGCGCTGCAGGAAACCGTCGATCTTCGACTCTTCCGCCGCGCGCGCGGGCGACACCTCGCCGACCGGACGATGCAGGTGATGGCGCAGCAGCCGATAGGCCAGCCACGGCGTGACGATGAAGGCCACCGCCAGCGAAATCAGCATGCCGACCGAGGCGTTGATCGGGATCGGCCGCATGTACGGCCCCATCAGGCCGCCGACGAAGGCCATCGGCAGCAGCGCGGCGATCACGGTGAAGGTGGCCAGGATGGTCGGCCCGCCGACTTCGTCCACGGCGGCCGGGATCGCCTCGAGCAGGCTCCTGTCGCCGCGGGCCATGTGCCGGTGGATGTTCTCCACCACCACGATCGCGTCGTCCACCAGGATGCCGATGGAGAAGATCAGCGCGAACAGCGACACCCGGTTGATGGTGAAGCCGATCGCCCACGAGGCGAACAGGGTCACCGCCAGCGTCACCACCACGGCGGTGCCGACCACCACCGCCTCGCGCCAGCCGAGCGCGAACAGCACCAGCAGCACCACCGCCAGCGCGGCCAGCGCCAGATGCAGCAGCAGCTCGTCGGCCTTGTCGTTGGCGGTCTGCCCGTAGTCGCGGGTGACCGTGGCATGCACGCCATCGGGGATGTCCACCCCGCGCAACGCGGCGAGCCGCTGGCGGATGCTGGTGGCGATGCTGTGGGCGTTGCTGCCGGCCTTCTTGGCGATCGCCAGGGTGACCGCGGGCGCCAGCCCGCTGAGCGGGCCGGCATGGCCCGGCGTGGTGCCGAAGGAGGCCAGCCGGGTCGGGTAATTCGTGCCCGCCACCACCCGCGCCACATCCGACAGGTAGACCGGGCGGCCATCGGCCAGGCCGATCACCAGCTGCGAGACTTCGCCCGCGTTCATCAGCAAGGTGCCGGCCTTCACCGGCTGGTCGCGATTGCCGCTGATCTCGCTGCCCACGTCGGCGGCCACGTTGGCCGCCTTCAAGGCCCGCGCCAGGTCGCCCACGCTGAGGTGGTAGGTCGCCAGCCTGGCCGGATCGATCTCCACCATCACCGCTCGATCTGGCGTACCGATGGTGTAGACGTCGCGCGTGCCGGCCACCCGCTTGAGGTCGGTCTCCAGCGTGTGCGCCACCTTGGCCAGTTGCTCGGGGCCGATCTCCGGACGGTCGGACCAGAGCGTGACCGCCATCATCGGCACGTCGTCGATGCCGTAGGGCTTTACCAGCGGCTGGCCGACGCCCAGCCCGGCCGGCACCCAGTCGGCATTGGAATAGATCTTGTTGTACAGGTTGACCAGCGCCTGCTGCCGCGGCACGCCGACCTCGAACTGCACCGTCACCACCGCCATGCCCGCGCGGCTCATCGAGTAGACGTGCTTGACGCCCTTGATCTCGGCCAGCTTCTGCTCCAGCGGGAAACTGACCAGGTTCTCGACGCTCTTGACGCTGGCGCCGGGATACGGCACCAGCACGTTGGCCATCGTCACTTCGATCTGCGGATCTTCTTCCTTGGGCGTGATGATCGCCGCGGCGATGCCCAGCAACAGCCCGGCGATCGCCAGCAGCGGCGTGATCTGCGACACCTGGAAGGCGCGTGCGATGCGCCCGGAAATACCCAGCTTGGCCGGCTGCTCACTCATGGGTCGGCGCGCCTTCGGCGTGGCGTTTTTCCAGATAGGCCAGCGCCGCCTGCGGGTCGCTGGCGACGCGCTCGCCATCGTCCAGCCCGGCCAGCACCTCGACCTGGTCGCCATCGCGGTTGCCGGTACGCACCTGCCGCAGCACCACGCCGTGATCGTCGACCACGTACACGCCGACCAGCTCGCCACGCTGCACCACGGCCGCAACCGGCACCAGCAACCGCGTCGCCTCGCCCGTGGCGAACCCCACCTTCACCGTCATGCCCGGGTACAGGCCCGCGCCGCCGGCGGGCAGGCCCAGCCGCACGTTGAACGTGTGCGTGGCCGGGTCGGCATAGGGAAACACCTCGACGCTGCTGGCCGCGACCGCTTGCGCCGCATCGCCCCCCCAGCGCACCTCGGCGGAATGGTGTTGGCGGATCGCGTCGACCACGCTCTGCGGCACCTGCACGTTGACCCGCAGGTCGTCCAGCGCCTGCAGCTGGATCAGCGGCTGCGGCGACGGCGGGCCGGCCTGCACGGCCTCGCCCACGTGCACGAAACGCCGGGTGACGATACCGGCGAAAGGCGCACGCAGTACGGTGTAGTCCAGCGCCTGTCCCACCGCGCCCAGCTGCGCCCGCGCCGACTCCAGTGCCGCCTTTGCCGCGTCGCGGGCGGCACGCTGCTGGTCCATCTGCGCGGTGGAGACATAGCCCTTGGCGTACACCGCCGCGATCCGCTCGAACGAGGCCTGCGCATCCTTGTAGGTCGCCTCGGCCGAGGCGATCTGCGCCTGCGCGGCGTTGCGCGCGGACTTCTGCTCCACGTCGCTGAAGCGGACCAGCACCGCGCCCCTGGCCACCACGTCGCCGACCTCGTGCGGCAATGCGGTCACCCGCGCATTGGTCTGCGCGGTGATGGTGACCTGGTGGACCGCCTCGACCACGCCATCCCACGCCTGTTCGCTGCCGCCCTGCTGCGCGTGCACCACGATGCTGGCCAGTGGCGGGGGCGACGCGGTGCCGCCGTTGGCGGGTTGCTTGCCGCCACAGGCCGCCAGCGCAAGCGCAGCGACGGACAGCGCGATGAGGCGCGGGTTGGACTTCATGGCGTGGGCTCGCTTCGAACGTGGATGGGTCAGGATCGGAAGGCGCAACCGGACTTCATCCCCATCCGGCTGAGGATCTTCGCCAGGGGACAGAATCCGGTGAACGCAGACTGCAACAGGTTGGCACCGATGAACAAGGTCAGCAGCAACCACCACGACGACACGAAGTGGGCCAGGATCACGCTCAGCAGCACCACGCTGCCGGCGAACGCGAGGACGATACGATCGATATTCATGGCAGGACTCCTTTGATAGCCCGAGGGTCAGAGACGGTCTTTCAGGCGCACGATGCCGAGCGCCTTCATCACATACTTTTCGTACACCGGTTCGGTGTTGCCCAGCCGCATCTTGCGCAGGTAGTACTTCTCGAAGCCGACCTTGGCCAGGTGCACCCACTTGCCCACCCTGGCCCAGGTGACGTTGCGTGGCGGGATCTGCGGCAACGCCACGAAGGCCACACCGGTGTCGCCCATGTCGGCCAGGCAGACCGCGTTCCAGGTCGCCTGCTCGATCGGCTCCCGGCCTTCGATCACGTCGTGCAGGTTGTGCGCAATCGCCGTCACCATCGACTCGATCATGAAGCCGGTCTTGGGCGCCCCGGTGGGTACCGGGGTGGCCTCCACCGGCGGAATCGCCACGCAGACACCGGCGGAGAAGATGTTGGGGTACTTCGGATTGCGCTGCTGCTTGTCGATCAGGACGAAGCCGCGCGGATTGGTCAGGCCTTCCACGCCGCGCACGGCCGGCACGCCGGTGAACGCCGGCAACAGCATCGAATAGGCAAACGGCAACTCGTGCGACTGCACCAGTGCGCCCTTCGCGTCGACCTCGTCGACCTTCATCATGCCCGGCGCGATGTCGGTCACCCTGGCATTGGTGATCCATTTGATGTGCCGCTGGCGCATCTCTCCTTCCATCAGCCCCCTGGAGTCGCCGACGCCGCCCAGGCCCATGTGGCCGACATAGGGCTCGGCAGTGACGAAGGTGATCGGCACGCGGTCGCGCAGCTTGCGCTTGCGCAGGTCCGCATCGAGGATCATGGCAAATTCGTAGGCCGGGCCGAAGCAGCTGGCTCCCTGCACCGCGCCGACCACGATCGGGCCGGGGTTGGCGAGGAAAGCCTGGTAGTGCTCCCACGCCGCCTGCGCATGCGACACCGTGCAGATCGACTCGGTATGACCGTGCACCGGCCCCAGGCCCGGCACCTCGTCGAAAGCCAGCCGTGGCCCGGTGGTGATCACCAGGTAGTCGTAGTCGAGCAGGCTGCCGTCGATCAGGCGCAGCCGGTTCTGGTCGGCAAGCACCGCCTCGGCTGCCATCTCGACGAAGTCGATGCCCTTGCGCTTCAGTGGCTCGACTACGTCGAGGCCGATTTCCTCCGGCTTGCGCCAGCCCACGGCGACCCACGGGTTCGACGGCGTGAAGTTGAACCGCGGGCCTTCGCCGACCACGCATACGCTGTGCCCGGCCCCCAGCTCCGCCTTGATTTCGTAGGCCGCCGCCATGCCACCGAGGCCGGCACCGAGAATGATGATCTTTGCCATGATTCGACTCTCCCCGCAGGTCTTTCGATCAGGTTACGCATCCGCACCGGACGTCGTGTTGACGCAGGACAACAACTGCCTTTAGAGTAAACTAATCTAAATTAGCAACAGCTTATTTAGATGCGCATGGTAAAGTCAATAGGCTGCGAAGCCACCGCAACGGCAAACTGCCGGAGTCGTCACGATGTCCCCACCGCCCAAACTTGACCTGGCCGCGATGCAGGCCCGTTCCGAAGACGCCTCACGCCTGCTCAAGGCCCTCGGCAACGCCCAGCGCCTGCGCATCCTGTGCCTGCTGGTCGGCAGCGAGATGTCGGTGGGCCAGATCAACCAGCAGCTGCCCGACCTCAGCCAGTCGGCGCTGTCGCAACATCTGGCCAAGCTGCGCGAAGAGGGCCTGGTGCAGACGCGGCGCGAAGCGCAGACCATCTGGTACACGCTCGAGCACGGTCCCACCGAGCAGATCATCGGCACGCTGTACGGCATCTACTGCACCCCGCCGGACGAAGCGCTGTGCGCCGTCGCGCCAGCCAGGCCGAAGCGCCGCCGACCCGCCCGCAAACCGGACTGAGTGGCCGCGACGCCCTGCCCGAAGGCACGGCATGACACCGGCCGGAGCGGCATCCGGCGGACGGCGGCGGCGAGGGCTACGCTTACCTCACCTCGAAGAAGGTGACCTGCTCGCACTCCGGGCAACGGTACGACTGCAGCTGACAGTCCGCCGGCAGCGCCCTCGCCTCCTGCGTGGGCAGTTCCTGCCGATGCGGTTTCATCTCCACCCGGCGACCCGACTGCGCGCACGCGTCACAGGTGACCTTGCCCTCGGGCAACACTGGATAGTTTTTCATGATGCGAACCTCCTGCAGGCCGATGGCGCCGGGCGAAGACCTGCGATGTATTGACGAACGTGGTCCGGCGCGGCCACGACGACAGGAAACGCCGGCAGCGCGGCGGCGACGCGGCGTGCCTCCATGCGGCTGGGTGGATGCGGTGGCGAAGCAGGGAACCCTCCAGCAAGCCGTGGCAGTCGAAAGATGGCGGGCATCGTCGCCGTGGCTTTCCGCGCGGCCACGGCCCCGCCCGCCGCCGGCGCGTCTCATGTGAGGTATTGCCCGCCATTGATCGAAAGGGTGGCGCCGGTGATGAAGCCGGAGTCCTCATGCACCAGGAAGGCGACCGCGTGGGCGATCTCCTCGACACGGGCCAGCCGCCCCACCGGGATCTGCGCCACGATGCCCTCGAGGATCTTCGGCTCGATCTTGGCCACCATCTCGGTGGCGGTGTATCCCGGCGCCACGGCATTGACGGTGATGCCCTTGCGTGCCGACTCCAGCGCCAGCGACTTGGTCAGGCCGATCATGCCGGCCTTGGCGGCAGCGTAATTGGCCTGGCCGTACTGCCCCTTCTGGCCGTTGACCGAGGACACGTTGACGATGCGGCCCCAGCCGCGCGCGCGCATGCCGTCGATCACCGCATGACTCATGTTGAAGCAGGAACCGAGGTCGTCGTCGAGCACCGTGCGCCACTGCTCGGGCGTCATCTTGTGCAGGGTGGCATCACGCGTGACGCCGGCGTTGTTGACCAGGATATCCACCGCCTGGCCGAGTTCCGCCTCGATCCTGCCGACACCGGCCTGGCAGGCATCGAAATCCGCGACATCCCACTTGTAGACCGGTATGCCGTTGCCGGCCTGGAAGGAACGCGCCGCCGCGTCATCGCCATGGTAGGTGGCGGCAACGCGGTAGCCGTCATGTGCGAGACGCTGCGCGATGGCTGCGCCGATGCCGCGCGTGCCACCGGTAATCAGGACCAACTTGCTCATGTGCATCTCTCCATGAATCGCGGGTTTCAGTTCGCGGGGAAACCTCGCCATGCGGCGGCGGGGTGCGCGGGCGCGCAGCCGGGGCGCCGGACGAAGGCGCCGCCGCCGCGGCCCGGGGACGAGCCCGACGCACCGCGCCAGCCATCGTCGGGAAAGGTCCGGCCGACCTCGGCGGCCGTCATCCCGGATATCGCTCGGCGACACCGGGATGACGGCCAAGCACCATCGCGAGCCCGTTCCGAGGAGCATCGGCGGCAGAAATCGCCTGGGTTGCAAGGCCCTGCCAGCGGTCCACGTTTCCGCCGCTTCCTGGCCCGTGGAACCACGATGGGCCGGCGAATCGTCGAAAAACTGCCCCCGCAGGCCGGACTTTTCGCCTCAGACGTTGCTGCCGCCCACGCTCCTAGTGCGCCCTGCCGGCCCGGCCGGCACCCGCGGACTTGCCGTCGGCGCCGTGGGCGGCGGTGGCCGATTCCGCGGCCGCGAGCATCGGCTTGAAACCGTCCTTCATGAGGTTGGCGGCACTTTCGAACGAGTGCATGAAGCTGTCCATCCACGGGTTCGCCGAGGCGGACGGCGGCGTGGCGAATGTCGCGACGTCGCGGCCGGCCGTCTGCAGGCCGGCAAACGTGTCGCTGTCATAGGCGATCGCCAGGCGAAGGATCTCGGCGTACGCCGCTGCCGTTTCCTTCAGGAACTCGCCCGAGCGCGCGCTCTGGTTGGCCAGGCTCTCGCTGATCGCCTGCATCGCCTGCTGGGCCATCTGCGCCGGGTCCTGCGCTGGCTGGCCGCTGGCGCTTGCCGCCAGATCACGCAGCAGTCCGTGGATCACCTCGACCTGGGCGTCGCTGATCCGCCGACGCTGATCGAGCAATTTGCTGGTGAACAGGAACGTGTTGGCAATATGGTTCTTGTGCAGCAGCTTGAGTTCATCGAGCTGGTTCGTGGAAATCATGGCAAGCCTCCAGGCGCGGTGTGTTCGTCAAGGGAACGGCATGGCTCCCGACGGGAGCTGTCGGCGCATGGACGTCATCTGGCTGCAACCGGCCGTCGCTGCCATGACCCATGCAGGCACCATGGGCGGACTGCTCCTGCTCCTGCCGCCGCCGAACACTCCATGAACTTCTTGACGATAATCCCGAAAACCGCCCGCGGTATTGAGCTGCGTCAATTCGCACCGGATTTTTTGACGCTAGATTGCAGGCCATCGCCTGCGCTCGCGCCGGCACCGGACCCCACCGACGCACAGCCATCCGCTCGCGGCGGGATTACCGCCAGCGGCACTGTGGCACCCGCGCAAGTCCGCCGCATGACAACCCCGACCCATCACCGGATCCCTCGCATGAGCACGCTCGAGACGGCGCCCAACATCAACGTTCCCTTCTTCTGGCCGGTCGCCGTCGCGACAACGATGGCCGAACAGGGGCTCGAACTGGTCGCCCGCAACGTCAAGTTCCTCGACGAGGAGCTGCGTGTGCACGGCGGCATCAGGCCCGCGCTGGCCACCGCCCATCGCGTCCGCCTGAAGCTGCGCACGCTCGACCTCTGCGACTACTCGGCGGCGCAGGCCCGCGGCATCCCGACCCTGGTCGACGCCCCGTATGCGGGCCACACCTCGATGATCGCCGACTACCACGAGGGCCAGAGCCTGATGCAGGTGCTGCGCCACGGCGGTGTCGGCCCGCTGTACCTGACCGACTGGCATGCGGCCACGCCGGACATGAAAGACCTGGAAGTCGACCAGTACCTGGCCGAACTGCTCGCCTGCATCGACGACCTCGGCGGCCGGGTCCATCTGGTCGGCCTGTGCCAGGGCGGCTGGATGTCGGCGATGCTGGCCGCGCGCTACCCCGACAAGGTCGCCAGCCTGGTGCTGGCGGGCTCGCCCATCGACACCCATGCCGGCAACGGGCCGCTGGTGAAGATGGTCAGGCAGAGCCCGATCGGCTTCTACCAGGACCTGGTCGACAGCGGCGGCGGCCTGATGCTGGGCAAATACATGCTCGCGGGCTGGAAAAACATGCATCCCGAACAACACTACGTGCAGGACCACATCGACCTCTACGAGCACATCGACGATCCCGCCTGGCTGGCCAAGACCGAAGCGTTCGAGCGCTGGTACGAAAACCCGCTGGACCTGCCGGGGCGCTGGTACGTGCAGGTGATCGACCAGCTGTTCAAGCGCAACCTGCTGGCGAAGGGCGAATACGTGGCGCTGGGACGCAAGCTGGATCTGCGGGCGATCACCTGCCCGCTCTACCTGCTGGCCGGAGAAGGCGACGACATCACCGCGCACGAGCAGGTGTTTGCCGCCGCGACCCTGATGGGCACGCCGCGGGCGAAGGTGTGCAAGCGCATCGTCCCCGGCGGCCACGTCGGCCTGTTCATGGGCGCCCGCAACCTGCGCGAGGTATGGCCGGAAATTGCCGCCTGGATCGTCGCGCAGGCGCAGCACGCCTGAGCGACGGCGCTACGGCCGCTCCTGTTGCTGGCGTTCCGGGGCGGCCGCGGACCGTGCGTCGCGACTGCCGCACGAAGGCGCATCCGGCGGCTCCTGTGGCTGCCGCCGGGCCAGATAGGTCGCCACCGGCACACACTCGACGATACGGCCGTGCTGCATCGTCGCCACCTCGTCGACGAGGCCGGCCAGGCCGCCCAGCCGATGGGTGATCAGCAACACGCTGCGGCCGCGCATGGCCGCATCCAGGGCCGCGTAAAGCTGGGCCGCGGTACCGGCATCCAGGCCCTCGGTGGGCTCGTCCAGCAGCAGGATCGGCGGATCGGCCAGCAGGGCGCGGGCGATCGCGATGCGCCGGGCCTCGCCACCGGACACCCGGATGCCGTCTTCGCCGACCCAGCTGTGCAGGCCCTGCGGCAGGCCCGCCACGTAGTCGCTCAACTGCGCCTGCCCGATCGCCTCGCCGAGCTGCGCGGCGCTGGCGTCCGGTCGCGCCAGCCGCAGGTTGTCGCGCAGGCTGGCGTCGAACAGGTACGGCCGTTGTTCGACCACCGCGATCTGCGCGCGCAGGTCGTCGCCATGCCAGGCCTCGAGCGGCGTGCCGCCCAGGCGGGCCGAGCCTTCGCTCGGATACAGCCGGGTCAGCGCGCCGATCAGGCTGCTCTTGCCCGCGCCGGAAGCGCCGACCAGGGCGATGCGGCGGCCCTGCGGCAGCTCCAGGTCGACGCCGTCGAGCGCCCACGGGCCCCGTGCGCCGTAGCGCAGGCGCAGGCCGCGCAGGCTCAGGTCGTGCCGCCCGATCGACGGCGACGGCCGGCCCGGTTCGGGCACCGGCACCGGCGTGTCGGCCAGCGCAAACACGCGGCGCGCCGACACCAGGGTGGCCGCCAGTTGCGTCCAGGCCTCGGGCAGGGGCGCGACGGCCTCGAACGCCGCCGGCACCAGCAAGGCCAGCATCACCAGCTCCGGCCCGGCCAGCCGGCCACTGCGCAGCGCCGCCAGCCCGAGCAGCAACGTGCACACGGCGGCCAGTTGAGCCGCCAGCATCACCCCGGCACCGCCCAGCGCCTGCAGCCGGTCGAGCCGGCGCCGGGCCCGGCGCTGGCGCGCCAGCACGGCCGCGACGCGCGCCGCGTGGGCGTCTTCGGCGCCGTACAGCGCCAGCTCGGCACGACCGCGCAGGCCATCGACCGCCAGCGCGCGCAAGGTTTCGTTGCACGCCACCACGGCGGCGCCCGGCGCCCGTGCCTGGCGCAGCGCCCAGCCGGGCAGCAGACCGCCGCCGACGAGGAACAACAGCGCCAGCGGCAGCGCCAGCCACGGCAGGTAGAGCAGGCTCGCCAGCACCACCACCGCCACCACCACGATGGCTACCAGCAACGGCACCAGCACGCCGAGATAGGCATGCTCCAGCGCGTCCACGTCCGCGCGCAGGCGCGAGAACAGCTCGGCGCTGCGCAGTTCGCCCAGCGCCGCCGGCGCCAGCGGCACCAGCCGTGCGAACAACCACGTGCGCAGGCGTGCCAGCATGCGCAAGGTGGCCTCGTGGGTCACCAGCCGCTCGGCGTAGCGCCCGCCGGTGCGCAGGATCGCGAACAGGCGGATCAGCGCCGACGGTGTGTAGTAGTCGATCGCCGCACCGCCGGCACCGACCAGGGCCATGCGGGTGATGAAGTAGCCGGCGACCGCCAGCAGGCCGATGCCGGACAGGCTGCTGAGCACGGCCAGCGCCACGCCCAGCGCCATCCAGCCGCGCTGCTGGCGCATCAGGCCCGACAACCGGCGCAAGCTGGCGATGCTGCCGTCGGCGGGCGCGGGCTGGCGGCTCATGCGGCACGGTCCGCCGCCAGCAGGCGGGCGAAGGCGCCGCGCGAGGCGCGCAGTTCGCCGACCAGGCCTTGCTCGACGATCCGCCCCTCGGCCAGTACCGCCACCCGTGCGTCATCGGCCAGGCGGTCCAGCCGGTGGGCGATGCGGATGACGGTACGGCCTTGCGCCAGCGCGTCGATGGCGGCGTCGATGGTGGCCGCCGTGGCGGCATCCAGGTGCTGCACCGGCTCGTCCAGCAGCAGCAGCGGCGCATCGCGCAGCCAGGCGCGGGCCAGCGCCAGGCGCTGGCGTTCGCCGCCGGACAGCCCATGGCCATGTTCGCCCAGCGGCGTATCCAGCCCTTGCGGCAGGCGCGCCACCACGGCTTGCAGCGAGGCGGCTTGCAAGGCGCGCTGCAAGCCGGCGTCGTCGGCGTTCGGGGCCGCGATCAGCAGGTTGTCGCGCAGGCTGCCATGGAAGACATGGGCACGCTGCGACACCCAGCTGAGGTGCCGGCGCCACGACCCCGGCTCGAGCGCAGCCAGGTCCCGGCCATTGACCCGGATGCGGCCGCCCTGCGGCGAGGCAAACCCCATCAGCAGGTTGAACAGCGTGCTCTTGCCGCTGCCGCTGCCGCCGACCAGGGTCACCAGCGTGCCCGCCGCGACCTCGAGATCCAGATCGTGCAACACGATGCGTCCGGGTTCGTAGCCGAACCGCACCCGCTCGAAGGCGAGCGCGATCCGCCGCGCCTCGAACGGCTCCGGCGCCGCAGGCTCCTCGCCCGGCGTCGTGCCCTCGGCCACGGCCAACAGCGCCACCAGGTCCTCGGCCGCCGCCGCGGCCTCCATCCGCCGGTGCCGCTGGCTGCCCAGGGCGCGCAACGGCAGGAACAGTTCCGGCGCCAGCAGCAGCACGAACAGTCCCGGCTCGAAGCCCAGCGTGCCCCACATCAGGCGGAAGCCGATCAACACCGCCAGCACCGCGATGCTCACCGTCGCAAAGAACTCCAGCACCAGCGCCGACAGGAAAGCGATGCGCAGCACCGCCATGGTTTCGCGCCGGTAGGCCTCGCCGCTGGCCGCCAGCAACGCCTCCTCGCGGGCGGTGGCGCGGCACAGCCGCAAGGTGGTCAGGCCGGAGAGCGCATCCATGAAGCGCGCGCCCATGCGCCGCAGCCGCGACCAGCGCCGCTGGCTGGCGCGTTCGGCGGCGCCGCCGACCAGCACCATGAACAGCGGCACCAGCGGCGCCGTCAGCACCAGCACCAGCGCCGACCAGGGATCGGCAGGCCATACGGCCAGCAGGATCAGCAGCGGGACCACCGCGGTAAGCGCCACCTGCGGCAGGTAGCCGGCATAGTACGGAACCAGCGCCTGCACCCCGTCCACGCAGCGGGTAACGATGTCGCCGCTGGATTGCTGCGCGGCCCAGCGCGGGCCGAGCTGCCGCATGCGCCGCTCCAGCGCGCCGCGCACGTCGTCGCCCACCCGGGCACCGGCATCGAAGGTGGTGCGCCGCTGCCACAGCAGCAGCGCAAACCGGGCCAGCGCCAGCGGCACCAGCGCGGCCACGCATGGCCACAGCCCGGCCAGGCCGGCTCCCGCCAGAACGGCCCGGGCCAGCACGTGCGCCACCAGCCACGCGCCGATACACACGAGCACCGCCTGCAGGCCGCCGGCAACCACGCCGGCGGCGAGCAGACGCCGTACCGGACGGGCCTGCTCACGCAGCCAGGACGAGGTCGAAACGGTCATCGATCATTCCAAAATGAGGGGCCGGCACAAGGCCGGCCCCATACAGCACTGCAGTCTACATCCAGCCTCAGCCGTGCCTGGCGCCCGCCTGCGCATCCGCCTTGAGCAAGGCGGCTTGCTCCTCCTGGGTGTCGAGCATGGCACCGCCGGCGGCGGTGATCAGCACGATCATGCCGGTGCCGACCAGCCAGGCGAAATACCAGGCCCCGGAGTCGCCCAGGATGACCGCCAGCACGATCACGATCAACGCGATCAGCATGAACAGAACAAACAGCAGAAACGTTTTCATGGGCAGTCCTCAGTAGCTGTGTTCATCGGCGGCGACGTGCTCGGCCTTGACCTTGCCACGCATCACGTAAAAGGCCCAGCTGGTGTACCAGAGGATCAGCGGCACGAACACCACCGCAAAGCCGACCATCCAGGTCAAGGTGAGCTGGCTCGAGCTGGAGTTCCATACCGTCAGGCTCTGCGAAGGCACGCTGCTGGAGGGCAGCAGGAACGGGAACAGCGCCACACCGGCCGTGCCGATCACGCCGATCCATGCCAGCGCGCCCGACCACCAGGCCAGATGCGAACGACGCGCAGCCGCCGCCCACAGGCCCAGCAGCATGCCGGCGAAAGCCAGCAGCGGCAGCAGCCACAGCGCCCCGTGGGCATGGAAGTTGGCGAACCAGGCACCGTCGGTGAGCGTCACCACCTGTTGCAGCGGGGTCTGCGGCACGCCGGCGCCGGGGCCGCTGCTGAGCACATAGCCCTGCATGCCGCGCACCCAGAACCCGCCGACGGCGAACAACACCATCGCCAGCACCGACGAGGCGCGCGCGAGGGTGCGGCCACGCTCGTAGATCGCGCCTTCGGCCCCGTTCATCACGGTCACCGAGCCCATGAACACCGACAGCGAAGCCGACAGCAGGCCACACAGGATCGCGAACGGGTTGAGCAGGGCCAGGAACGAACCGGTATAGGTCGAGGTGATGTTCCAGCTGAAGTGGAACGGCACGCCCTCGAACAGGTTGCCGAACGCGGCACCGAACACCACCATCGGCACCAGCCCGCTGACGAACAGCGCCCAGTCCCAGGTGCTGCGCCAGGCGGCGGAAGGCAGCTTGCTGCGGTACTCGAAGCCGAGCGGGCGCAGGATCATGCTCCACAGCAACAGCAGCATCACCACGTAGAAGCCCGAGAACGCGGTGGCATAGATCAGCGGAAACGCCGCGAACACGGCGCCGCCGCCGAGCACGAACCACACCTGGTTGCCCTCCCAGTGCGGACCGATGATGTTGAGCGCCACGCGGCGCTCCAGATCGGTGCGCCCGACATAGCGCAGGATCGTTCCCACGCCCATGTCCATGCCCACCATCACGGCCAGGCCACTCAGCAGGACGCCGAGCAGCAGCCACCAGATCACCTGAAACACGCCATAGATTTCCATCGATCAACCCTCCGCCTGGCCGGCCAGCCGGCCGCCGCTCGCGCTGTTGCCGAGCACGGGATCGCCATCCCAGCCGGCGTCGTCATCATGTGGCTGCGGACCCTGGCGGATCGCGCGCACCATCAGGTACATCTCGGCGATGATGAACACGGTGTACAGGCCGACGAAGCCCACCAGCGAGAAAATCATGTAGCCGACGCTGTGCGTGGATGCGGACATCCAGGTGGGCAGCAGCTCGTACACGGTCCACGGCTGGCGCCCGAGTTCGGCCACCAGCCAGCCGGTCTCGCAGGCCAGGAACGGTACCGGGATCATCCACACCGCTAGTTTCAGGAACCAGCGCTGGCGCTCGATGCGGTTGCGCAGGCTGAAGATCACCGCCAGCACGAAGTAGGCCAGCATCGCCAAGCCCATCGCCACCATCGCGCGGAACGACCAGAAGATCGGCGCCACCTGCGGAATGGTGTCCCGTGCCGCCGTGCCGATCTGCGCATCGGTGGCCTTGCTGACGTCCTGCGCGTAACGCTGCACCAGGAAACCGTAGCCGAGATCCTTCTCGTGCGCGTGGAACTGTGCCAGCGCATCGGCGTCGCCCGGCTTGCTCGACAGCGTCTGCAAGGCCTCGACCGCCGGGATGCCGTTCCTGATGCGTGCGGCCGCTTGCTGCTCCAACTGGTCCACGCCGGGCACGGTGCCGTCCAGCGAATGGGTCACCAGCAGCGACAGCGCGTAAGGCACCTGAAGCTGGCCATGGTTCACCTGGTCCTGCTGCGAGGGGAACGCCACCAGGTTGAACGGCATCGGCGCCGCCTCGCTCTTCCACAGCCCTTCCATGGCCGCAAGCTTGGTCGGCTGGGCCTGGCCGCCGACGAAGCCCAGCGCGTCGCCGAGGGTGATCACGCCCGCGGTGGAGAGCACGCCGAACAGCACCGCCATGCGGAACGAACGCTTGGCCAGCTCCATGTGGCGGTTTCTCAGCATGTACCACGCGCTGATGCCGGCCACGAAGATCGCGCCGGTGACGTAGCCGGCAATGCTGGTGTGCACGAACTTGGCCTGCGCGTCATGGCTGAAGATCAGCTGCGACAGGCTGCCCAGCTCCATGCGCATGGTGACCGGGTTGAAGTGCGCCCCCTGCGGGGTCTGCATGAAGCTGTTGGCGATCAGGATCCACAACGCCGACAGGTTCGAGCCGAATGCCACCATGTAGGTGACGGCCAGATGCTGGCCGCGGCGCATGCGCTCCCAGCCGAACGCCATCATGCCGATGAAGGTGGCTTCGAGGAAGAACGCCATCAGGCCCTCGATCGCCAGCGGCGCGCCGAAGATGTCGCCGACGAAGCTCGAATAGAACGACCAGTTGGTGCCGAACTCGAACTCCATGGTGAGGCCGGTGGCCACGCCGAGGGCGAAGTTGATCAGGAACAGCTTGCCCCAGAACTGGACGATGTCCTTGTAGATCTGCTTGCCGGTGGTGACGTAGACCGTCTCCATCGCCGCCAGCATGAACGAGAGTCCAAGCGTCAGTGGCACGAACAGAAAGTGGTACAGCGCGGTGAGCGCGAACTGCCAACGCGACAGGTCGACGACGGTGATGTCATGCATGGTAATGGCTTCCCGACGGTGGTTTGGACAGACACGCGATCATCAGCGCGCCGGTCGCAGTGAACTGGAGAAGTGTGGATGAGGGAACGGCGGAGATCGCGCCCGCGGCAACCGCCGGTTGCGGCGCACGCGCTGACCATCGTCCCTTGCGCGACGGTTTTTTCCTTGCAGAACTCGACATGGTGCTTTTCCGTGAAAGTCGGCACGGGCGCGAAGGCGCCGTGGGTGGGTCATGGCCCTCGACCGGCACGCCTCTATCTCGGCCGGTCCTGTTGCAGTGTGCAGGGCGTTGCAATTTTCGATATTGACTCTAATCAATATCAGGTACGCCTGATATTGCCTGTGCGCTTGTGCCACAGGCCATCACTCGCGCTGCGCGCGGACGCAAACGCACGCCTGCGGCATCGTGTCGCAGCGGCGATGTCGCGCCGACGCAAATTGACCTCGATCAAACGTCCGCGGGTGAGCGCTTCGCAGAATGCGCCCAGATGACCAACCCGAAGGAAAACACCATGAAAACCATGCTGCCCCTGCTCGTCGCCGCCGGCCTCGGCCTGTGCGTCGCCAACCCCGCCCATGCCGACGACAACTGGATCGTCCACGTCGGCGCACACGTGGTCGATCCGGCGTCGAACAACGGCACCCTGGCCGGCATGAAGGCCAGCGTCGGCAGCGACCTCAAGCCGACCGTGAGCCTGGAGTACCTGTTCACGCCGTCCTGGAGCGTGGATCTGCTCGCCGCCTTGCCGTTCAGCCACGACGTGCGGCTGGATGGCCTGAAAGCGGCCACCACCAAGCAGCTGCCGCCGACCATCGGCGTCAACTACCACTTCATGCCGGAGGCGACGGTGTCGCCGTTCGTCGGCGCCGGGATCAACTACACCCGCTTCTTCGACACCAAGGGCACCGGCCCGCTGACCGGCACCGTGGTCAGGATCGACAACAGCTGGGGCGCGGCCGCGCATGCCGGCGTGGACGTCACGCTGGCTCCCAACTGGCTGTTCACCGCCGACGTGCGCTGGATCGACATCGGCGGCGACGTGCATGTCAACGGCGCCAACGTCGGCAAGGCCAAGGTCAATCCGCTGGTCTACGGCGTCAGCTTCGGCTACCGCTTCTGACGCTTGCCCCGCGCCAGATCCACCGGCGGCCCGTCCAGCACGGGGCACCGGCGGGCCTGGCGCTTTTTCCCCGCAGGCCCCACCGCCGCCCCCGCCCGGGCCAGCCTTGGCTATCCGGATTGACCAGCATCAATACCCGGCAACGCCGGAACGTCGACCATGGCAGGGCGGCGACCCGCACCGCCAAGGCCATGCCGGCGGGCCGGCGCACAGCCCGCGCAGCGAAAGCCTCCGTCGAAACCAGGTCGATCACCCTGTCCCATGTACCGGCAACAGCACTTCAGCCCCTGCTACGCCTTCATCGCGGTCGCCGTGCCGATGAGCGCGCACGGCTTGGCGAGGGCACAGCGCCACGTCGAGGCCATGGGTCCGATCGGGCGGCCACCCTGCTCCCGGACAGAGAAACCCCGGCGCCCGACCCTCACCCGAACAGCGAGCCCATGCCATGAAAGACATCCTTGTCTACACCGAAGATTTCCGTGACTGGCCAGCCGTCGTCCCCTACGCCGCCGGCCTCGCCGCCACCGTCGATGCCATGCTCACCGGCGTCTACGTGTCTCCGTCGCCACTGACCAGCATGCCGCCCTACGATGCGCCCGGCGTGATGGCGAACCTGATCGAGGCCAACCGCGAGCTGGAGAACGAGGCGTTCGCCGCCGGCGACGCGTTCGTCGCGATGGCGCGCCAGTCCGGCGCGAGGCGCGCCGCCTGGCAAGTGGCCACCGGATATCTGCCGGGGGTACTGGAGCGCATCGGCCAGTGGCAGGACCTGCTGGTCATCGAACGCACCACCAACGCCTCATCGGGCACCGCGGCCGCCACCGGCCATATCGTGCTCACCGCCGGACTGCCGTGCATCACGCTGCCGCCGGGGTACGACAAGGCCTTTTCGCTGGATTGCATCGTGCTGGCCTGGAACGCGTCCGCGCAGGCGCTCCGCGCGATCCACGCCGCGCTGCCGCTGCTGCTGCACGCCAAGCGCGTGGTGCTGCTGCAGGGCAAGGCCCGACCCGAGTTCAACATCAATGAAATCGGCTGGCGGCCGGAGTTCGACATTTCCCGCTACCTGCGACAGCACGGCGTGGAGTTCGAACTGCACGCGCTGGCCGCAAGCGGGCACGATGCGGGCACGGCCCTGCTCGCCGCCGCCGCCGAACACGACGCCGACCTGCTGGTGATGGGCGCCTGGGGCCGCACCCGTTTCAGCGAATGGATGCTCGGCGGCACCACCCAGCACGTGCTGAACCATGCCGGGATGCCGGTGCTCATGCGGCATTGACGGCACCTGCCAGGTTGCGCCGAAGGCCGCCGATGTCGCCGTGTCCCCGCGCATTGCCGGCCGTGCCGGGGCCGCCCTGCGCCGGCCGGATGGCCGCAGCCTGCCGCTTCGCACCGGAACCCGGATGCGAAGCGGCAGCGTTCCTGCCTCAGCTCACCCTGATCTTGCGCGAGCTTCCGTTCGCCTTCTTCGGCAGGCTGAGGGTCAGCACGCCATTGTCGTAGTGCGCGTCCGAGATCGTGCTGTCGAAGTCGCCGGGGAGGGTGATGGCGCGGTAGGCCTTGCCGCAGTAGCGCTCGGTATAGATCGATTCCTCGCCTTCCTTCCTGCTGCTTTCGCGCTTCACTTCGGCGCTGATCATCACCTGGTTGCCATCGACGGAGATTTCGATGTCGTTCTTGTCGACCCCGGGTACGTCGGCCCTGATGTGGAACGCCTTGTCGTCTTCGCTGACGTCGATACGCATGTCCGGCGTGGTATCGAGCTCATGCCACATCGGGCGCGAGGTCAATCCGCGGAACATGTCGTCGAACCGGAGCAGTGGATCCAGCTGGGTGGATGGCTTGAACGGATTCCAGCGTGTCATCGTTGTCATGAGATATCTCCTCAACAGATCAACGCGCAGCTTTTCATGCACCGTCGGGGGTAACGCTGCGCCACGTCACGATCGAGAACAGGCTGCGGGTGCATGAACGGTTAGCCGCTTGAGCGTACGCGCATGCCCGGGGCGAGTTGTTGACGCAGGTCAATCCCGTCCGACCGGCACGGCGAACGGGCAGCGAAGACCCGGTCCGTCACCGGCAACCGTCGTTGCCGGAAGGTCGGCCGGGCGGAAGCATGAAAAGCGCGTGACGAAAGGCCGCGTAGCGGAACCGGAAGCCGGCCTCCCGCAACAACGGCATCGTCCATTGACTTGAATCAATGGGAGGGCCGGGCCGGTCATCCAGAATGATCGCGCGGCTTGGCGGGACCGATTGGCTGCATCGCCACTGTCGCAGCCAGTCACCGTGCAAGCCATCCCCACAGGAAGCGAAGGCATGAATGCGCGACCGAAGTCGGACAGAACCCGCAGCAGGACGCCCGCCCCGCCGGCCGCGACAGCCGCCGCGGATTCGCCGCTCGCCGGCCACTGCGATCCGGACAGCGTGCTTCACGCCGCCGAAGCCAAGCTCACCCTGGGCCTCTCGCCGAGCGCGCTGTGGCTGGGTTACCTCGACTGGAGCGCGCACCTGGCCAACAACCCCTTCAGGCGGGCGGCACTGACCCAGGCGGCGATCGAGCAGTTCGCGCGCTGGACCCAGGCACTGGCCGGCCGGCACGTCATCGCGCCGCAGCCGCGCGATCACCGCTTCGACGACCCGGCCTGGCAGCAGCCGCCGTTCCGCCTGCTGCAACAGAGCTTCCTGCTGCTGGAGGAATGGTGGACCCATGCGGTCGAGCCGGCCGCGGGGGTCAACCCGCACAGCGCGCGGATCGTCGGCTTCGCGGCGCGCCAGTGGCTCGACCTGCTGTCGCCGTCCAACTTTCCCTGGCTAAACCCGCAGGTGATCGACGCGACCGTGCAACAGTCCGGCGGCAACCTGGTCGCCGGCATGAAGGAATTCCTCAAGGACGTGCAACGCCAGTCGGGCGGCGCGCCGGCCGATCATGAACTGCAGGTCGGGCGCGACCTCGCCACCACGCCCGGCAAGGTGGTGTTCCGCAACGAGCTGATCGAACTGATCCAGTACAGCCCGAGCACCGGGGCGGTGCATCCGGAACCGATCCTGGTGGTTCCCGCCTGGATCATGAAGTACTACATCCTCGACCTGTCGCCGCACAACTCGCTGATCCGCCACCTGGTCGGCCAGGGTTACACCGTGTTCGCCATTTCCTGGCGCAACCCCGATGCCTCCATGCGCGAGGTCTCGTTCGACGACTACCGCGTCAACGGGCCGATGGCGGCACTCGACGCGGTGCAGGCGATCACCGGCGCCACCCGCATCCACGGCTGCGGCTACTGTCTCGGCGGCACCCTGCTGACGATCGCCGCCGCGGCGATGGCGCGCGATGGCGACGATCGCCTGGCCAGCCTCAGCCTGCTCGCCGCGCAGGTGGATTTCACCGAGGCCGGCGAGCTGCAGTTGTTCATCAGCGAGGACCAGCTGAGTTTCCTCAACGACCTGATGGCCAGCCAGGGCTACCTCGACAGCCGCCAGATGGCCGGCGCCTTCCAGATGCTCCGTTCCAACGACCTGGTCTGGTCGAAGATGATCAACAACTACCTGCTCGGCCGGCCGGCGCCGACCAGCGACCTGATGACCTGGAATGCCGACGGCACCCGCATGCCGGCGCGCATGCACGGCGAATACCTGCGCTGGATGTACCTGGAAAACCGCCTGGCGGAAGGCCGCTTCATGGTCGACGGCCGGCCGGTCTCGATCGCCGACATCAAGCTGCCGATCTTCCTGGTGGGCACCGAGACCGACCACGTCGCACCCTGGCACTCGGTCTACAAGATGCACCTGCTCAACGACGGCGAGATCGCCTTCGCGCTGACCTCCGGCGGCCACAACGCGGGCATCGTCAGCGAACCGGGCCACCCGCATCGCCATTACCGGTTCTGCCTGCGCCGGGCCGAGGGCCGCTACGTCGGCCCCGACCAGTGGTTCGCCGCGGCCGCCGTCAACGAGGGCTCGTGGTGGCCGCGCTGGGTGGCCTGGCTGGACCAGCGCAGCAAGCCGCCGCTCGCCCCACCCGCCCTGGGCAACCCGGGCGCCGGTTACCCCGCGCTGTCGGACGCCCCCGGCAGCTATGTCCTCGCGCCATGAACGAGCCCTCCCCATGAATGCACTGCCGGCCGCCAGCAACGGCTTCATCGAGAACCGTACCTTCGACGAAATCCAGGTCGGCGACCACGCCAGCCTCGTGCGCACCCTCAACCAGCGCGACATCGAGCTGTTCGCGGCGATGTCCGGCGACGTCAACCCGGCGCACATGGACCCCGCCTACGCCCGCACCGACATGTTCCACCGGGTGGTCGCCCACGGCATGTGGGGCGGCACCCTGGTGTCGACCGTGCTGGGCACCGAGTTGCCGGGACCGGGCACGATCTATCTCTCCCAGGACCTGCACTTCCAGGCGCCGGTCGGCCTGGGCGACACCATTACCGTCACCGTCACCGTCAGGGAAAAGATCGCCAGCAGGCAGCGGATCATCTTCGACTGCCGCTGCAGCAACCAGAAGGGCGAAGACGTGATTCTCGGCACCGCCGAGGTCAAGGCCCCGCTGGAGAAGATCCGCCGACCGCGGATCGAACTGCCCGACATCCGCATGGGCACCCACGACCGCTTCCGCGAGCTGATGGCGCACGCGGCTTTCGGCGCATCGCTGCCGACCGCCGTGGTCCATCCCTGCGACGACGTATCCCTCGGTGCCGCGCTGGAGGCGGCCAGGGCCGGCCTGATCATCCCCATCCTGGTAGGCCCCAGCGCCAGGATCCAGGCCGCGGCCAGGCAGGCCCGGCTGGACATCGGCGGCTTGCGCCTGGTCGATGCGCCGCACAGCCATGCCGCGGCCGCCGCCGCGGTGGCGCTGGTGCGCCAGGGCGAGGCACGGCTGCTGATGAAGGGATCGCTGCACACCGACGAACTGATGCACGCCGTGGTTGCCGCCGACGCCGGCCTGCGTACGGAGCGTCGGCTCAGCCACGTCTACCTGATGGACGTCCCCGACTATGCGCGGCCGCTGCTGGTGACCGACGCGGCCATCAACATCGCGCCCAGCCTGCTCGACAAGCGCGACATCATCCAGAACGCGATCGACCTGGCCCGGATCATGGGCATCGGCAAGCCCCGCGTGGCGGTGCTCTCCGCGGTGGAAACGGTGAACCCGGCGATTCCCTCGACGGTGGACGCCGCCGCGCTGTGCAAGATGGCCGAACGCGGCCAGATCACCGGCGGCGTGGTCGACGGCCCGCTGGCCTTCGACAATGCGATCAGCCCGGAGGCGGCGCGCGAGAAAGGCATCGTATCGACGGTGGCCGGCCTCGCCGACATCCTGATGGTGCCGGACCTGGAGTCCGGCAACATGCTGGCCAAGCAGCTCACCTTTCTCGCCGGCGCCGACGCCGCCGGCATCGTCATGGGCGCCCGGGTGCCGATCATCCTGACCAGCCGCGCCGACTCGCCGCGCACCCGGGTGGCCTCGTGCGCGGTGGCGGTACTGGTCGCGCGCGCCCGTGCGGCGCGCCCGGCCGTGGCGGGGGAGTGAGCATGCCGCGCGCCGTCCTTGCCATCAACGCAGGCTCGTCAAGCATCAAGTTCGCGCTGTTCGAGGCCCGCCATGGCAACCCCGACCACCGCCTTTCGCATGGGCAGATCGAAGGCATCGGTAGCGCCCCCCATTTTGTCGCCAGGGATGGCGACGGCGCCGTGCTCACCGAATACCGCTGGCCGGCCGGCGCCACCCTCGCCCACGAGGACCTGCTGGCGCCGCTGCTGGCCTGGATCACCAGCCACCTCGGCGCGGACTCACTGGCCGCGGCGGGCCACCGCATCGTCCACGGCGGCGGCAAGTACACCCGGCCGGTGGCGCTGACCGAAGCGGTCATCGCCGACCTGGCCCGGCTGGTGCCGCTCGCCCCGCTGCACCAGCCGCACAGCCTCGCGGCCGTGCGGGCCATGCGCAAGCTGCGCCCCGAGCTGCCGCAGGTGGGCTGTTTCGACACCGCCTTTCACCACGGCATGAGCGCCACCGCCACGCGCCTGGCGCTGCCCCGCCGCTACGCCGACGAAGGCGTGCGCCGCTACGGCTTTCACGGCCTGTCGTACGAATACATCGCCGGGCGGCTGCGCGAACAGGCGCCGGCGCTGGCCGCCGGCCGGGTCATCGCGGCGCATCTGGGCAACGGCGCCAGCCTGTGCGGCATGCACGACGGACGCAGCGTCGACACGACCATGGGCTTCACCGCGCTGGACGGGCTGGTGATGGGTACCCGTTGCGGCAGCATCGATCCCGGCGCCCTGCTCTACCTGCAGCAGCAACACGGGATGACCGCGGCCGCGCTGGAACACCTGCTCTACAACGAAAGCGGCCTGCTCGGCGTCTCCGGCATCAGCAACGACATGCGCACCCTGCTGGCCAGCCAGGCGCCGCCGGCGCGCGAGGCGGTCGAGCTGTTCGTGTTCCGCATCGCGCGCGAGGCCGGCGCGCTCGCCAGCAGCCTGGGCGGCCTGGACGGGCTGGTGTTTTCCGCCGGCATCGGCGAGCACGCGGCCGCGGTGCGCGCGGCGGTCTGCGCGCGGCTGGCATGGCTGGGCATCCGCCTCGACGAGGCGGCCAACGCCGCCGACGCCAACCTGATCAGCACGGCGGACAGCCGCGTGCAGGTGCGGGTGATCGCCACCGACGAGGAAGCGATGATCGCCGCCCATGCCTGCGCCGTGGCGTTGCCGGCACCGCCGCCATGACCGAAGCCACGGCTCCCGGGGTGATCGTGTCGGTACGCGGCAGCGTGGTCGACATGCGCTTTGCCGACCACTTGCCGCCGGTCCATGCGCTGCTGCGCGCCGGCAACGGGCAGCAGGTAGTGATCGAGGTGCAGTCGCAGCTGGATGCGCAGCGCGTGCGCGGCATCGCGCTCACGCCGACCCAGGGCCTGGCGCGCGGCATGCCGGTGCTGGACAGCGGCGGTCCGCTGCTGACGCCGGTCGGCAAGGGCATCCTCTCGCGCATGTTCGACGTCTTCGGCCATGCCATCGACCACCGGCCCGAACCGGTCGGCGTGCAGTGGCGCTCGGTGCACCAGCCACCGCCGCCGCTGGGCCGGCGCTCGACCCGTTCGGAGGTGTTCCAGACCGGGATCAAGGCGATCGACGTGCTGGTGCCGCTGGAGCGCGGCGGCAAGGCGGGCCTGTTCGGCGGTGCCGGCGTGGGCAAGACCGTGCTGCTGACCGAGATGATCCACAACATGATCGGTCACCACGAGGGAGTGAGCATTTTCTGCGGCATCGGCGAGCGCTGCCGCGAGGGCGAGGAGCTGTACCGCGACATGCGCCAGGCCGGCGTGCTGGACAACATGGTGATGATGTTCGGCCAGATGAACGAGCCGCCGGGGTGCCGCTTCCGGGTCGGCCACGCCGCGCTGACCATGGCCGAATACTTCCGCGACGACGAACATCGTGACGTGCTGTTGCTGATCGACAACATCTTCCGCTTCATCCAGGCCGGATCGGAAGTGTCCGGGCTGATGGGCCAGATGCCGTCGCGGCTGGGCTACCAGCCGACCATGAGCACCGAGCTGGCGGGGCTGGAGGAGCGCATCGCCAACACCGACAACGGCGCGATCACCTCGATCCAGGCGGTCTACGTGCCGGCGGACGACTTCACCGACCCGGCCGCGGTGCACACCTTCTCGCACCTGTCCGCCTCGATCGTGCTGTCGCGCGCGCGCGCCAGCGAGGGGCTGTATCCGGCGATCGATCCGCTGCAGTCCAACTCCAAGATGGCCACGCCGGGCATCGTCGGCGAGCGCCATTACCGGCTGGCGCAAGAGATCCGCCGCACCTTCGCCCAATACGACGAGTTGAAGGACATCATCGCCATGCTGGGGCTGGAGCAGCTGTCGCCGCAGGACCGCGCGGTGGTCGCACGCGCGCGCCGGCTGGAGCGCTTCCTGACCCAGCCGTTCTTCACCACCGAACAGTTCACCGGGCTGGGCGGCCGCCTGGTCAGCCTCGAGGACGCGCTGGACGGTTGCGAGCGCATCCTCGCCGACGAGTTCAGGGATTGTCCCGAGAGCGCGCTGTACATGATCGGCACCATCGACGAGGCGCGCAGCAAGTGGCAGGCCGGCCGGACCGGCACCCCGACCACCCCCGCAGCGGAGGCTCCGCATGCCAGCGCCGCTGATGCAGCTTGAGATCCTGCTGCCGTTCGGCGTGTTCGCGCGCAGGAGCGGCGTGTCGCGCATCGTGGCGGAAACCGCCGACGGCAGCTTCGGCCTGCTGCCGCACCGGCTCGACTGCGTGGCCGCGCTGACCCCGGGCCTGCTGCTGTGCGCGAGCGAGGCGGAGGGCGAGTCCTGGCTGGCAATCGACGAAGGCGTGCTGGTGAAAGCCGGCAGCCGTGTATCGGTATCCGTGCGCCGCGCGCTGGCGGGCACCGACCTGACCCGCCTGCGCCAGGCGGTCGAGCAGGAATTCCTGGTGCGCGACGAGCGGGAGCAGGACGTGCGCCAGGTCATGGCCCGGCTGGAAGCGGGCTTCCTGCGCCGTTACGCGAGGCTGTCGACATGAACCGCCAGCCTGCGCGCCCGCGGCCGGACGCCGACCGGACACTGGCCGACCAGGTCGGCGACAAGGCCCGCCGCAAGCTCCGGGCGCGCCGCCGCGGCGCCGCCGGCGTCTGGTTCGGGCTGGGCATGATGGGACTGGTTGGCTGGTCGGTGGCGGTGCCCACCCTGGCCGGCGCCGCGATCGGCATCTGGCTCGACAGGCACTACCCCGGCAAGCATGCCTGGACCCTGGCGCTGCTGGTGGCGGGCCTGGTCCTGGGCTGTTTCAACGCCTGGCGCTGGGTGGCCAAGGAGGACCGCGCCATGCACGACCACGCGGAGGACGACGATGCATGAGCTGATCGCGTGGGCGCTGGCCGCCCTGGCCGGTATCGCACTGGGCCTGTTCTTCTTTGGCGGGCTGTGGTGGACGGTGCGCCGCGGCCTAGTGGCGCGGCAACCGGCGCTGTGGTTCCTGGGCAGCCTGCTGCTGCGCATGGGGGTGCTCATGGGCGGCCTGCTGCTGGTGGGCGGCGGCGACTGGCGGCGGCTGCTGGCCTGCCTGCTCGGGCTGGTCGTCGGCCGCGCGGGCGTGACCCGGCTGGTCCGGGTCGCTACGGTCGACGAAACGTCGAAGGAGCAGGCCGATGCACCTTAGTACCGATCAACTGGTCTTCTGGCAGTACGGCTGGATCAAGCTCAACGGCACCATCGTCTTCACCTGGGCGCTGATGCTGCTCATGGTGCTCGGCGCGCGGCTGCTCACCCGCGGGCTCGGCGCGCAAGCGCAGCGCTCGCGCTGGCACAACGCGCTGGAAATCATCGTGCTCGGCATCCAGCAGCAGATCGCCGAGGTGGGCCTGCCGCAACCGGCGCGCTACCTCGGCTTTCTCGGCACCTTGTTCCTGTTCATCGCCGTGGCCAACCTGTGCACGGTGATTCCCGGCTACGAGCCGCCGACCGGCTCGCTCTCCACCACCGCCGCGCTCGCCCTGTGCGTGTTCGTGGCGGTACCGCTGTTCGGCATCCGCGACCAGGGCCTGGCGGCCTACCTCAAGTCCTACCTGGAGCCCACCTTCGTCATGCTGCCGTTCAACATCGTCAGCGAACTGTCGCGGACGCTGGCGCTGGCCGTGCGCCTGTTCGGCAACATGATGAGCGGGGTGATGATCATCGGCATCCTGCTGACCATCACCCCGTTCCTGTTTCCGGCGCTGATGACCGTGCTCGGGCTGCTCACCGGCATGGTCCAGGCGTACATCTTCAGCATCCTCGCCGCCGTCTACATCGCCGCCGCCATGCGCACGCGCGAGCCGGCAGCGGTTCCGCCCGCAGCGGACTCGCCATGAACCCCCACCAGCCAGACCCAGCAGGGAACCCACCATGGACAGCATGACCTTCATCGCCGTCGCCTCGATCCTCACCGCCGGCCTCACCATCGCCCTGGGCAGCATCGGCCCCGCCCTCGGCGAAGGGCGCGCCGTCGCCTCCGCGCTCAGTTCGCTGGCGCAACAGCCCGACAGCGCCTCGACCATCACCCGCACCTTGTTCGTCGGCCTGGCGATGATCGAATCCATCGCCATCTACTGTTTCGTGGTCTCGATGATCCTGCTGTTCGCCAACCCGTTCTGGAACCACGTGCTGGCCCAGGTCGCCGGGAAGTAGGGCCATGCTGATCGACTGGTTCACCGTCGCCGCGCAGGTGCTGAACTTCCTCATCCTGGTGTGGTTGATGAAGCGGTTCCTGTATCGGCCCGTGCTCGATGCGATCGACGCGCGCGAACAGCGCATCGCGCAGGAACTGGCGAACGCGGCCGCGAAGCAGGCCGAAGCCAGCCAGGAGCGCGATGCGTTGCGCCAGCGCAACGACGCCTTCGACCGGCAGCGGGCGGCGCTGCTGGCCCAGGCCACCGACGAGGCCGCCGCCGAACGCCGGCGGCTGCTCGACGAAGCCCGCGCCGCCGCCGCCGCGCTGCTGGCCGCGCGCCAGCAGCAGCTGCGCAGCGAGGCGCAGGACTTCAACCGCGCGATCCAGCAGCAGACCCGCCAGGAAGTGTTCGCGATCGCGCGCAAGACCCTCGCCGAGCTGGCCTCGACCAGCCTGGAAGCCGCTGCCACGGCGGAGTTCATCCGCCGCCTGGCGCAACTCGACCCGACCGCCCACGCCCGCCTCGGCCAGGCGCTGGCCGAGCGCAACGAGGCGGCGCGCGTGCGCACCGCGTTCGAACTGCCGGCGGCGGAACGGGCGGCGCTTCAGCAGGCCTTGCTGCAGCAGTTCGGCAGCGATGCGCCGTTGCGCTTCGACACCGACGAGCGGCTGATCGGCGGCATCGAGCTGAGCGTCGACGGGCAGCTCGTGGCGTGGAACATCGACGCCTATCTCGGCGAGCTGGCGGACAAGGTCGAGCGCCTGCTGCAGAAGAACCAGCAGCCACCCGGCAGCCCGCCGGCGGCCGTGGCGGACGGCGCATGAACGCCGCGACCGACGGCCTGCTGGCCGCCTGCGAAAGCGCCCTGGCCGGCGTGCGCCAGGCGCGGCAGGCGTTCACCCCGGGCCTGTCCCTGCGCGAGACCGGCACGGTCGCCCAGGTGGTCACCGGCATCGCCCGCGTCAGCGGCCTGCCCGGCGCCGGCCAGGACGAGCTGCTGCTGTTTCCCGGCGACCTCTACGGCATGGCCTTCAACCTCGACGAGGACGGGATCGGCGTGGTGTTGCTGGGCGACCATGCCGGCGTGCGGGTGGGCGACCGGGTCCGGCGCACCGGCCGGGTCATGGATATCGCGGTGGGCGACGGCCTGCTCGGCCGGGTGCTCGATCCGCTGGGCCGGCCGCTCGACGGCGGCGCCGCGATCGACACCGGCCAGCGGCTGCCGATCGAGCGGCCGGCGGCATCGATCATGGACCGCGCGCCGGTCGGCATACCGCTGCAATCCGGGCTGAAGGTGGTCGACGCGCTGATACCGATCGGGCGCGGCCAGCGCGAACTGGTCGTCGGCGACCGCCAGACCGGCAAGACCTCGATCGCGATCGACACCATCCTCAACCAGCGCGGGCAGGACGTGCTGTGCATCTACTGCGCGATCGGCCAGCGCGCCTCGTCGGTCGCCCGCGTGGTCGCCAACCTGCGCGAGCATGGCGCGATGGAGTACACCGTGGTGGTGGTTGCCGCGGGCAGCGACGCGCCCGGACTGGTCTACATCGCGCCCTATGCCGCGACCAGCATCGCCGAGCATTTCATGGAGGCCGGGCGCGACGTGCTGATCGTCTACGACGACCTCACCCAGCACGCCCGCGCCTACCGCGAGCTTTCGCTGCTGCTGCGCCGGCCACCCGGGCGCGAAGCCTTTCCGGGCGACATCTTCTACATCCACTCGCGGCTGCTGGAGCGGGCCACCCACCTCAGCGACGAACGCGGCGGCGGTTCGCTCACCGCGCTGCCGATCATCGAGACCGAGGCGCAGGACATTTCCGCCTATATCCCGACCAACCTGATCTCGATCACCGACGGCCAGATCTACCTCTCGCCGTCGCTGTTCGAACTGGGGGTGCTGCCGGCGATCGACGTGGGCAAATCGGTATCGCGCGTCGGCAGCAAGGCGCAACGGCCGTCCTACCGCGCGGTCACCGGCGACCTCAAGCTCGCCTATGCCCAGTTCGAGGAGCTGGAGAACTTCGCCCGCTTCGGTACCCGCCTCGACGACGGCACGCGACGGATCATCGACCACGGCGAACGCATTCGCGCCTGTCTCAAGCAGCCCGAACTGGCGCCGGTCGGCGTGCCGGCGCAGATCGCGGTGCTGCTGGCGCTGTCGCAGCGGCTGTTCGATCCGCTGCCGCTGGCGCAGATGGCGCAGGCCGAACGCGCGGTGCGCGACGCCGCCGCGATGATCCCGGCGGCGCTGTGCCGCCGCTTCGAGAGCGACCACAAGCTGGCCGACGCCGAGCGCGACGCGGTCATCGCGCTGGCCCGCCAGGCGCTGGCCGGCTTTGCGCCGACCGGCCAGGACCCGAAGGCGAGCGCGCCATGAGCGACTCGCTGGCCAGCCTGCGCCGCAAGATCGGCAGCGCCGCCGACCTGCAGTCGGTCGTGCGCAGCATGAAAGCGCTGGCCGCCTCCAGCATCGGCCAGTACGAGCAGTCGGTGCTGGCCCTGTCCGACTACTACCGCACCGTGCAGCAAGGCCTTGGCGTGTGCTTTCGCCAGGCCGCCCGAAACGTCGGCAGCGGCGCAGCGCCGATGGCCGGACACGGCGTCGCCGGCATGGTGGTGTTCGGCTCCGACCAGGGCCTGGTCGGCCAGTTCAACGAACTCGTCGCCGGGCACGCCCTGCAGACCCTGGCCACGCTCGGCGGCGGGACCGTGGTGTGGGCGGTCGGCGAACGGGTGCACGCGCGGCTGACCGAGGCCGGCATCGTCCCGGCCGGCCTGTTCGCCCTGCCCGGCTCGGTGCAGGCGATCACCCCGCTGGTGTGGAACATCCTGGTAGAGAGTGAATCGCCGCAGGCGGCGGCCCGGCTCGGCTCGCTCTACCTCTGCTACAACCAGCCGCTGGCCGGCACCGGCTTCGCGCCGGTGAATCGGCGCCTGTTGCCGCTGGACGAGGCATGGCGAGGCGAGCTGGCCGGACAGGTCTGGCCCACCCGCAACCTGCCCGAGGTGCTCGGCCATCCCGCCACCACGCTGCGTGCGCTGATCCGCGAATACCTGTTCGTGTCGATCTTCCGCGCCTGCGCCGAATCGCTGGCCAGCGAAAACGCCAGCCGCCTGGCGGCGATGCAACGCGCCGACAGGAACATCGAGGCCTTGCTGGATGCGCTCAATGGCCACTTCCACCGTTTGCGCCAGAACGGCATCGACGAAGAGCTGTTTGACGTGATCACCGGCTTCGAGGCGCTCAACCAGGCGCCCCGCTGATCCGGCCGCGCCGTCGGCACCGGCACCCCGGCGTTGTTCCATCGCGCAACTTGATTGAGGTCAAGCCATGGCTCGCCGATCAGGCGTAGAAATACCGTAGCGCCTGATCCGGCAGGGGTGAACGCGGGGCAGGCACCTGATCATCCAACCACCGGGAATAACCGCATGTCCACCAACCATACGACGCAAG
>JAGWIC010000098.1 GCA_028866435.1 Lysobacteraceae bacterium | reverse complement strand
CCGCCCGTGAAGTGAGCCGGCTGGTGCCGGGTGAGCGGGTCGCCATCGACACCGACGGGCGGGCGTTTCCCAGCGGGTTTTCCCGCCTGCCGCCGGGCGAGTACCTGCTGCAGGCGGTGCTGGATGTCGATCACAGCTACAACTACACCGGACGCGGCGCCGGTGACCTGATCAGCCCGGTGGTCAGCGTGCACCTGCCCGCGATTACCCCGACCACCTTGCGCCTGGTGCGGGTGCAGCCCGAGCCGTATCCGTGGCAGCTGAGCGACGCTTCCCCCGCGCTGCGGGCGGCGGCACCCGACGCGCGTGCGCATACCCGGCGGATCGATCTGCCGAGCCCGTCGCTGACCGCCTTCTGGGGACGGCCGATCCACCTGCGGGGCTGGGTGCTGCTGCCTCCGGGCTACGACCGCAGCGGCAGCACGCGCTTTCCCACCGCGTACTACACCCACGGCTACGGCGGCAACGAGAACGGCATGCTGGACGCACTGGTCGGCGTCCACCTGGCGATGCGCAAGGGCGAGATGCCGCCGATGATCTGGGTGTTCCTCGACGAGTCCGGTGCCAGCGGCACCCACGAGTTTGCCGATTCGGTCAACAACGGTCCGTGGGGCAAGGCGCTTACCGGGGAACTGATTCCCGCCCTGGAGTCGCGTTATCGCATGGATGGCGTCGCGTCCGGCCGCCTGCTGACCGGGCACTCGTCCGGCGGCTGGGCCATGCTGTGGCTGCAGACGCGCTACCCGAAGCTGTTCGGCGGCACCTGGTCGACCTCGCCCGATCCGGTCGATTTCCACGACTTTTCCGGGGTCGATCTCTATTCCCCCACGGCCAACGTCTATTTCCGCCCGGACGGCACGCCCTGGCCGTTGCTGCGCATGCACGGCCATGACGAGGGCACGGTGGAGGCGGATGCCAAACTGGAGCAGGTGCTCGGGCCCTACGGCGGGCAAATGGCCTCGTACGAGTGGGTGTTCTCGCCGCGTGCCGCCGATGGCCGGCCGGCGCCGCTGTTCGATCGCGACACCGGCGCCGTCGATCCCGCAGTGGCGGCGTACTGGTGCGCGCACTACGACATCGCGCGGCGCCTGCAGACCCACTGGCAACAGCTGCGGCCGGACCTGGACGGCAAGATCCACGTGATGGTCGGCACGGCCGACTCGTATTATCTCGACGGTGCCGTGCGTCGCCTGCAGGCCGTGCTGGATGCCCTGCACGCCCGATCGGATTTTCGCTACCTGCAAGGCCGGAGCCACGACGATCTCTACGCGCAGGGCGACGATCCCGACGCCTTGCTCAAACAGATCAGCTGGCAGATGTATGCGGTGGCGCGCCCCGCTTCGACGCTGCGTCCGCCGGCCGCCTCGCCGCACCAGGGCGGCTAGCGGCGGGGCGGCAGAAAGCGCAGGGGCGGCGGAGCCTTGCCGGGGACCATCTTCCGCCGCCAGGCCCACGCAATCGCCGCGGGCCGGCCAACCGTCGAAAAACCATCCTCGCGGGCGAGGCTTTTTCCCGCCCCAAGCGTAGCTAGCGCCCGGGCTCCTGGCCGGTCTGCCACGGATCGTAACTGCCGAAGTACCACAGATGACCTTCCGGGTCGTGGCAGCTGTAGCCGGCGCCGCCGTAATCCTTCTCGGCGTAGTCGTCGACGATCACCGCGCCGGCGGAACGCGCCCGCTGGTAGTGCGCCTTGCAGTCGCTGACGGTGACGCAGGCGCATTGGGTTTCGCGGCCACCGATGTCATCGGGTTGCGCGATGTGCTGGCCGAAGGCGTTGTCGCTGACCTCGCCGAGCATGATCATGCCGCTGCCCCAGGTCAGCTGGGCGTGTTCGACCCGGCCTTGCCCGTTTTCGTGGACGGCGTGTCTTTCGAAGCCGAACGCCTTGCACAGCCAGTCGATGGCGGCATGCGCATCGCGGTAACGCAGACAGGGGATGATGGTGCTGCCGCTGGGTTGGGTCATGGGAACCTCTGCTGGCGATCAAGGCATCCAGCGCCGGGCCGGGGGCGATCCGCGAATCCCGTCGTCAGGCGCCATGGATGGGGCCGATGGTATGTCACCGCTTCAGCCGCCGCCCTCGTCGTTGTCGGGCAGCGGCGGCAGGGTGCGGACCAACTGCGCGCGGACCAGCGGCAGGCGCGCCGCCCGCAGCCGTTCGAGCAGCTCGAACAGCAACTCGCTCTTCACCCCGGCGACGTCGCGGGGGCTGCCGACGTAGGCCACGCAGTTGAACGTCATAGAGCCGGCGTCGAGGTTCTCCAGCAGCACGTAGGGTGCCGGCGTGAGGAGGGTTCCGGGGTGGCCGCACAACACCTCCAGCACCAGTTCGCGCACCTTGCCGGCGTCGGTGTCCAGTGGCATCGGCAAGGTGATCTTGGCACGCCCAAGCGCATTGGACTGGGTCACGTTGCGCACGTTTTCGGTGATCAGCTGCGAGTTGGGCACGATCACCGTGGATCGGTCCCAGAGTTGAATCTCGGTGGCCCGCACATTGATCCGGCGGATGTCGCCCTCGAGCGTGCCGAGGCCGATCCAGTCGCCAACCTTCACCGGCCGCTCGACCAGCAGGATCAGGCCGGAAACGAAGTTCTGCACGATCGCCTGCAGGCCAAAGCCGATGCCGACGGACAAGGCGCTGACGATCCAGGTGATGCTCTTCAGGTCGACATGCAGCGCGGCCAGGGTCAGCACCAGCACCAGCAGGCCGCCGAGGTAGCCGAGCAGGGTGGCGATGGAGTCCTGCATGCCCGCTTCCATCGTGGATTTGGGCAGCAACTGCTCGCGCAGCCAGCGCTTGAGGACGCGCAGCAGGAAGATGCCGACCAGCAGCACCAGCGCGGCCTGCACGATGGTGCCGGGCTCGATCGCCAGCTGCCCCAGCGTGAGCGTGCTGAAGGTCTGCCGCGCCTTGGCCAGCAGGTCGGCGGGGCCGGCACCGAAGGGTGTCAGCACCGTGGCCATGGCCAGCAGGATCAGGATCACCCGGGTCACGCCCGCCAGCAGCACGGTGGCCTGTTCCATCGTGTGCGGGGCCAGCCCGAGGGTCGCCTGCAGTCGTCGGCCGCTGCGGCCGTGGGGCAGCAGCAGGGTGTGGATCAGGTCGCCGGTCAGCTGGATCAGCAGATAGCTGGTGGCCACGATCACGCCGATCCAGAGCATCTGTACGGCGACGAAAAATGCCAGGGCGATGTAGCCGGTGGCCACGCCGAGCCAGCTGATCGCCATGCCGATCGTGGCGCCACTGCGCAGCAGGCCTACCCATAGCGGCCAGGAGGGGCCGTCCGCGTCCGTGACGGCCGTGGCCTCCAGTTCGCCGCGCGCACGCCGCAGGCGCAGCATGGCCATGCCAATCAGGCCGCTGATCACCAGGGCCATCAAGCCGCGCATCGACACGGTCGCCGGCAGGCTGGTGCCGATGGTGCGGCTGATCTTTTCGAACAGGCCGAACAGCACGGCCGAGGCGCCCAGCAGCCAGGGGAACCGGCGCAGCTGCCGGGCGGTCGGGTCCGACAGCGCCGGCAGGCGCCAGGAGGGGCGGCGCACGGACAGCAAGGCGCGGCCCAGGCCGGTGACATAGGCGGCAAAGAACACCAGTTGCACCGCCGAGCGCGCCAGGGCATCGAGGTCGGGGTCGAGGATGTCGTTCCAGTCCAGCCCGAGGTAGACCAACTGCGCCGCCAGGCCGGTGGTGAACACCGCGCTCAGGGCCACCGCGGTCGCCATGGCGCTGCGGCGCAGGCGGCCGTCCGGTACGTGCCGGGTCGCCAGGTGGAACAGCAGCCACTCCAGCAGCCAGCGGCCCAGCAGCAGGAGCGCCGCCGCCGCGGCCAGGCAGGCCAGCAGCGGCGTCCGGTTGGCCGGTTGCCAGGCGTCGGTCCAGGCGTCGGCGCAGCGCGTGCCGAGCCGCTTCAGTCGCGCCCAGTCGTCCGCAAAGCTGCGTGCCGGGTCGGCCCAGAACGTCGCGCTGAAGGGTGTCGCCGTGCGTGAGCTGATGCGCGCCTGGAACCTGTCGTTGCGCAGGCCGGTGAGCTTCTCGGCCAGTTGCAGCGCGTCCTGGCTCAGCAGCTGCGCCTGCTTGATCTGCGCATCGAGCGCCGCCTTGGACTTGTCGAGCTGGCGACGCTGGGCGGTGACCTCGGGTGCCTCGGCGGGCGCGCCCTTGGCCGGCGGCGGCCCCAGCACGTTGAGCTGCGCCTGCAATGCGGCCATCTGCGGCGACAGGCTGGCGACCAGCTGGCTGGCCTGGTCCTGCACGTCAAGCGCGGTCTGGCGCAAGTCCGCTATCGGCGGTTCGCCGTTCTTGTCGTTGAGCTTGTCCTTGACCGTATCGAGCTGCCCGCCCAGCTGGTCCAGGGTCTGCGCCGGCGTCGTGGCGGCGGTGGCCGGCGCCGCGGCAGGCGCTTCGCTCTGGGCGTGGGCGTAGAGGTTGAGGCTGCCCAGGGCCAGCAGCAGGAGCAGGGTGTAGCGAAGCAGTCTGGACATCCGGGCATGATCGGAGCGATGTCGCGGCCGGTCAATCGCATCCACCCCGTCGGGCCGGTTCCGTCGCGGGCGGCGTTCAGCTTGGCGGCATCGATGATCCTTGGGTCGGTCGGGCGGACAGCAGCGCTTCCCGCCGGGCCAGGCTCGCCGCCGGCCAGTGGTCAGCGCGTTCGTAGTACTCCTGCATCACCGGGATGCCGTCGCCAAGCTGCAGCCAGGGCTGGCGGGTGGAGGCAAAGATGTGGATGTCCGGCGGGCAGCGCGCGGGTTCGCGCAAGGTGCCGACGCGGACGAAGGCGATGGCCTGACCCGCGCCGGCGTAGTGGCTCCACAACGCCACGTGGCAGCGCGGACAGCGGGCGATCCGCTGGCCCTTGCCGCTGTTCGAGGGCGTGTCGACCATGATCGGCTCGCCCTGCAGCAACTCGAGCCGGGCGGTCTCGATCATCGCGTTCAGCGCGAAGGCCGCGCCGGATTCGCGCTGGCACCAGCTGCAATGGCAGCAGTGCACGAACAGCGGGCGGCTGGTCATGCGATAGCGGATGTCGCCGCAGCCGCATTGCCCTTCGAAAGTATCGGTACGCATGCTTCACCCTCCCTTGCCGATGGCGCCGGGGCAGCCCGTGAACACCCCGCAACGGCCTAGCTTCAATCACAATGCCCGCCTGGACAAGCCGGGAACACCGCCCCATGATCTTCCGCTGGTTCGAGTCCCTCATCGACGCGTTCAAGGAGCCGGCCGACGGCATGCCGCCGGCATCGGTATGGCGCTTCTACGCGTTCTACCTGCACCAGGTGTGGCCGGTATTCGTGGCGGCGATCGTGGTCGGCTTTGGCGTGGCGATCGTCGAGGTCTCGCTGTTCGGCTTCATCGGCCGCATCGTGGACATGGCCAGGGGCGCGCCGGGGCCGGCATTTTTCCAGCGGCATGGCCACGAACTGGCCTGGATGGCGGCGGTCGCGCTGGTGGCGCGGCCGCTGCTCAACAGCCTGCACGACCTGCTGGTGAACCAGGCCATCGTGCCCAGCCTCACCAACCGCATCCGCTGGCAGAACCACCGCTACGTGATCCGCCAGAGCCTGGGCTTCTTCCAGAACGACTATGCCGGGCGCATCGCCAACCGCATCATGCAGACCGGCGGTGCGTTGCGCGAGTCGGCGGTGCAGATCGTGGACGCGATCTGGTACGTCACCATCTACACCGGCAGCGCCATCGCGCTGTTCGCCCGGGCGGACTTCTGGCTGGCCGCGCCGCTGGTGGCCTGGGTGTTCGCCTACGTCGGGCTGCTGTGGCTGTTCATACCGCGCATCAAGCAGCGTTCATGGAGGGCGTCGGAGGCGGGTTCGAAGCTGATGGGCCGCATCGTGGACGGCTACAGCAACGTGCTCACGCTGAAGCTGTTCGCGCATACCCGGCGCGAGGAGGCCTACGTGGCCGAGGCGATGGGCGAGCAGACCGACAAGCTGCGCCGGATGACCCGCGTCACCACGGTGATGGACGCCAGCATCGCCACGCTCAACGGTTTCCTGATCGCCGGCACCTCGGCGCTGGCGCTGTGGCTGTGGAGCGAGGGGCGGGTGACGGTGGGCGCGATCGCGTTGTCGACCGGGCTGGTGATCCGCATCAACAACATGTCCGGCTGGATCATGTGGGTGGTCAACGGCATCTTCGAGAACGTGGGCACGGTGCAGGACGGCATCACCACGATCGCGCAGCCGCGCGCGGTGCGGGACCGCGAGGGTGCGATGCCGCTGGCGGTGACCAATGGCGCGGTGCATTTCCACGACATCCACTTCCACTACGGCAAGCAGGGCGGGGTGATCGCGGGGCTGGAGCTGGCCGTGCGCGCGGGCGAGAAGATCGGCCTGGTCGGGCCGAGCGGCGCGGGCAAATCCACCCTGGTGAACGTGCTGCTGCGCCTGTACGACCTGGAAGGCGGGCAGATCACCATCGACGGCCAGGACGTGGCGCAGGTGGCCCAGGAAAGCCTGCGCTCGCAGATCGGCGTGGTGACGCAGGACACCTCGCTGCTGCACCGCTCGATCCGCGACAACATCCTCTACGGCCGGCCGGACGCCAGCGAGGCGCAGATCCGCGCAGCCGTGCGCAAGGCACGTGCCGACGAGTTCATTCCCGGCCTGGTCGACGGCGAAGGCCGCACCGGCTACGAGGCGCTGGTCGGCGAGCGCGGCGTGAAGCTGTCCGGCGGCCAGCGCCAGCGCATCGCGATCGCCCGCGTGCTGCTGAAGGACGCGCCGATCCTGGTGCTGGACGAAGCCACCAGCGCGCTGGATTCCGAGGCCGAGGCGGCGATCCAGGAAAGCCTGGACCTGCTGATGCAGGGCAAGACGGTGATCGCCATCGCACACCGGCTGTCCACCATCGCGCGGATGGACCGGCTGGTGGTGCTGGACAAGGGCCGCATCGTGGAAACCGGCACGCATGCCGAGCTGGTCGCGCGCGACGGGCTGTATGCGCGGCTGTGGAAGCGGCAGACCGGCGGCTTCGTGGCGGCCGACGACGGGGTGTGAGCACCGGGACGGCCTTCGAGCTGGCGCAGGTTCCGCGCGCCATGCCGTCCGCGTCGGCGTCGACCGCGGCACGCTTCGCGAAACCCTGAGGCTGGTCTGCGCTACGATGGCGGCGTCGGCGTCAACGCTTGCAGGGAGACCGGCAGCATGGCTCGTTGGTGGTGGACGGTGTGGCTCGCCACGCTTGGCCTGGTATTCGCGGGCGGCGGTCTCGCCGCGCAGGCGCCGGCCGGGAACGGGCGGGCGATCCAGGCGGGCAGCGTGGCGCGGATCGTGCTGGACGGCGCGATCGGCCCGGCCGCCGCCGAGTATTTCGACGATGCCTCGCAACGGGCGCAAGCCGACGGCGCGTCGGCGATCGCGCTGCAGCTGGACACGCCGGGCGGCCTGTCCGACTCGATGCGGCAGATCATCGGCGCCATGCTGGCATGCAAGGTGCCGGTGCTGGTGTACGTGGCGCCGGCTGGCGCGCGCGCCGCCTCGGCCGGCACCTATATCCTCTACGCCGGGCAGATCGCGGCGATGGCCCCGGCCACGCATCTGGGCGCGGCGACACCGGTGCAGCTCGGCGGCGGCACGCCGTTGCCGCCGTTGCACGGGGCCGGCGACCGTCCGGCCGGCGCCGGATCATCCGCGCCGGCGCAGCCGGATCAGGTCGGCGCGGACGCCGAGTCGCACAAGATGGTGAACGACGCGATCGCCTATATCCGCTCGCTGGCGCAGTTGCGCGGACGCAACGCGCAGTGGGCCGAGCAGGCGGTGCGCGGCGCGGCCACGCTGACCGCTGCCGAGGCCGCGCAGCAGCACGTGATCGACTTCGTCGCGAACGACGTGGCCGACCTGCTGGCGAAGGCCGATGGCCGCACGGTGCAGGTCGGCGGGCACAACCTCACCCTGCGGCTCGAGGGGGCCACGGTGCGCGACTACCCGCCGGGCGCGCGGACGCGCTTGCTGGAGGTCATCACCAACCCCACGGTCGCCTACCTGTTGCTGCTGGGTGGCATCTTCGGCCTGCTGCTCGAGGCCCTGCACCCCGGTGCGATGCTGCCGGGCATCGCCGGCGCGATCTGCCTGCTGGTCGGCCTGTATGCGCTGCAACTGTTGCCGGTGAACTATGCCGGGCTGGCGCTGATGGCACTCGGCGTCGCCCTGCTGGTGGGCGAGGCGGTGCAGCCCACGGTGGGGGCGCTGGGCGCGGGTGGGCTGGTTTCCTTCGTGACGGGGTCGATCATGTTGATGAACACGGCAGTCCCCGGTTATTCGGTCAATCTCGGCGTGATCGCGGGCATCGCGGTATGCGCGGCCGTACTGCTTGGCCTGATCGTGTGGCTGGTGTTTCGCTCGCGGCGGGCCCGCCAGTTCAGTGGCGATGCGGCCATGCTGATGGATACCGGCGCGTTGCTGGAGCCGGTGCCCGGCGGCGGTGAGGGCTGGATGATGCTGCACGGCGAGCGCTGGCGCGTGCGCTGCGCCACCGCGCTGCCGGCCGGCGCGCAGGTGCGCGTCGTGCGGCGGCAGGGGCTGCTACTGTGGGTCGAGCCGGTGTGAGCCGCGGCGTCGCAGCGCGGGGCGGAGCAGGAAAACTTTCGATTTACTGGAGACGGTCATGTTCGGATTCGTGGGTGTACTGATCATACTCGGCGTGATGCTGCTGACTTCGGCGGTCAAGATCCTGCCGGAATACCAGCGTGGCGTGGTGCTGACCCTGGGCCGCTATACCGGCAGCAAGGGGCCGGGTCTGATACTGCTGATTCCGCTGGTGCAGCGGATGATGCGGGTCGACCTGCGCATCACGGTGATGGACGTGCCGCCGCAGGACGTGATCTCACGCGACAACGTTTCGGTACGGGTCAACGCGGTGGTGTATTTCCGCGTGGTGGAGCCGGACAAATCCGTGCTGCAGGTGGAGAACTTCCTGCAGGCCACCAGCCAGCTGGCGCAGACCCGGCTGCGTTCGGTGCTCGGCCAGCACGAGCTGGACGAGATCCTGTCGCAGCGCGAGTCGATCAACCGCACCCTGCAGGCGATCCTCGACGAAGCCACCGACCCGTGGGGCATCAAGGTGGCCAATGTCGAGATCAAGGACGTCGACCTCAACGACACCATGGTCCGCGCCATCGCCCGCCAGGCCGAGGCCGAGCGCGAGCGCCGCGCCAAGGTGATCCATGCCGAGGGCGAGATGCAGGCCGCCGAAAAACTGCGCGACGCCGCCGCGATGCTGTCGCAGCAGCCGCAGGCGCTGCAGCTGCGTTACCTGCAGACGCTGGCCGACATGTCCAACAACGGCAAGTCCTCGACCATCGTGTTCCCGCTGCCGCTGGACCTGATCCGGCCCTTGATGGAGGCGTTTCCGTCGAAGTCGGAGCCGGCCTCGTCAGGCTGATCTGGCGCAACCGCGCGCAACGGCGATAATGCGCCTGCCCCCACTGCCCACGAGCCATGCGCATGGATGAACGACGTTTGCCCGGGAGCCTGGTCTGCGTAGGCGTGGGCATGACCCTGGGCTCGCACCTGGGCCCGCTGGCACGCAGCCACATCGAGCAGGCCGAGGTGGTGTTTGCCGGGGTTTCCGACGGTGTGGTGGAGTTGTGGCTGCAGCGCATGCACCAGGACGTGCGCAGCCTGCAGCCGTACTACCGCGAGGGCAAGTCGCGGATGCAGACCTACCGGCAGATGGTCGAGGCGATCCTCACCGAGGTGCGTGCGGGCAGGAAGGTGTGCGGGGTGTTCTACGGCCACCCCGGCGTATTCGCCTGGGCGCCGCACAAGTCGATCGAGATCGCCCGCCGCGAGGGCTACCCCGCGCACATGGAGCCGGGCATCTCCGCCGAGGACTGCCTGTACGCGGACCTCGGCATCGACCCGGGTACCTATGGCTGTCAGCACTACGAAGCCAGCCAGTTGCTGTTCTACCGGCGCCGGCTCGACCCGACCGCCTACCTGGTGCTGTGGCAGGTCGGCCTGGTCGGCGACCAGTCGCTGGCGCGCTTTTCCACCGGCTCGGCTTACAAGCAGCTGCTGGTCGAGGTGCTGGCGCGGGATTACCCGCTCGACCACGAGGTGATCATTTACCGGACGCCGACGTTACCGATTCAATCGGCGCGGATCGAGCGGCTGGCGCTGGGCGAGCTGCCGCAGGCGGAGATCGGCATGGCCGACACCGTGGTGATCCCGCCGGCTCGGCCGATGCGGGTCGATCCCGAGATGCGGGCACGGCTGGCCGAACTGGAC
>JAGWIC010000097.1 GCA_028866435.1 Lysobacteraceae bacterium | reverse complement strand
GCGCAGCGCAAGCTGGCGCAGTACCGCCAGTCGCTGCTGAAGGCCGCCGTGGAAGGCGCCCTCACCGCCGACTGGCGCGCCGCCCGCGCCCGCTCCGGCGAACCCCAGGAAACCGGCGCCGACCTGCTCCAACGCATCCTCACCGAACGCCGCGCCCGCTGGGAAGCCAAGCAACTCGCCAAGCACGCCGAACAAGGCAAGACCCCACCCAAGGGCTGGCAAGCCAAATACCCCGAGCCCGTGCCCCCCGACACCCGCGATTTGCCAGAACTGCCGGCGGAATGGGTATGGGCAAGCGTCGATCAACTCACGGACTTCGTCCGTAACGGCCTGTCAAAAACGCCGAACACCGAGGGACTCGGCCTGCCAATTCTCAGGATCAACGCAGTACGACCAATGCTGGTTCAATTCTCAGAGTTCAAACATATCGACGTTTCTGAGAGGGATGTATCGGACTACTTCATTGAAAACGGCGATCTGCTTGCCACTAGATACAACGGAAGTGTCGACTTGCTTGGAGTCTTTGGATTGGTTCGTGAGCTCCGACAACCAATGCTTCATCCCGACAAACTGATTCGGATGCGTCCCGTACTCGCCGACACAATTGGTGCATGGATTGAAGCCTCGGCAAACACAGGATTCTCGCGATCCCATGTAGTTCGCAAGGTAAAAACAACTGCAGGCCAGACCGGCATCTCGGGTGAGGACATAAAAAAAATGCCTATCCCACTGCCGCCACTTAACGAACAAGTCGTCTTGCGGGAAACGCTGTCAACGCAGATCGATTCAATGCGCGATCAGCTTGCTCAAGTTGATGTGGCCCTCAAGCAAGCAGAAGCCCAACGCAAAAACATCCTCAAAGCCGCCTTCGCCGGCCAACTGGTGCCGCAGTCCCCGAACGACGAACCGGCCAGCGCGCTGCTGGAGCGCATCCGCACCGAGCGCATTGCACCCGGCGTCAGCCGGCCACGTGGTCGCAAGGCCAGACAAACCGATGCGTGAAACCTGTTTGGCAACCACAGAGACACTGACCCGCCAGCATGCCCTGGCGGGTAGCGCCTGGAGCGCAGAATTACAAGCATCGATCGCATTTGCATGGAGCGGCACATGAGCACAGGATTTGTGGCCTATATCGATGAATCGGGCGATGAAGGATTCACCTTTCGCCCGGATGGCAGCGGAAGTTCGCGCTGGCTAGTGCTATCGGCACTGGTGCTGCGACGTGAGAATGATGCACGAGTGATCCAGACCGCTCGCGAGGCGCGCGAGCTGCTGCGCAAGCCGCCCAGGTTTCCGCTGCACTTTCGTGACCTGAAGCATGAGCAGCGCGTGGCATTGGCGCGCTTGATCGGGCAGCTCCCGACCAGAACGGTCAGTGTGCTGATTCACAAGCCATCGATTCCCGAGCCGGAAAACTTTCAGCGCGAAGCCTATGCGCTCTACCGCTATGCCAGCCGCCTGCTGCTGGAGCGCGTGTCATGGCTCTGCCGGGACCACCGCCGCAAGGACGGACAGGTGGAACTGATCTACTCCAATCGCTCCGCCATGTCCTATGACGAGCTTCGCGCCTATCTGGAAAAGCTCAAGGCGGAGTCGACGCAGAAGGATGTGCGCATTGATTGGAATCTGATCGACCCTGCCCGGGTGAGAGCCGTGAATCACGACCAACTAGCTGGGCTGCAACTGGCCGACGCCGTGGCCACCAGCGCCTACTATGCGGTCACCCCGAACATCTACGGCGACATCGAAGACCGTTACCTTCGCCTGATCGCCCCAACCATCTACCGCCATCAGCGCCGCGCAGAGGGCTATGGCCTGAAGTTCTGGTCAGATGAGCGCGACATGATCGCGCGTGTGATTGCCGCCATCGATCAGGAGCAGCCGTGAGCATGCTGCAAACAAAAACACCCGCGATATGCGGGTGTTTAGGAGTGCAGGCCCTGAGTTCGAGGATCCCACCCATTCGGGCTGTCACCGTGACCGGCAACCTCTACAAGCCTCACGCTTGCCTGCCGTTGCATGATAGGCCGAATCGTCCGACGGCGCCAGCCGGCGCCGAGATCCGATTACTCGCCTCTCCGGTGCCACCCAAGTGTGCCGACAAACGGGATACCAACGCTCGGTCCGGAAAACAAGAACCCCCGCGTGCATCTTTCGATGTAGTGGCAGGGGCCGTGTTAGGCACAACGCTATGGCCATGTACTGACGCAGTCAACCGAGGAAGGCTCTCAACATATTTGAAGCGGCCTTGGAACAGGAATTTCGATAGGCCCCGTCATTAGCCGCGGCCCGGGATAACAACTGATGGCCCGCAAATAAGACTATTTAGTACAAGCGCTTAGGCCGCCCGTTATTTTCTTCTAGCACCAATCTGAACGAACTGCCCCAACGAGACCCGCATGAACAGCAACACCCTCGTCCAGAAGATCTGGAATTTCTGCCACACCCTGCGCGACGACGGCGTGGGCTACGGCGACTACCTGGAACAGCTCACCTACCTGCTGTTCCTGAAGCTGGCGCACGAGTACGCGCAGCCGCCATTCAACCGCGATACGCACATCCCACGCAGCTGCGACTGGACCACGCTGCGCAGCAAGACCGGCGAACCGCTGGAAGCGCACTACCTCACCGTGCTGCACAAGCTCGGCGAGGAGCCGGGCATGCTGGGCGCGATCTTCTTCAAGGCGCAGAACAAGATCCAGGACCCGGCCAAGCTGAGCCGGCTGGTGCAGATGATCGACGCCGAGAACTGGCTGAGCCTGGACGCCGATGTGAAGGGCGACCTCTACGAGGGCCTGCTGCAGAAGAACGCCGAGGACACCAAGAGCGGCGCCGGCCAGTACTTCACGCCCCGCGCGCTGATCGAGGCCATGGTGGAGTGCGTGAACCCCGAGCCGCTGAAGACCGTGGCGGACCCGGCCTGCGGCACGGGTGGCTTCTTTCTGGGTGTGCATGCATGGCTCACGCGGCCGGACGTGAACCTCGACCGGAAGCAGGCGCGCTTCCTCCGCCACGAGACGTTCCACGGCAACGAGATCGTGCCGAGCACGCGCCGCATGTGCCTGATGAACCTGTTCCTGCACAACATCGGCGAACTGGACGGCGCCCCGGCGGTGGACCGCTCCGACGCGCTGATTTCCGAGCCCTGGAAAACCTTCGACTACGTGCTGGCCAATCCGCCCTTCGGCAAGAAGAGCAGCATGACCATCACCAACGAGGACGGCGAGGAAGACCGCGATGCGCTGACCTATGAGCGGCAGGATTTCTGGCAGACCACCTCGAACAAACAGCTCAACTTCCTGCAGCACATCGTCTCGATGCTCAAGACCACCGGCCAGGCCGCCGTGGTGCTGCCGGACAACGTGCTGTTCGAAGGCGGTGCCGGCGAGAAGATCCGCCGCAAGCTGCTGGAGACCTGCGACGTGCACACCCTGCTGCGTCTGCCCACCGGCATCTTCTACGCGCAGGGCGTGAAGGCGAACGTGCTGTTCTTCGACAAAAAGCCCGCCAGTCCCAAGGCTCACACCAAAGGCGTGTGGATCTACGACCTGCGTACCAACAAGCACTTCACCCTCAAGACCAAGCCGCTCAAGCGCGATGACCTGCAGGACTTCACCGACTGCTACCACTCCGCCAACCGTCACAAGCGTAAGGAAGCCGAGCGCTTCAAGTACTTCGACTACAAGACGCTCGTCGCCCGCGACAAGGCCAGCCTCGACATCTTCTGGCTCAAGGACGACAGCCTCGACAACCTCGACGACCTGCCGCCGCCGGACGTGCTGGCGCAGGAGATCGTGGAGCACCTGGAATCCGCCCTGACCTCATTCCGTGAGGTGGCGGCATCTTTGCCTAAGACGGACGGTTCCGGACGTTGATGTGCTGCACGGCCAGTTGGACATCGTCGAGACAGCAGGGGCCATGATCAGCCGGACTCGACCAGACGGCGTCATCTCGCTGGGCGGCTGCAGCCGCCGGTATCGCGAAGACCGGTCATGTCAGCTGTCGATCAAGGCTCCCCAAGTCGGGCCTCTCGGGCCACACGGCGGCCGTCTGACACCAGGGTTCGTACACCGCCCCTGACACCAATGTTTGTACAGCGTGCACAAACATTGGTGTCATGCCCACCCGCCGCCAACGCACCCATCCATGACTTCAGGCCCATGCACTAGTCATAAGTGAACACTATGATTCACCAAAGCCTATAAGGCAGTGCGGGTATGCGGCGTGGATGATGGCGGCAGTCAGCTGAAGAAATTCCAGAAGGAGCTTTCCAGCGGCACCGTGTCGCTGGTGTTGCTCGCCGTGCTGGGTCAGTCGCGGCAGCCGATGTATGGCTACCAGATCGCCAAGCGGCTGGAGGAGGTCGGCGAGGGCGTGCTGGCGGGCAAGCAGAGCGCGCTGTATCCGGTGCTGCGCAACCTGGAGGCGGCAGGTCTGCTCGCCAGCGAGGTGGAGCCTTCCGTCAGCGGGCCGCCGCGCCGCTATTACCGCATCACCAGGCCGGGGCGCGAGGTTTTGCGCGAATGGGTCGCGGCGTGGAACGCCACTCGCGATTCCGTCGATAACGTCTTGCAAGGAGGGGTGTAATGAACGCGCCACGCACGATCGCCGAATACCTTGGCCAGCTGCGCAGCGCCTTGCGCGGCGCCGATGCGGCACTGATCCAGGATGCGCTGTACGACGCCGAGGAACACCTGCGCGCGGAGCTGGCCGAGCAGCCCGGCCGCAGCGAAGCGCAGATGCTGGAGCATGTCGTCGGCAGCTACGGCGCGCCGGAGGAGGTGGCCGAGATCTACCGCGACCAGGAGGTCAGGATCCAGCGCGCGATCCGCCCGCCGCCGCCGCCGCCGCGGCGTTCGCTGGCCGGGCGTTTTTTCGGCGTGGCCGCGGACGGCCGCACCTGGGGCGCGCTGTTCTACCTGCTGCTTTCGCTGGCGACGGGCATCTTCTATTTCACCTGGGCGGTGACCGGCGTGGCACTGTCGGCCGGCTTTTCCGTGCTGATCATCGGCATCCCGTTCATCGTGCTGTTCTTCAGCAGCGTGCGCGGCCTGTCGCTGCTGGAAGGGCGCATCGTGGAGGCGATGCTCGGCGTGCGCATGCCGCGCCGGCCGCCCTACGCGGCGCGCCAGGGCGAACCCCTGCTGAGGCGCATCGGCGCGATGTTCACCGATCCGCGCAGCTGGAGCACCTTGCTCTACATGCTGCTGATGTTGCCGCTGGGCATCCTCTACTTCACCGTGGCGGTGACCTTGCTGTCGCTGTCGATCGGTTTCGCCGCGGCGCCGCTGATCAAGGCCTTCGGCTTCGACGTCATCGATGCCGATCTTGCCGGCTACAGCTATCACGGGCCGGGCTGGGCGGGCACGTTCGGCCTGTGCCTGCTCGGCATCGTGCTGCTGTTCGCCAGCCTGCACCTGGTGCGCGGGCTGGGCCGCGTGCATGGGCAGGTCGCCAAGCACCTGCTGGTGGCCGGCGCCGCCGCCTGAGCCGGGCGCGCCGTTTCAGGCGCGCTTGCGCAGGAAGACGTGGGTGGCGCGTTCGCCCATCAGGTAGTCGCTGCACTCATAGCCCAGCGCGGGCAGGTCGATGCCCTGCAGCAGGTGCTCACCGGCACCGAGGGTGACCGGGCGCAGGGCGCGGTGCAGTTCGTCGACCAGGCCGGCGCGCAGGTACTGGCGGACGGTGGCGACCCCGCCGCCGAGCCGGATGTCCTGGCCAGCGGCGGCCTCGCGCGCCTGTTCGAGGGCCGCGTGGATGCCGGCGGTGACGAAATGGAACTCGGTGCCGCCGGCCATCGGCAACGGCGCGCGCCGGTGGTGGGTCAGCACGAACACCGGCGTGCGGTAGGGCGGCTCCTCGCCCCACCAGCCTTTCCAGCTGTCGTCCGGCCACGGGCCGCGCACCGGCCCGAACATGTTGCGGCCGATGATCCATGCGCCGATGCCGGCAAAGCCCTGCTCGGCGACGCGGTTGTCGATGCCGGTCTCGCCGCCGGCTTCGCCATGCATGCGGCGCCACCATTGCGTCGCGAACAGCCAGTCCATCAGCTCGGTGCCGCCGACGCCGAGGGGGTGGTGCAGGTCCTGTCCCGGCCCGGCACCGTAGCCGTCGAGGGATACCGAAAAGCTGTGCACGCGAAGTTTCGACATGGCCAGGCAGGGTTCCGGGTTGCGGCGGTGGATCGTTGCCGGCCTGCGCGGGGCGGCCGGCGTGGAGAAACAGGCGACGGCGTGAGGGCGCTTACACCAGGTGCAGCTCGTTCGCGCGCGCCTGCGGGAACACCGCCTGCAGCTGGCCGCGGGAAAGCCCCCACACATGGCGGAACACGCCGCCGAGCACGTCGCGGTAATTGTTCAGCACCGGGTAGTCGCGATTCTGCAGCAGGCTGGAGGCGTTGACCACCACCTGCTCGCCGGCGATGCGGCCACCGTTGACCTTGCCGCCCAGCACCCAGTGCACGGTGCCGTGGCCGTGGTCGGTGCCCTTGTCGCCGTTCTCGCGGAAGGTGCGGCCGAACTCGGACAGCACCACCACGGTGGTGTTGTTCCATTCGTCGCCTAGGGTTTCGGCGTAGGCGGCCAGGCCCTCGCCCAGGTGGCGCAGGTTGTCGGCCAGGCCGCCGCTGACGCTGCCCTGGCTGACGTGGGTGTCCCAGCCGCTGACGTCGACGAAGCCGAGCCGGTAGCTGTCGCGCATCAGGGTGGCGATGCGCCGCGTCTGCGCGGCGAAATGGCCGGCGCCGGGCGCACCGCCGCCGGCCTTGACCATCTCGTCGTGCAACTCCCGCGAAACCGTGCCGGGCAGGGCCAGGCCGTCGGCGGCCGCGGCTGCCAGGCCGGTGCCGCGGTACATGCCCGACAGGATGGCCGATTGCCGGGCGTTGAAGCTGGCCCTGGGCGCGGCCTTCAGCGCGATGTTGGGAATGTCCCTGCCGGCACCCTGGAAGCTCAGCGGCAGGGCCCTGGTGAAGGCGATGGCCGGTACCGCGCCGAGCTGGCCGGCCAGGCGTGCCATGAAGCCGGAGCGGAAATGGTCGCGCTGCGTGGTGGGCTCGCCGGACTCGATGTTGTTTTGCGTCTCGAAGTGGCTGCGCGAGAGGTCGTCGGTGCCGGCGAACGGCACGAAGGCGAGCTGCCGGCGCTGCCACAGCGGGTAGAGCGAGTCGCGCAGGACCGGGTTCAGGCCCCAGTGCGCGTCCAGCGCGATGGCGCTGTCCGGGTTGCCGGCGTCGGGCCGGGCGATGGCGAGGGTGGGGCGCGATTCGTAGTAGAAATCGCTGGCGTAGGGCACCAGCAGGTTGTTGCAGTCGTAGCCGCCGCGCAGGAACACCAGCAGGAAGCGCGGTGCGGTCGCGGCCGCGGCGAACAGCCTGCCGCTGAACGACAGTCCCGGCATGGCGACGGCGGCGCTGGCGGCGGCGATCAGGAATTGACGACGGTTCATGGCGTGCCTCGTTGGGCGGAACGTGCAATGCGGCGGGTAGGCGGCGATCAGCGGTAGTTGAAGTCGGGCGAGGACAACAGGTAGGTATTCCATTCCTGCGCCGTGGTGGCCTTGCCCAGGGCGGCGCGGGTGGCCGTCGACAGGTACGGCCCGATGCTGGCGCGATACAGCGGCGAGTCCAGTTCCGGCACCGCGCCGGGCGGCATCGGCGCGCGGCTTCCCGCATCGTCGGCGGCGGCCGTGAACAGGCGGTTGCGGCCGCTGCCGATCGCGCGGGCGACTGCGAAGCGCGCGGCCAACTGGCCCGAGCCCGACCAGCTGGCGGCATCCAGCGGCCAGCCGTCGGGCGTGATGCGGCCGAACACCGGCTCGCCCATCTGGTTGAGCCAGTTGACCAGCGGCGCGGCGTTGCTGATCGGTTCGCCGCCATAGGCCAGCCGCATCGCCGACACCAGGAACTGGGTCGGGTCCTTGAATTTCCTGCCGGCACTGGCGAGCAGGGCCGGCGAGTCGAACATCGTGCGCAGGACGGCGGCGATGTCGCCGTCGCTGCGCTGGAACGTATCGGCCATGGCCGCCACCAGCGCCGGTGGCGGCCGGTCGGCGACGAAATACTCGGCCAGCTGGCGCGAGATGAAGCGCGCGCAGGCCGGCTGGCGCGTGATCAGCGTCAGTGCCTGCCTGATCTCGGCATAGCCGCTGCCGCGGATGCGCTGGCCGAGCAGGATCTTGTCGCTGAAATCGTGCTTGTCCGGGTTGAACACGAACAGGCCGTCGCGCACGAAGCCGGGACGCATGCGAGCGAAGCGTCCATGCCACCGGCCGGCGTTCGGCGCGAAGCCGGCGCCGGTGAGGATCAGCGCCAGCTGCTGCACGTCCTGCTGGGTGTAGCCGGCGCCGACGCCGAGCGTGTGCAGCTCCATCAACTCGCGGGCGTAGTTCTCGTTGGTCTTGCCGCGGACGTTCCTGGCGTTGTCCAGGTACTGCAGCATCGCCGGGCTCTGCAGCGTGGCCAGCAGCAGGTCGCGGAACTTGCCCAGCGCATGCGGGCGGATCACGTGCTCCTCGTAGTCGGCCGCGACCAGGCGCACGCCACCCTTGGCCGCGTACACGCTGAAATGGTTGAGCCAGAACCAGACCATCTGTTCCTTCAGCGGGTTGCTGCCGTAGATCGCATGCAGCAATTCGGCCTGCTGCGCCTGCCGGGCCAGTTCGCGGCCCTGCTTTTGCAAGGCCTTCCTGGCGGCGATCCTGGCATCGCCGGCGGGCATCGCCCGCAGCCGCCGGCGTGCCGCGATCGCCGCGGCGAGCAGGTCGGCCGGCGGGGTGCTGACGGCCGGGTAGCTTTCGATCAGCGCGCGGACGGCCGGTGGCAGGGAATCGTTGCGGTCGGCCAGCTGTTCGTCGAGCCAGCCGCGGCGACCGAGCTGCCGGTAGCGCGCCAGCGTGGCGGCATCCAGCCCGAAACTGGCGCGCCGCAGCCAGCGGATGTCGGCAAGGCTGGGGGTGGCGGCCGCTTGCGCCGCCAGCGTGGCCGGCAGGCACAGGCCCGCGGCCAGCCACAGCAGGCAACGGGCGGCGAAGCGCGGCGGTGGGCGGGGGGCGGACGGGATGGGCATGCAGGGCACCTGGTCTGGTGGAGACACGCGAGGGGCGGTTCATCGCAGCCCGTCGTACGCTGGCTTGGCCGCACGGTCGAATCCCCGCCTCGGCCGTCAACGCCCGACTGGCTGCCAGGCCTACTCAACGCGGCAGCACGCCGGCGGATGACAAGCGCCGAAAAGCCGGCGCCGCCCGGCACCCCGACGGGATCCACGCGCCACGCGCCGGCGGCCGCCGGTTCGCCCACCCCGCACGGAAAAGAAGTGCGCCGGGCTGCCGCTGACGGCGCGGCGGGCTACCATGCGCGTCCACCCACGGCCGCGCGAACAACGATGTCCAAGACCTACGACCGCGAGTATTTCGACAAGTGGTACCGCGACCCGCGGCATGCGGTGAGCTCGGCGGCGGAACTGAAGCGCAAGGTGGCGATGGTGGTGGCGCAGGCGGAGTACTACCTGGGCCGGCCGATCCGCAACGTGCTCGATGTCGGCTGCGGCGAGGCGAGCTGGCGCCGGCCCCTGCGGGCGCTGCGGCCCGGCATCGCCTATCGCGGGCTCGATGCCAGCGAGTACGTGGTGGCACGCTACGGCCGCAGCCGCCAGATCGGGCTGGCCCGTTTCGGCCAGCTGGAACAGCTGCGCTTCGACACCCGCTTCGACCTGATCGTCTGCACCGACGTGCTGCATTACCTCAAGCCGGCGGAGATCCGTGCCGGCCTGCAGGGCATCGGCGAGATGCTCGAAGGGGTGGCCTTCCTCGAGGTGTTCACCAGCCGCGACGACGTGGCCGGCGACCACCACGGCTTCGTCGCGCGCGCGCCGGCCTGGTACCTGCGCGAGTTCGGCAAGGTGGGGCTGCTGCCCTGCGGCTCGCATTGCTACCTGGGGCCGCGGCTGGAACGTCATATAGCGGCGCTGGAGCGGGCGCAGCTGCCCGCCTGATCGGCTGCATTGCAGCACGCGTAGGAGCGCACTTGTGCGCGATGCTTTTTGTCACGTTGGCGCAAGAACATCGCGCACAAGTGCGCTCCTACAAGAATCGTGCTGCGGGGGCGTTTTCGCCCGCTATTCCGCCGTCTTGTGCTTGTAGCGGCACAGGTCGCGGATCACGCAGCGCGGGCAGTCCGGCTTGCGCGCCTTGCATACGTAGCGGCCGTGCAGGATCAGCCAGTGGTGGGCGTCCTGCCTGAACTCGGCCGGGATCAGCTTGAGCAGCTTGTCCTCGACCGCGCGCACGTCCTTGCCCGGCGCCAGGCCGGTGCGGTTGGCGACGCGGAAGATGTGCGTGTCCAC
>JAGWIC010000125.1 GCA_028866435.1 Lysobacteraceae bacterium | reverse complement strand
CCTGCTGTCCCGCCTCGAACAGAATGCTGAGGTTGCAGCGGTCGATCACGCGCACCCCGGCGGCGCGCGCCTTGCGCACCAGGTCGCGGAAATGCGGATTGAGTTCCGGCGCGCCGCCGGTCAGGTCCAGGGTCTCGATCTTGCCTCGGCGCAGCAACTGCACGATCAGCTCCGCGTTGTCTGCGTCCAGCGCCTCGGTGCGGTTCGGGCCGGCATTGACGTGGCAGTGCTGGCAGCTCTGGTTGCAGCGATAGCCCAGGTTGACCTGTAGGGTGCGCAGCGGGCGACGGCGAAGTTGCGGGAAGTCGCTCTTGCGCAACAAATGGACGGTGGCGTGCATCGTGGGAACTCCGTTCGGCAGACGGCCCGTGGGGCCGCCGATAAATCTTGGTCGAGCAAGACGCCCGATCCTGACACCTAAGATTGGTTCAGCGCAGCAACACGTCGACGCGCTGGCGCTGTGCCGGGCTCAGCCGGTCGAGCGGTGTGACCAGTGCGCTGCGCAGGGCCTGGTGCGCGGAGGACTGCAGCGGCTGCGCATGCAGGGTGTGGATCAGCGCAGCGGCGATTTTCTGGGCGACCAGGGCGTTGTGCATCAGGTTCGCGATAGCCAGCTCGGCGCTGACCGGCTCGCGCGCCGCGTCCCAGCAGTCAAAATCGGTGACCAGGGCGAGGGTCGCGTAGGCCATCTGCGCCTCGCGTGCCAGTCTTGCTTCGGGCATGTTGGTCATACCGACGATATCGGCACCCAAGGTGCGCAGCATCGCGGACTCGGCCCGCGTGGAAAACGCCGGCCCTTCGATGCAAGCGTAGGTCGACGATCGGTGCAGTCGTACCCCGGGTAGCGCGACAGCCTCGAAGGCCTGCGCCGTGCGCTCGCGCAACGCCGCGCAGGTCGGCTCGGCCATGGAAACATGGGCGACGATGCCGTCGCCGAAAAACGTCGACTCGCGCTTGCGCGTGAGGTCGAGGAATTGGTCGGGAAGCACCAGGTCCAGCGGCGCGATGTCCTCGCGCAGCGAGCCGACAGCCGAGATCGCCAGCAGGCTACGCACACCCAGGCTTTTCAGCGCGTACAGGTTGGCGCGGTAAGGCACCTCGGACGGAATCAATCGGTGGCCGCGGCCGTGGCGCGCCAGGAAGGCGACCTCGGCCGCTCCGAGGCGCCCGGTGACGATCACGTCCGAGGGCTTGCCATAGGGTGTGTCGAGCGCATGCTCGGTGACGTCGACGAGGCCGTCGAAGTCGTAAAGTCCGCTGCCGCCGAGGATGCCAATGCGTTCGATGCCTGGGTTCATGCCGCTCTCCCCATGGTGGAAATGCGCCGCGAGGCGAGGCCCGCGAACTGGAAACTGACGATCAGCCACGCGCACAGCAGCGCAACCGACGCCACGAATGGCCACCCCGGGCGCGGCAGGATCTGCGGCAGCAGGCCGATGGCCAGCGCTGGCGGGACGTGCAGATCAAAGGCGCGCACGATCAGCACCCCGGCCAGCAGGCTGAGCACCGCCGACAGCGGCCCGGCGCCCAGCCAGGCCACCGCCACGACGCCCACGCCGGCGCCCGCGATGCAAGCGGCCAGCAGCGCCCAGGGCCGCGCACGCCACGGGCACACGTCCGGGTGCGCGAACATCTCGTAAGCGACGACGAACAAGGGCGGCACCAACAGTAGGTGCCAGGTTTGCACGAACGCCCCGGCGAGCAGGGCGAACAGCAGGTATCCCGGCAGCCAGCGCCAGCCGCTGGCCGCGGTCTCGGTCTGGTCGTCGATGCGCGACGCTGTATCGACCGGCGCCGGTGGATGGCCTCGCAGCCTCGCGCGCAGCAGCACCGCGGCCGCCAGCAGGCTGGTCACCAGCAGGATCGAGGCCGGGTACCAGGGGCTGCGCACGCGCAGCGCCACCGGCAGCAGTCCGGCGGAAATCAGCGGCGCCAGCGGCGAACGCAGCAGCCCCAGCAAAAGCACAGAGCTTCCCAGGCTCAGGGCCAGCGCCGGCAAGCCAGGTGGTAGCCAGCGTGC
>JAGWIC010000096.1 GCA_028866435.1 Lysobacteraceae bacterium | reverse complement strand
GGTGCGGATTGTGGGTGGCGCCGAAGTGCGGGTTGTTGGTGGCGGTGCCCAGCGCCCCCTCGTCCATATGGGTCTTGCCGGCCAGCACGGCGCCGGAGGCGCGCAAGCGCGCCACCACGTGGGCGTCGCCCCGCGCCGGGCGCGAGCGGCCCGGCAGGCCGGCGCGGGTCGGCCAGCCGGCCAGGTCGAAATTGTCCTTCAACGCCAGCGGGATGCCGTCCAGCCGCCCGATCACGCCATCACGGCGGCGGCAGTCGGCCATGTGCGCCTGCTCCTGCATCAGGCCCGAACGCTGGTCGACATAGGCATTGAGCACCGGATTGAGCCGGTCGATCGCCTCCTGGTAGACATCCGTCAGCGCCTCGGCCTTGACCCGCCCCGTCGCCAGCCAGTGCAGCAGCTGGCACAGCGAGGCGCGGCGCAGGTCGAGGTCGGCAATCGGCGGCATCACATTCATCAACACTTCCTTATAACGATTGGTGATTATCCCCGCGTCCCGCACGCCGAATGCAAGCGGTGATGCAGCACGCATTGCCGCACGCCCCCCGAAACCGGACAATGCGCGACAGTATCGTGCGCCCGATGGCGCCACCTTCATCAGCCACCTTAACAGTCCCGGGAGTCCGCCATGAGCGAACGCGAAACGATGGAATACGACGTGATCGTGGTCGGTGGCGGCCCGGCCGGGCTGTCGTTCGCCATTCGGCTCAAGCAGCTCAAACCCGATGTCAGCGTGTGCGTGATCGAGAAGGCGTCGACCATCGGCGCGCAGATCCTGTCCGGCGCGGTGATCGAGCCGCAGCCGCTGGATGCGCTGCTGCCGGGCTGGCGCGACAATCCGCCGCCGGTCTGCGTGCCCGCCGGCGAGGACGAGTTCTGGCTGCTCAACAAGACCGGCGGGCGCAGGATCATGGTGCCGCCGGGGATGAAGAACCACGGCAACTTCATCGTCTCGCTGGGCGCGATGTGCGCCTGGCTGGCGCCGCAGGCCGAGGCGCTGGGGGTGGACGTGTTCCCCGGCTTCGCCGCCGCCGACACCATCCACAACGCGGACGGCGCGGTCGCCGGCGTGCGCATCGGCGACATGGGCGTGGCCCGGGACGGCACCCACAAGCCAGGCTACACCGAAGGCATCGACATCAAGGCGAAGGTCACCGTGCTGGCCGAGGGCGCGCGCGGCAGCCTCACCAAGCAGCTGGTCAAGCGCTTCCGGCTCGACGCCGACAGCGACCCGCAGGGCTACTCGATCGGCATCAAGGAGCTGTGGCAGTTGCCGCCCGGCCGCGTCACCCCGGGCAAGATCGTGCACAGCTTCGGCTGGCCCGCCGACACGCATACCTACGGCGGCAGCTTCCTCTACCACCTGGACAACGACCAGGTCGCGCTCGGCTACGTCAGCGGGCTGAACTACAGCGACCCGGAGTACCAGCCGTGGGAGGCCTTCCAGCAATGGAAGAACCACCCGCTGACCAAGCCGCTGCTGGAAGGTGGCACGATCCTCTCGGCCGGCGCGCGCGCCATCGTCACCGGCGGCTACCAGTCGCTGCCGAAGGTGGAGATGCCCGGCGCGCTGCTGATCGGCGACACCGCCGGCCTGCTCAACGTACCCAAGGTCAAGGGCACCCACCAGGCGATCAAGAGCGGCATGCTGGCCGCCGAACATCTGGCCGCGAATGACCTGGACAGCGCCGGCTTCGACGCCAGGCTGCGCGGTTCGGATGTCATGAAAGAGCTGAAGAAGGTGCGCAACGTCAAGCCCGCCTTCAAGAAGGGCCTGTGGTTCGGCATGCTCAACGCCGCCTGGGAAACCGCCACCGCCGGCCTGTCGCCGTGGACCTGGAAGAACACCGCCGACTGGTCCAGCCTGCACCGGCTCGGCGCCCAGGAAGAGCCCCGACGCGACTACCTGCAGCGCACCCTGGCGCCGCGCGACCGCCTGGCCGGCGTCTACTTCGCCGCCACCGAGCACGACGAGGACCAGCCGGTCCACCTGCACGTGGCCGACACCTCGGTCTGCGTCGACCAGTGCGCCACCGAATACGACAACCCCTGCACCCGCTTCTGCCCGGCCAACGTCTACGAGATCGTCAACGACGAGGCGGGCAAGCGCCTGCAGATCAACGCCGCCAACTGCGTGCACTGCAAGACCTGCGACATCAAGGACCCGTACCAGATCATCACCTGGGTCACCCCCGAGGGCGGGTCCGGGCCGAACTACCAGAACATGTAAACCCGCAGGGTCGCGTCGAAATGTAGGAGCCCACCCTGTGGGCGAAAGCTCTTCGCCAGCATCCGGGCAAAGGCATCGCGCACGACCGAAGGAAGTCCCCTCTTGTGGACAGCGTGTGCAACCGAAGTGTCAGCAGCCCTGTTGACAGCAGGTGTTACAAAAGCGCCCCGTAGGGCGGGCGCTGCCCGCCGCTTTTGCCTGTGTTGCAAGCCTCCAGAAAATCACGAGCCAAGCCAGCGCAGAAGCAACAAAGCAGCCAGCTAACACCAGCTCCTGCGAAGCGGATGGCTCGCGCAAGGCGGACTTGACGACGTACCAATTGTGGTACACCATGCGGACATGGCCTTGCCGTTGACCTTAATCCTCGACGTTCGCTTCTACGCCACCAAGGCAGGTGCTGAACCGGTGCGTGACTGGCTGCGCTCCCTACCTCACGACATCCGAAAGATCATCGGCGACGACATCAAGACGGTTCAGATCGGCTGGCCCATTGGTATGCCCCTGGTGCGCAACCTGGAGCCGGGATTGTGGGAAGTTCGCATCAATATTCCAGATGGCATCGCCCGCGTGCTGTTCACTACAGATGGTCCGATCATGGTGCTGGTACATGGCTTCATCAAGAAAACGAAGCAGACTCCGAAGCAAGATATTGAGCTTGCCCGAAAACGTATGAAAGAGGTGCGTCATGGCTAAGAAGAACATTCATATCGGCAGTAGCTTCGATGACTTCCTGGCCGATGACGGTCAGCTTGAAGACGCAACCGCCGTTGCCATCAAGCGCGTGATCACTTGGCAATTTGAGCAGGCGATGAAGTTGTCTGGCATCAGCAAGACGACGATGGCCGAACGCATGCACACCAGCCGCGCCGCACTGGCCCGCTTGCTTGACGAAAACGATACTGGCCTCACGCTGGACACACTAAGCCGAGGCGCTCAGGCACTTGGCTACCGCGTCAAGGTGGAACTAGTGGCGGCTTGATCCAGCTCTGTATCAATTTGTTACAGAGACGCCTGCAGCGCCACGGCGGGCAATGGCCGCCGCTCTTGCCCGCTTGCATACCTCCCGAAGATCACGAGCCGGCGGGCGGTACCCGCCCTATGAGAACCGGCCACCTCGCACGCACAGGCGTCAATGCACCGGCATGTGCCACCCCGTAGGGCGGGCTTGACCAGCTATGGCACGGCCAACCTGTAACTATCCAGGCGTCAGCGCCGACAGGGCGAGCCAGCCAGGCCGCTGCCACGTCAAACGCGCAAGCCATCCCACGGTCCGCGCAGCATGCCGTGCAAATGGCGCAGTCGCGGCCCGATCAGCACCTCAAACAGAAACAGCATGTTCCCCGGCAGCAGGCAGCAATCGCCTCGCGCCGGTTCTCTGTCGACCCGCGACCCGTCAGACTACGCAAGGAAGGCACGGTATGCCGAGGACTTTACCCTGATCGAAAGACTGCTATGGCGCGCCAGGCGCATCGGCTTCCTGCTGCAACGACTGCGTGGCAGCATCGCCCTGCGCGGTTGGCGCAGCACGCTGGCACGGGTGGCACAGGAGTTCCGGCGGCAACCGGAGACCGATGACGCCTTGCAGCTACTGCCTCTGGACGAACCATTCGCACCGTTCGCGTTGCCGACCTCGAACACGCCGCGCGTGTCGGTGATCGTGCCGGTGCACGGCAAGCTGGCGTATACGCTGGCGTGCCTGCGCTCGATCGCCCGTCATGGCGCCCAGGCGGCGTTCGAGGTGATCGTGGTCGACGATGCCTCAGCCGACGACAGCGCCGCCACGCTGGCCCGGGTCGAAGGCCTGACCCTGCTGCGCAACGCGACCAATCTCGGCTTCGTCGGCAGCTGCAATGCCGGTGCCGCGGCCGCTCGCGGCGAGTTCCTGCATTTTCTCAACAACGACACCCAGGTCACCGCCGACTGGCTGGACGCCCTGTTGCGCTGTTTCGAGGAAACGGCCGACTGCGGCATCGCCGGCAGCCGCCTGGTCTATCCGGACGGTCGACTGCAGGAGGCCGGCGCGCTGGTGTTCGCCGACGGCAGTTGCTGGGCCACCGGCCGCTTCGAACCTCGTGACGCACCCGCATTCCGCTATCGCCGCGAAACCGATTATGTTTCCGGCGCCTCGCTGCTGATCCGCCGCGAGGTGTTCCAGCGCACGGGCGGTTTCGATGCGCGCTATGCGCCGGCGTATTACGAGGACACCGACCTGGCCTTCGCGGTACGCCGGCTCGGCCTGCGGGTCTGCTACGAGCCCGCCAGCACGATCATCCATTGCGAAGGCATCACGGCCGGCACCGACCTCACGCGCGGCATCAAGCGCCACCAGGCGATCAACCAGGCGACGTTCGTCGACAAATGGCGCGACGCACTCTCCGCGCAAGCGCCCGCCGGCACCGCGCTGGAACGCACCCTCCGTTGGCGTTCGCGCGGCCGGGTGCTGGTGGTGGACACGATGACGCCGGAACCGGCGCGCGATTCGGGCTCGCTACGGCTATCGGCGATCCTGCGCCTGCTCGGCGAGCAGGGCTGGTCCACCTGCTTCCTGCCCGACGACGGCCGCGCCAGCGCACAGGAGATCGCCGCCCTCGGTTCGCTCGGCGTCGAAGTGCTGTGCAGGCCGTGGGTGCCCGGTCTGCCCGGATGGCTGCGCGCGCACGGCGCGACGCTGCATGCCGTCATCCTGTGTCGCCACACCGTGGCCGGCCAGTATCTCGAGCTGGTGCGCAAGCACGCACCGCAGGCAAGGCTGCTGTTCGACACGGTGGACCTGCATTTCCTGCGCGAGCAGCGCGCCGCCGAACTGGGCGGCAACCCGGCCATGGCCCGCCAGGCCGAGGCCTCGCGCCGCAGCGAGCTGGCGACGGTCGGCCGGTGCGACGCCACCTTCGTGGTCAGCCCGCACGAGCAGGCCTTGCTCGCGCAGCTGCTGCCGCAGGCCCGGGTGGAGGTGCTGTCCAATATCCACGACGTCCACGGCTGCCGACAGCCCCATGGCAGACGCCAGGACCTGGTCTTCATCGGCGGCTACGGCCATCCGCCCAACAGCGACGCGATCCGCTGGATGGCCGCCGATATCCTGCCCAAATTGCGCGCCGCACAGCCCGGCATCCGCCTGCACGTGCTCGGCGACCTTCCCGATGCGCTGCGGCGCGAACTCGCCACGCCGGGCCTGGAACTGCATGGCCGCGTAGCCGACCTGGCGCCGTGGCTGGACAACTGCCTGGCCTCGCTGGCGCCGCTGCGCTTCGGCGCCGGCGTGAAAGGCAAGATCAACATGGCGATGAGCCATGGCGTGCCGGTGATCGCGACCACCGTCGCGGTGGAAGGCATGCAGCTGCGCGACGGCATCGACGTACTGGTGGCCGACGATGCCGAGCGCTTCGTCGCCGCCGTGCTGCGGCTGCAGCGTGACGACGACCTGTGGCGGCAGCTGTCCACCCACGGCCTGGACAACGTGCGGCAGCACTTCTCCGCAGCGGCCGCGGCGGCGGTCCTGCACCGCGTGCTGGATTGACCGCCATCATGCCAACCGCGATGCTGCCGCATATCCACCGATAGAACGCCATGTCACCTCGCGACTTCGCCAAACGCTCCCTGTTCGCCGTGCTGCGCCTCGGATTCCGGCTGACACCGATGCCGCTGGCCACGCGCGACCGGCTGCGCCAGCGCTTCCTGGACCGGCACGCCTACCTGCTGCCGCCGGGACCGCGCGGGCAGAGCGATCCTTCGTCGCAGGTCGAACGCCGATCGCGCGTCCACGCCGCGGGACGCGCGATCGGCTATCTGCCCCATCGCGCCGGCACCTTGCCGACACCGCTGCCCGCCACGCTGGTAGCGTTCTACCTGCCGCAATTCCACCCGATCCCCGAGAACGACGCGTGGTGGGGCGAGGGTTTCACCGAATGGCACAACGTGGCGCGCGCGCTGCCGCAATTCGAAGGCCACGCCCAGCCGCGCCTGCCCGGCGAACTGGGCTTCTACGACCTGCGCCTGCCCGACGTCATGCGCCGGCAGATGCAGCTGGCGCGCGCCTACGGCATCGGCGCGTTCTGCAGCTATTTCTACTGGTTTGCCGGCAAGACGCTGCTGGAACAGCCGCTGCAGCAATGGCTGGCCGATGCCGCGCTCGACCTGCCGCTATGCCTGTGCTGGGCCAACGAAAACTGGTCGCGCTGCTGGGACGGCCGTGCCGACGACATCCTGATCGGCCAGCGACACAGTGCCGCCGATGACCTCGCATTCATCGAACATGTGTCGCGCTACCTGCGCGATCCACGTTACCTGCGCGTGGATGACAAACCGCTGTTGCTGATCTACCGCCCCGGCCTGCTGCCCGAGCCGAAGGCAACCGCCCAGCGTTGGCGCGAGTGGTGCCGTACGCACGGCATCGGCGAGATATCGCTCGCCTATGTGCAGAGCTTCGATCGCGTCGATCCGCGTGACATCGGCTTCGATGCCGCCGTCGAATTCCCGCCGAACAACACCACGCCCGCAGCGATCACCGCCCGCCAGCGACTGCTCAATCCGCACTACCGCGGCGATATTCATGACTGGCGCGAGATGGCCCGGCAGTCCATGGCGAAGTCCGATCCTGCCTATCCGTGCTACCCCGGCGTCAATCCCGGCTGGGACAACGAGCCACGCCGCAGCGGCCGTGGCCGCGTGTTCGCCCACGCCTCGCCGCGCGGCTACCGCGACTGGCTGCGGCAGGCGATCGCCACCGCACGGCGGCGCCTTCCGGCGCAGCCCATGGTCTTCATCAATGCCTGGAACGAATGGGCCGAAGGCGCCGTGCTGGAACCGGATACCCGGCTAGGTCACGCCTGGCTCGCATCCACCCGTGCCGCGCTGCATCCCGTGCCCGCGGCGGACACGCGTCCTTGTGCGGTGATCCACGTGTGGTATCCCGACCTGCTGGACGAACTCGTCGCCGCACTGCGCGCCAGCGGCATCGACTGGCGCATCATCATCACCACCGCCCACCAGCGCGAACAGCCGGTACGCGAACGGGTGGCGCAGCTGGGCCTGGACGCCGAGATCGACGTATTCGAAAACCGCGGCCGCGACATCCTGCCGTTTCTGCACGTGGCCAATCGACTGCTGGACGAAGGCGTCACGACGGTGCTGAAGCTGCACGGCAAGCGCTCCACCCATCGCGAAGACGGCGAAACCTGGCGCCGCGAATTGCTGGACAAGCTGCTCGCCACCGATCGAGCCGCGCGCATCCTGGCGGCGTTCCGCGACGACGCCACGCTGGGCCTGGTACACGCCGAAGGCCACCTGCAACCGCTGGACTACTACTGGGGTGCCAACGAGGCGAACGTGGACTATCTCACCCGTCGCCTGGGCATCGCGGCGGCGCAGGTGGAACATGACAGCTTCATTGCCGGCAGCATGTTCTGGCTGCGTCCGGCGGCACTGCGCCCGCTGCTGGACGCCCATCTGGATGCGGCGGAGTTCGAACGCGAAGCCGGGCAACTGGACGGTACCTTGGCCCATGCCGTCGAACGCGTGTTCAGCCTTGCCGCAACTGCCTCGGGCTACCGCACGGCCAGCACGGCCCATGTCGCCGGCCTGCCGAAAACGCCCGCCGCAGCCTACCCCTACGCGCAGCGCAGCGGCTGATTTCGGCCGTGAGCCGCCCGCTCGCACAGGCACTTTTCATACGATTGTTTGATACCGGCTAGAATAGCCCATTCGCACCCCAGTACGGGGCAGCCAACAAGGCAGGAAATCACCCATGAAGATTCTGGTCGGCTACAAGCGCGTCGTGGACTACAACGTGCGCATCCAGGTGAAACCCGACGGCAGCGGCGTCGTCACCGACGGCGTCAAGCTCTCCGCCAACCCGTTCGACGACATCGCGCTGGAGGAAGCCCTGCGCCTGCGCGAGAAGGGCGTGGCCACGGAAGTCATCGTGGTCGGCATCGGCCCGGCCGACCTCACCGCGCACTTGCGCAACGGCCTGGCGATGGGCGCCAACCGAGCCATCCACGTGCTCACCGCCGATGCCGTGCAGCCGCTGACCGCCGCCCGCGTCTTCCTCAAGCTGGTCGAGAAGGAGCAGCCCGGGCTGGTCATCCTCGGCAAACAGGCGATCGACGACGACGCCAACCAGACCGGCCAGATGCTCGCCGCGCTGTGGGATCGCCCGCAGGCCACCTTCGCCAGCAAGGTGGAGATCGCCGACGGCAAGGCCACCGTGACCCGCGAAGTCGATGCCGGCCTGGAGGTGATCGAGGCCGAACTGCCGGCGGTGATCACCACCGACCTGCGCCTGAACGAGCCGCGCTTCATCAAGCTGCCCGACATCATGAAGGCCAAGGCCAAGCCGATCGACACGATCGAGTTCGCCTCGCTCGACGTCGCGGCCCACGATCAGTTGAAGACCACCCACTACGCGGCTCCAGCCAAGCGCAGCAAGGGCGTGATGGTGAAGGACGCCGCCGAGCTGGTCGCCGCCCTCAAGCAGAAAGGCCTCCTGTAACCCTCCTTCCTGTGTAGGAGCCCGCTCGCGGGCGATGCTCTTGATCTGATTTTTCCCATCGAGACATCAGAGCAACCGCATCGCCCGCGAGCGGGCTCCTACAACACGGTCGGCCACGAGACATGGGCGCCTGTCGATCTTCAGCCGGAACGGATCCATCGAGTTTGTGGATAATGCATTTCAGCATTACCATGCGTTTCATGATAGCGAGAACCTCCGCATGACCACATTGACCGTTACCGCCCGGGGGCAGGTCACCTTTCGCAAGGAGGTGTTGCAGCATCTTGGCATCAAGCCGGGGGAGAAGATCGAACTCGACTTGCTGCCCGATGGCCGGGCCGCACTGAGAGCCGCCCGGCCGACCGGGTCGATGGCCGGCTTTGTCGGCCTGCTGGCCGGAAAGACAGCCAAGGTCGCCAGCCTCGAGGAAATCAACGAGGCCGCGGCATCGGGCTGGGCGCGCCGCCGGTGAGGGTCGCCGTCGACACCAACGTGCTGGTTCGTGCCGTGGTGCGCGACGATGCCGTGCAAGCGGACAGTGCCGCCAGACTGCTGACGGAGGCCACCCTGGTTGCAGTCGCTTTGCCGAGCCTGTGCGAGTTCGTGTGGGTGCTGCGTCGTGTCTACGGCTTCCGCGCGGCGGACGTGGCTGGCGCGATCCGGGCCCTGCTCGATGCCGCCAATACCTCGACCAACCGGCCAGCCGCCGAAGCGGGTCTGGCCATGCTCGAAGCGGGCGGTGATTTCGCCGATGGCGCGATCGCCTTCGAGGGGCAATGGCTGGGCGGCGACACCTTTGTTTCCTTCGACCAGAAAGCGGTCGCATTACTCACGGCGCAAGGACAATCCGCACGCCTGCCATAGAACCCCGTAGGAGCCCGCTCGCGGGCGATGCTCTTGATTGGATTTCCCCCATCGAGACATCAGAGCAAGAGCATCGCCCGCGAGCGGGCTCCTACATAGCGAAAAATCCGGAGACACATATGAGCAAGATCCTGGTCATCGCCGAACACCTCGGCGGCAAACTCAACTCCTCCACCGCCCGCGCGGTAAGTGCCGCGATCGCGGTCAAGGGTGAGGCCATCGACGTGCTGGTGCTCGCCGACAAGGTCGACGCCATCGCCGCCGAGGCCTCGAAGATCGACGGTGTCAGCCGCGTGCTCACCATCGCCCGTGCCGAAAACGCGCATCCGCTGGCGGCCGTGCTGGCGCCGCAGATCGCCCGGGCCGCCGCCGGCTACAGCCACGTGTTCGCGCCCTCCACCACCTTCGGCAAGGACCTCGCCCCGCGCGTGGCCGCCCTGCTCGGCGTCGCCCAGGTCAGCGACGTGATGAGCGTGGAAGCCGCCCACACCTTCAAGCGCCCGATCTACGCCGGCAACGCCATCGTCACCGTCGAGGCCGATGCCGCGCACCCCGTGGTCGCCACGATTCGCTCCGCCTCCTGGCCCGCCGCCGGCACTGGCGCCAACAGCGCCGCGATCGAGGCGCTGAACATCGATGCCGCCCTGCCCAGCCACACCCGCTTCGTCGAGCTGCAGCAGGGCAGCAGCGACCGCCCGGACCTGCAGAGCGCCAGCAAGGTGGTCTCCGGCGGCCGCGGCGTCGGCTCGAAGGAGAACTTCGACATCATCTACAAATTCGCCGACCGGATCGGCGCCGCCGTCGGCGCCTCGCGTGCCGCCGTCGACGCCGGCTACGTCCCCAGCGACCTGCAGGTCGGCCAGACCGGCAAGATCATCGCCCCCGAGCTGTACATGGCCATCGGCATCTCCGGCGCCATCCAGCACCTCACCGGCATCAAGGACGCCGGCACCATCGTGGCGATCAACAAGGATGGCGAGGCGCCGATCTTTGAGATTGCCGACTTTGGGCTGGTCGGGGATCTGTTCAAGCTGATTCCGGAGCTGGAGCAGGCGCTGGGCTGA
>JAGWIC010000095.1 GCA_028866435.1 Lysobacteraceae bacterium | reverse complement strand
GGCTCACCGCGCCGGTCGGCCCGTAGCAACGCGGCTGCCCGCGCATCGTCACGCACGGACCGGTGCCGCCGCTGCCCGCCTCGGCCACGTACAGCGCGCCCCAGGGGTTGAGGGCCAGGCCGCGGGGGTTGTGCAGGCCGCTCATCACGGTGGTGACGGAAAGGGGCGTGGACATCGCCGTCTGCATGAAGACGGCCAGCGCACACGCGGTGATTGCCTTGACGTATCTCATGTGGTTCTCCTGGATGCGAGAGTGAATACGGGCGGTTCGTGCGGCATGAAGTGGCAACCGATCGGGCGAGATCCGCTGCGGCGAATCGAGGCTCTGTGCGAGTGCCCATGGCGATCCCGTCGAACCCGTCGCCATCGCTTCGCCGGTCAGCGGATCCCTGCGCCGCACCGGCCACCGGTGTCACGCACGCCGCGGCGTCAGCGGCTGCGTCGGGCGCTGCCCTCGAACACGTTGTTGGACGGGTTGGTCTGGATCATCCGGATCGTGGCGCCGTGCGACTCGACGTAGATGGAGAACGTCACGTTGCTTGGGTCGAAGAAGTGCACGGTGCCGGTGCAATCGGCGTTGACCGTGTATTCGCCTGGCGCGCCACCGGGCGGCTGCATGATGGCGCCGAGGTCGCCAAAGGGGTTGGCTGCCGTGATCGCCGGCGTGAGCACCGTGCCGTCGCCGTTGAACTGCAACACCTCCAGAATGGCCTTGGGAACCCACGGTGACCCCGGCGGGCTGGCCGGCGCACGGGTGAATCCGCTGGCGGTGAACACGTAGCGCCCCTTCAGCTGGCTGTCGGAGCAGGTGTGGGCCGAGTCGTCGGTGGCATGGGCGAATCCGGGCAGGCACAAGGCCAGGGCGAGGGCCGTCGAGCATCCGCCGATCAGGGTTTTCGCGATCCTCGCGGCGGCATGCCGCGGGTGCGGGATGGCTGGGCTGCGGGGTCCAGCTTGCAGTGCGCTGTTCATGGGTGGTTCTCCTGGTGTGGTCGTGGGACGGAACGGATCCCTGCCTGTGCTCGTTCCAGCCCACAACGGGTGGTGGGCGTGGCGGCTTGGCCAGCGTGGCCGGCCGCATGCAGGCACCGTTGCCGGCTGCCCGATCTTCGCCAGCCGCCGGCTGGCCGTCCTTTGGTTTTTCTGGAGTTTTTCTGGAGAAGAAGGTGGCAAGCCGTTCCGTAAAGTTCTAAGGTGCTGCGGCAAGCCGGAGCGAGGCGATGAACGAGGTGGGGAAGGACACCTGGTTGCCCGAGTCCGTCGGCCCGGCCGGTCATGCCGGGCTGACCCGGGTGCGGCTGCGGGATTGCCTGGTGGACGTCGACCTGGACCGCATCACCGCACCGCAGGGCGAGACGGCGCTGGAGCCCAAGGCCATGGCGGTGCTGGTGTACCTGATCGGGCACGCCGGCGCGGTCGTCAGCACCGGCGAATTGATCGATGCGGTCTGGCTCGGCCGGCCGATGGGCGACAACCCGGTCTACCGCTGCATCGCCCAACTGCGCCGTGCGCTGGGCGACGACCCGAAGGCACCCAGGTATATCGCCACCATACCGACCAAGGGCTATCGGCTGATTGCGGCGGTGGAGGCGCTCGCCCTGGATCTGGCGCCGGCGAATCCGGCGGAACCGGAGCGACCGTGCCAACCGTTGCCCGTGGATCGGGAGCCGCTCGCCCCGCCGGCCGGCGCACCGTCGTCGCACGGACGGGCTCTGGCCGGCTCGCTGCTGGTGCTGGTGCTGGTGCTGGTGCTGGCGACCCTGGCCGCCCTGTCCTGGTATCGCGCGCCGGGCGTGCCCTCGCGGTTACCGCCCTCCGGGCCAGCCACGCTCGCGGTGCTGCCGTTGCAAGCCGCGACGCCTGACGAGGCGGGCATCCTGCTGGCGCAGAGCATGACCGACCTGATTCGAAACCGCCTGGCGCGGCTCGGCGATCGACTCGTGGTCGAGGGCGACACGACCACCGGCGCTGCCGAGGCGGCTCCGGACACTCCCGCGAAGAAGCCGCGGCTGCAGCCTGCGCGTTTCCTGTTGCACGGTGCCGTGGCGCAGGCTGGCGAGCGGTTGCAGGTGGATGTGCAATTGCTCGATGGGCGGTCCGGCAAGCGGCTGTGGTCGTCGGTGCTGGATCGTCCGGTGCGCGAGGTGGCGTCGATCCGCGACGAGATCGCCCGGGATGTCGCCGGGGTGTTGCATGTTCCGGCGGTGGCGCCGACAGCGCACGGCTCCGGCGAAGGCGCGGTCGATCTCGATGCCTACCGGGTCTACATGGTGGGCCGGCGATTGTTGCAGGGCGCCGATCGGTCGGGTGTCGGTGAGGCGGTCGAACTGTTCCGGCGCGCAACGATCCTCGCACCGGGTTTCGCCCGGGCCTACCTGGGGCTAGGCCAGGCGTTTGCGCAGATGGCCGATGCGGACCCGGGCCCGGCCGACGAGGCGCGCGAGCAGGCGTCGAAGGCGTTCGACCGCGCGCTGGAACTGGACCCCGCGCTGGGCGAGGCGTGGGTCGAGCGGGCGCGGGCCATGCGCGATCCCGCGAAAGCCGAGGCACTCTTCCGCAAGGGGCTGGCGTTGGCCCCCAGCTATGGGCCGGGACAGGTGCACTACGCCTGGTTCCTGTTCCGCAACGCCCGCGTGGGCGAGGCGATCGACGCGATGGAGCGCGCGCGCCGGATCGATCCGCTGGTGCCGGAGCTGTGCCTGACCCAGGCGTTCTTCGTGATGGTGGTGCGCAGCGATGTCGCCGAGCACGAGCGCCTGGTGCGCCAGGCGCTGGAGATCAATCCCCGGCTGCCGGCGGCCCTCTATCAACTGGCCCACGCCAAGTGGGAGTACAGCGGCGAGTTTGCGCAGGCCGCGCGGATCGCCGAGCAGGCGATCGCCGTCGAGCCGCAATCGCTTCCCGCGCGGATGCTGGCCCGCGACATCTATCTCGACCTGGGTGATCCCGCTGCCGCAACGGCGGTGCTGGGCCCGTCTCCGGCACCGGCCGCCCTCATGGAGATTGCGCAGTACCGGGGCGATCGCCCGGGCGCCGCAGCCGCGCTGCAGGACATCGCGCCGGCGAACTGGCCGGACCGGGGGCCCCAGGCGTCCAAGGCGCAGGCGATCCGCGATGCGGCGATCGCGGCGGGCGACTTCGCGCCTGCCATGCGCCTGCTGCAAGCCGTGCAGGCCGCCCACCAGGGGCATCTGCCCATGTGGTACCGCGGGTTCGCACCGGTCTACGCGCACACGCGGGTGCTCGCCGGCGACGTGAAGGGCGGGCAGGCGCTGGCCCGGGCAGCCCTCGCGCTGGTGGATGCGCACGGTATCGGGCGCACGCCGCACTGGTTCAGCCGCGAGCGCGCGGCGGCGTTCGCGGTGCTGGGCGACGACGAGCAGGCGCTTCGGGAACTGGCGCACAGCGTCGAGAACGGCCAGCTCTACCGCTGGTGGTATCTGGCTGAGCGCGATCCGCTCTACGCGCATCTGCGGGGCGACCCGCGGTTCCAGGCGCTGAACCGCCTGGCGCTGGCGCAACGCGACCGCCAGCGTGCGCTGCTCGAGGCGATGCGTCGGGAGTAACGTGGCGGGGCGTTGGATCGGCCGGACAACCCGGTCGGCTACACCCGATCTCGTGCCGACACCTACGGTCGACCGAGTTGCGGGCCGCTATCATGGCGTCATGTCCAAGCTGCTCATGAACCTGCGGAACGTGCCCGATGACGAGGCCGACGAGGTGCGCGCGATGCTCGACGCGCAGCGCATCGCGTTCTATGAAACCCGGCCCAGCATCTGGGGTGTCTCGGCCGGTGGCATCTGGGTGACCGAGGACGAGGCCTATCCCGAAGCCAGGCGCGCGATGGACGTCTACCAGCAGCAGCGCAGCGCCCGTGCCCGGGCCGAATACGCGGCCGCCAGGCGCGCCGGCACCGCGGAGACATTCCTGACGATGCTTCGGGCGGAGCCGGTACGCGTGCTGATGAGTGTGCTCGGCATGCTCCTGGTGCTGGGCCTGGTGGCGCTGCCGTTCTTCCTGTTGCGCCGGTAGCGGCCATTCCCGTCGCGGAAACGCGCGTGCGACGCGCACGAATCAGCCTGTTGCCGGATGGGCCGCGGCTCGGCCGCGGTCGGCACCGGGGCGCCGAGGCCGGACGGGCGCGCCATGGCGGCTTTCCGTCGTGGCCGGGCCGGGTCAGAATAGGCGGCCGGTGCCACGCTCACCGTGCATCGCATCCGGTAGTGAAGCCGCCGCTGTACCGCCCCTTCGAACAAGGCGAAAGACCATGCATGCCGACCCATCCCCCGGCGTTGATCCGAATGGCCTGCGGGAGTACTCGGTGGTGTTCACCGACCGCGCGCTCAACCATATGTCGCAACGCTTCCAGCAGGTCATGCGCGACCTGTCGGCGCAGCTGAAGACGGCCTACCACGCCCACGCCGTCGCCCTGGTGCCCGGCGGCGGCACTGCCGGCATGGAGTCCGTCGCGCGCCAGTTCGGCCACGACAAAAACGTGTTGATCATCCGCAATGGCTGGTTCAGCTACCGCTGGAGCCAGATCTTCGAGACCTGCGGGATTTCCGCACGCACGACCGTCCTCAAGGCCCGCCCTGGCCATCGCGCGCATCAGGCCCCGTTCGTGCCGCCGCCGCTGGATGAAGTCATCGCCAGCATCGTCGAGGGCAAGCCTGAGCTGGTGTTCGCGGCGCACGTGGAAACCTCCTCCGGCATGCTGTTGCCGGATGACTACCTGCAGGCCGTGGCAAGCGCTGTCCACGAACACGGTGGCCTGTTCGTACTCGATTGCATCGCCAGCGGCGCGCTCTGGGTCGACATGCCGCGGATCGGTGTGGATGTCCTGCTGTCCGCACCGCAGAAGACCTGGAGCTCGACCCCGTGCGCGGCCATGGTCATGCTTTCGCCGTCCGCGGAGGCGCGGCTGAAGACCACGCAAAGCTCCAGCTTTACGCTCGACCTGGCCAAATGGCGTGCCGTCATGGCGGCCTACGAAAACGGCGGCTTCGCCTACCACTCCACCATGCCCACCGATGCGCTGGCGCAGCTGCGCGACGCCATGGTCGAAACCATCGCCATGGGGCTGGAGCAGTCGCGCGCTGCGCAAGCCGAGCTCGGTCGCAAGGTGCGTGCCTTGCTGGCCCGGCATGATTTTCCGAGTGTCGCCGCCGCAGGCTTCCAGGCGCCCGGCGTGGTGGTGAGCTACACCGACAGCGACGCCATCCACAGCGGCCGCGCGTTTGCCGCGCAAGGCCTGCAAATTGCCGCCGGCACGCCGCTGGCCTGCGATGAGCCCGCCGACTTCAAGACGTTCCGGCTTGGCCTGTTCGGCCTCGACAAGCTCAGGGATGTCGACGGCACGGTGCAGCGGCTGGAGGAAGCGCTCGCCCGCATCCTCGCGGGCGAGGGAAGCTGCGACCGAGCAGGTTGAAGCCCGGATCAGGGCGCACGGTTCGCGCTGGACGCGGTTGACGCCGACGCCCAGTCCTGCCCACCGGCGCACGCGTTGGCGCTGGCTGGCCCGAACGGCCGGACGTTCGGTGTACCCGTCAGGCATGCGCTGGAGGCGTGGATCGGCATGGGCGTTGTACGGGCGTGCCGGTGCTGGCGCCGGAACCAACACGCGGCCAGGTGCGGTTTGACGGGCAAGACCGGCGCATCCCTCGCCGGTTTCAGTCGGCGGCCAGCATGCGGGTGAACTCGGCGGCGATCACCGCGGTGCCGAAGTGGGCCAGGGCGAACTGCTGCAAGGCCGCCCCCATCGGCAGCTGGGGCGAGCTGCCGCACATCTGCACGATCGCGTCGCGCCAGGCGCCGACATCGCCCGGCGGCAGCAACAGGCCGGTCACGCCGGGATCCAGCGTTTCGGGGATGCCGCCGATATGGCTGGCCAGCACCGGTACGCCCGCGGCCTGGGCCTCCACCGACACCCGGCCGAAGGTCTCCGGCTCAATCGAGGGAAACGCCAGCATCGACATCACGCCGTAGTAGGCGTGCACGTCGTGGGTCCAGCCGATGAAATGATGCCGCGCGTGCTGCGGGCCAGCGGCGGCGCGCTCGCGCAATGCCCGCGCCTCGGGGCCGTCGCCGATCCACAGGCAATGCAGCCGCGGCTCGCGCAACATCGCCGCCTCGGCGGCCTCCAGCAGGGCGAGGACGCCCTTGCGCCCATGCATGCGCCCGACATAACCCAGCACGATGGCGTCGCGGTCGATGCCCAGCGACTGCCGGATGGCCTCGCGTCCCGGCTCGTCGGGCAGGAACTGCGCCATGTTCACCGGGTTGTACAGCACGCGCACCAGATGCGGCGGAATGCCCTGGTCGAGGTAACCCTGCCGCGCGTAGTTCGACACCGCGATGAATCGCTGGGCCAGGCGCGGGAACAGGTACGCCGACAGCCGCTTCATCGGCGTCGTGCGGTGGCGGAACAGCGCCACCGGCACCCGCAGCAGGCGGCCGATGACGACCAGCGGCCAGTACTCCTTGCCGAAGTTGCCGACCAGCCAGTCGGGCTTGATCTCCCGCGCCGCCGCCAGCACCTTGGCGTAGCCGCGCGGGTCGAGGGCGTTGCGGAAGCGGGCCGGGTAGAGCCGTACCGGCGAGCGGGACAGGGCCTCGGCGATCAGTCCGCCCGGACAGGCCACCACGCCCACTTCATGGCCGGCCTCGGCCATCGCCTGGGCCAGCGCCACGAAATGGGTCGCGGCGCCGGTGTCTTCCGGGTTGGTGCCGACGAACAGGAACCTCATGCCCGGCGATCCTCATAGCGGCTCAGCACGCGCATCGCGAACTGCGGCAGCAGGTGGTGCCGCGCCACCTGCACCCGGGGCAGCCGCCACAGGTCGCCGCCGGGCACCGCGCGGCCGCGCCGGGTCGCCGTGGCCGCGGCGTAGCCGGCCTCCCGCGTCACCGCGGCGACGCGCTCGTCCACGTCGCCGTAGGGGTAGCAGAACTGGGTGACCTCGGCGCCGATGCAATCCTCCAGGTCGGTCTTGCTGCCGTGGATCTCCTCGCGCAACTGGCCATCGTCGCAGCGCGTCAGGTGCGGGTGGCTGCGCGTGTGCGCGCCGATCTCCATGCCGCCGGCCCGCCACGCCCGCAGTTCGGCGGCGGTCATCAGCGGCTTGCGGATGCCGAGCCGCTCGGCGTCCCACACGTTGAAGCGCCCGATGCTCGCGCTGACCACATAGGTGGTCGCGCTGAAGCCGTATTTCTGCAGCACCGGGAGCGCGGACCGCAGGTTGTCGGCGTAGCCGTCATCGAGCGTGATCACCGCCACCCGGCCCTGCCGCTCGCCGCGCAGGTAGGGCATCGCCGCGGACATCGACAGGCCGGTATAGCCCAGCCGGTGCAGCAGGCCCATCTGGCGAGCGAACGCGCCCGGGCTGACGAACAGGCTGCGGTAGACGCTCAGGTCGCGCGGCGCCGGCGCGATGTTGTGATACATCAGGATCGGCAGGCGGCGCCCGCCTGCAGCGTTCGGTGGACTCATCGTCCGGCTCCATGGTCGACTGGGTGCAATGGCACGGCACGCTCACCGGCACCCGTCTGGTCGGCACGGGTGGGAGCGAAGACCGTATTGCAGGGCATCCGGCTTTCAGCCGGCTGTCGGCGCGCCGCGCGAGCCCGACCCGGGCGCCGGTTTCGGTCCGTTCCGCCGCGCCGTGGCTGGAATGCCGGCCGATGGCTGCGTACAGTGGGGTGGCGTCCGGCCATCGCGGTGCGTCCGCGGTCGTGCCGGCATCGAACCCGGCGCCGCGCGAGGGCGGCGGCCCGCCTTCCCCGGCTGGTCGCGATGCCTTGCGGAGGCGCGGCCGGTATCCCTGCCGGAATGCTCCCCCGTTCCGGCGCGGCTTTTTTGGTTTTTGGAGTGGTCAGGCAAGCAATGAAAGGCATGTTCCACTCGCTCAGGAACTACAACTACCGGCTGTGGGCCGCCGGCGCGCTGGTGTCCAACGTGGGCACCTGGATGCAGCGCATCGGCCAGGACTGGCTGGTGCTTACCGTGCTCACCCGCCACAACGCGACCGCGGTGGGCATGGTGATGGCGCTGCAGTTCGGGCCGCCGCTGCTGCTGTTGCCGCTGACCGGCCTTGCCGCCGACCACCTGGACAGGCGAAAGCTGCTGCTGTTCACCCAGGGCGCGGCCGGCCTGCTGGCGCTGGGGCTGGGCCTGGTGACCCTCGCCGGCGTGGTGCAGCTGTGGCAGGTGTACGGCTTCGCGCTGCTGCTGGGTTGCGTCACCGCGTTCGACGCGCCGGCGCGACAGGCGTTTGTATCGGACCTGGTCAGCGACGACGACCTGGCCAACGCGGTGGCGCTGAACTCCGCCTCCTTCAATGCCGCGCGGATGGTCGGCCCGGCGGCGGCCGGCCTGCTGATCGCCGCGGTCGGCGAGGGCTGGCTGTTCCTGCTCAACGCCGCGTCCTATGTCCCCGTGCTGGTGGCGCTGTGGCTGCTGCGGGTGCACGAGCTGCACAGCGAGGCGCGGCCGGCCAGCACGCGCGGCAGCCTGGCGGCGGGCTTCCGCTACGTGTGGCGGCGTCCCGACCTGATGGCGGTGCTGGTGATGCTGTTGCTGCTGGGCACCTTCGGCTTCAACTTCGCCATCTTCATTTCGACCATGTCGGTCACCGTGTTCCACGGCAACGCGCGCCAGTATGGCCTGCTCACCTCGGCGATGGCGGCAGGCACCATGTGCGGGGCCCTGCTGTCGGCGCGCCGCCCGTTCCCGGGCATGGTGCTGATGGGGAGTTCGGCGGCGGCCTTCGGCGTCGCCCTGGCGCTGGCGGCGGTGATGCCCGGCCCGCTGCTGTTCGCGCTGCTGCTGTTCTTCGTCGGCCTGGCCGCGCTCACCTTCATGACCGCCAGCAACTCCATGATGCAGCTCACCACCGAGCGCGCCATGCGCGGCCGGGTCATGGCGCTGCGGATCGCGGTGGTGATGGGTGGCACGCCGGTCGGCGCGCCGGCGGTCGGCTGGGTGGTGGATCGTTTCGGCGCACGCTGGGCGCTGGCCGTCGGCGCGGTGTCCGGCTTCGCGGCGGCGGCGGTGGCGCTGGCCTACCTGGTCCGCCATCGCCGTCTGCGGCTGCAGCGCGATGCCGGGCGGCTGCGCCTGGTCATCCACCCCGTGCCGGGCGAGGTGACGGCCGTTCGCGTGGCGGCGGGCGAGCGCGTCACCTGAGCGACGCGCCGTGAAGCGCGCAGGGGCGGTTTCCGGTGGCATTACCCGGCCCGCGCCGGTCCTTGCGTACGCCGCCGGCGTGGCGTAGAAGACGGAGGTGCCCGCGCTGCGGACACCTGTCCGGTTTCCGGTGCATCGATGAAATCGTTGATCATCCCCGTCGTGTTTGTCGCCGTCGTGCTGTTTGCCTGCGTGGGCATCGCCGGCGGCGGCATGGGGTGGATGCGTGGCTGGTACGGCGGGCAATCCATGATGGGCATGCACCGCGGCATGCAGGGGATGATGGCGCCAGCCGCGGCCAGCGTTCCGGCCGACGCGCCGGCGGCGTTCAGGCAGTATGCGTGTGCGTCCTGCCATGCGCTGCGCGATCGTGGCGTCGGCCCGGCGCTGGCGTGGGTCGCGTGGCGTCATCGCGGTCAGCCTGGAGCGCAGCAGGCGGTGGCGGCCTTCATCGCCCGGGGTGGACGGGGGCCGTGGGGCGGGGTCATGCCGAACCTGGCGGTGCCTTCGGCGCAGGCGGATGCGCTGGCGCGGTGGATCCTGGCGCTGCCGCCGGAGCCCCCGCCGGAGCCTCGGCAGCCCAGGTAGGCGCGCGGTGGCCCGCGGCGCCCACTGAAGCCATTCTCGGGTCGAATGCGTGCAGCCCCGGATTTCGTCGCCGCCACTTGTCGGCGTGGCTTGCGCGCCGGCGCCGGGATCACGCCACCGCGGCGGTGATCACGATCTCGACTTTCCACTCCGGCCGCGCCAGCTTCGCCTGCACCGTGGCGCGTGCCGGCGTCGCGCCTTGCGCCACCCATTGCTCCCAGGCCTGGTTCATGCCGGCGAAATCGGCGATGTCGGCGAGGAAGATTTCCGCGCGCAGGATGCGGGTCTTGTCGCTGCCGGCCCGCTGCAACAGCCGGTCGATCGCCTGCAGCACCTGGCCGGTCTGGCCGACGATATCGGCGCCGGTGTCCGCGGGCACCTGCCCGGCGAGATACGCCACGCCGTTGTGGACGGTCATTTCGGACATGCGGGGGCCGGTATCGAAGCGCTGGATCATGGGGCGGATTCCTGTGGTGGGTGTCGCCGCCATTGTTACCGAAGCGGCGGCGGACTGCAGTGGCGCCGCCGGTGGCGCGCTCAGAACGGGTGCTGCCGGTAAAACTGCTCGAGCTGACGATAGACGTCCGGCAGCTGCTGGCGCAGCGTCGCCGGGGTCTCGAAGAATTGCTCGCTGGCCACCGCGAAGAACTCGGCCGGGCTCTCCAGCGCATACGGGTCGATCGGCAACGCCGTGCCGTCGCGCTGCTCGTCCTTGAGGCGGTCCCAACTGCCCGCGAACACCCGCGACCAGGTGCGCCGGTCCATGCGCCGGTGCAGGGGCGGGAAGCCGTTGGCGTCGCCGTTGAGCATGTCGAGCTTGTGCGCCATTTCGTGGACGATCACGTTGCGTCCCGGCGCCGTGCCGATTTTCAGCACATCCGCCCACGACAGGATCACCGGCCCGCG
>JAGWIC010000015.1 GCA_028866435.1 Lysobacteraceae bacterium | reverse complement strand
CATCGCGCACAAGGTGCGCTCCCCCATTTCCGACGAAGCCCCATGCCCGACATCCTGATCGCCGACGACCACCCGCTGTTCCGCGATGCGCTGCGCCGGGCGGTGCTGGCGGCGATACCGGAGGCGAGCGTGCATTGCGCCGACAGCGTGCATGCGCTGCTCGGCCTGATCGAGCAGTTTCCCGATACCGAGCTGCTGCTGCTCGACCTGCACATGCCCGGCGCACGCGGCTACTCGGCCCTGGTGCATATCCGCAGCCAGAACCCTGGCCTGCCGACGATCGTGGTCTCCGGCCACGAGGAGGCGCTGATCGCGCGGCGGGCGCTGGCCCACGGCGCCTCCGCCTACATCCCCAAGTCGGCGTCGGCGGAGGACATCGTCACCGCGATCCGCGCCGTGCTCGACGGCGACGTATGGCACCCGCAAGGCCTGCTCGGCGAGCCCACCGACCTGAAACCCGACGAGGCGGCGGCGGCCGCGCAGATCGCCCTGCTGACGCCGCAGCAGTTCCGGGTGATGAGCATGATCGCCGAAGGCCTGCTCAACAAGCAGATCGCCTTCGACCTGAATGTTTCCGAGGCGACGGTCAAGGCGCACATGACCGCGATCATGCGCAAGCTGGGGGTGAACAACCGGACCCAGGTGGCGCTCATGGCCAGCCAGCTGGCGGTGGACAAGGAAGGCATGCCGGCACTGCCGGCCATCGAGGAGTGAGCGGGGCGGAAGGCAGCTGCCGGCGGCCTGGCGCCTGCGCCCGCCCCGGATCGGCCGTCCAGACTTATAAACGGCCATTTGCGCCGCCGTTCCGGACTCGCTTGCCTTTTTGTTGCGTCGCACTATAGTCAATCCTCCCCCATACTCCTTGGAGTGGAGAGAATGGTTCAGCCGCACGCGCAGGGGCTTTACGATCCCTGCAACGAACATGACGCCTGTGGCGTGGGTTTTGTCGCCCACATCCAGGGACGAAAGAGCCATGCCATCATCCAGCAGGGCCTGCTGATCCTGCGCAATCTGGATCATCGCGGCGCCGTGGGGGCCGACCCGCTGATGGGCGACGGCGCCGGCATCCTGATCCAGATTCCCGACCAGTTCTACCGCGAGGAGATGGCGTTGCAGGGCGTCGTGCTGCCGCCGCCGGGGGAGTACGGCGTCGGCATGGTGTTTCTGCCCAAGGAGCAGGCGTCGCGGCTGGCCTGCGAACAGGGGCTGGAACGCGCGGTGCAGGCGGAGGGCCAGGTGGTGCTGGGCTGGCGCGACGTGCGGGTCGACGCCAACATGCCGATGTCGCCGGCGGTACGCCATCGCGAGCCGGTGATCCGCCAGATTTTCATCGGCCGCGGTCCGGACGTCATGGTGCCGGACGCGCTGGAGCGCAAGCTCTACGTGATCCGCAAGACGTCCAGCCACGCCATCCGCGCGTTGAACCTCAAACATGGCAAGGAGTATTTCGTTCCCTCGCTGTCCACCCGCACGGTGGTCTACAAGGGGCTGCTGCTGGCCGACCAGGTCGGCCAGTACTACCTGGACCTGGCCGATCCGCGCACGGTGTCGGCACTGGCGCTGGTGCACCAGCGCTTCTCCACCAACACCTTCCCCGCGTGGGAACTGGCCCACCCCTACCGGATGATCGCGCACAACGGCGAGATCAACACGGTGAAGGGCAACGTCAACTGGATCAATGCGCGCACCGGCGCGATCTCCTCGCCGGTGCTCGGCGACGACCTGGCCAAGCTGTGGCCGCTGATCTATCCCGGCCAGTCCGACACCGCCTCGTTCGACAACTGCCTCGAACTGCTGACCATGGCGGGTTACCCGCTGTCGCAGGCGATGATGATGATGATTCCCGAGGCCTGGGAACGGCACGCGCTGATGGACGACAACCGCCGCGCCTTCTACGAATACCACGCCGCGATGATGGAGCCGTGGGACGGCCCCGCCGCCATCGCCTTCACCGACGGCCGCCAGGTCGGTGCCACGCTGGACCGCAACGGCCTGCGTCCGGCCCGCTACGTCGTCACCGACGACGACCTGGTCATCCTGGCGTCGGAGGCGGGCGTGCTGCCCATCGCCGAGTCGCGCATCGTCAAGAAGTGGCGGCTGCAGCCCGGCAAGATGCTGCTGATCGACATGGAGGCGGGGCGCATCATCGACGACAAGGAGTTGAAGGACCAGCTGGCCAACGCCAAGCCCTACAAGCAGTGGATCGAGCACATCCGCATCAAGCTGGACGACCTTCCCGAGCCACCGGCCGAATCGCGGGCCAGCGACAGCCTGCTCGACCGCCAACAGGCCTTCGGCTACAGCCAGGAGGACCTGAAGTTCCAGCTGCTGCCGATGGCGCTGGAGGGCCAGGAGGCCGTCGGCGCGATGGGCAACGACGCGCCATTGGCGGTGCTGTCGGACCACAACAAGTCGCTCTACAACTATTTCCGCCAGTTGTTCGCGCAGGTGACCAACCCGTCGATCGACCCGATCCGCGAGCAGCTGGTGATGTCGCTGGTGTCCTTCATCGGGCCGAAGCCGAACCTGCTGGACATCAACAACGTCAACCCGCCGCTGCGGCTGGAGGTGTCGCAACCGGTGCTGGACTTCGCCGAGATGGCCAAGATCCGCAAGATCGGGCGCTACTCCAAGGGCAAATTCCGCAGCTTCGAACTCGACATCACCTATCCCGCGACCTGGGGCAAGGAGGGCATCGAGGCGCGCCTGGCCTCGTTGTGCGCGCAGGCGGTGGACGCGATCCGCCAGGGCCACAACATCCTGGTCGTGTCCGACCGGCGCGCCGACCACCTGCGCGTGGCGATTCCCGCCCTGCTCGCCACCTCGGCGGTACACCAGCATCTGGTCAGCCGCGGCCTGCGCACGAGCACCGGGCTGGTGGTGGAGACCGGCTCGGCGCGGGAGGTGCACCACTTCGCCCTGCTGGCCGGCTACGGCGCCGAGGCGATCCATCCCTATCTGGCGATGGAGGTGCTGGCGCAGCACTTCGCCGACAGCCCGGCCGGGATCAGCCCGGACACGGCCATCCACAACTACGTCAAGGCGATCGACAAGGGCCTGCAGAAGGTGATGTCCAAGATGGGCATCTCCACCTACATGTCCTATACCGGCGCGCAGATCTTCGAGGCGGTGGGCCTCAATGCCGACCTGGTCGACAAGTACTTCACCGGCACCAGCTCCCGCATCGAGGGCCTCGGCCTGTTCGAGGTGGCCGAGGAGGCCCTGCGCCAGCATGCGGCGGCCTACGGCGACGACCCGGTGCTCGCCGACGCGCTCGACGTCGGCGGCGAATACGCCTGGCGCACCCGCGGCGAGGAGCACATGTGGACGCCGGACACGATCGCCAAACTCCAGCACGCCACCCGCGCCAACAACGCCTCGACCTACCGGGAATACGCGCAGCTGATCAACGACCAGACCCGGCGCCACATGACGCTGCGGGGGCTGTTCGAGTTCCGCATCGATCCGGCGGTCGCCATCGCCATCGACGAGGTGGAACCGGCGAAGGAAATCGTCAAGCGCTTCGCCACGGGCGCGATGTCGCTCGGCTCGATCTCCACCGAGGCCCACGCCACCCTGGCCGTGGCGATGAACCGCATCGGCGGCAAGTCGAACACCGGTGAGGGCGGCGAGGACGAGGCGCGCTACCAGAACGAACTGCGCGGCGTCGCCATCAAGACCGGCGACACGCTGGGCAGCATCATCGGCGCGGAACATATCGAGAGCGATGTCGCGTTGCAGCCGGGCGACTCGCTGCGCTCGCGCATCAAGCAGGTCGCCTCCGGCCGCTTCGGCGTCACCGCCGCCTACCTGGTCTCCGCCGACCAGATCCAGATCAAGGTTTCGCAGGGCGCCAAGCCCGGCGAAGGCGGCCAGCTGCCCGGTCACAAGGTCTCCACCTACATCGCCAAGCTGCGCTACTCGGTGCCCGGCGTGGGCCTGATCTCGCCGCCGCCGCATCACGACATCTACTCGATCGAGGACCTGGCGCAGCTGATCCACGACCTGAAGAACTGCAACCCGCAGGCGTCGATCTCGGTGAAGCTGGTCTCCGAGGTCGGCGTCGGCACCGTGGCGGCGGGCGTGGCCAAGTCCAAGGCCGACCACGTGGTGATCGCCGGCCACGATGGCGGCACCGGCGCCTCGCCGTGGTCGTCGATCAAGCATGCCGGCACGCCGTGGGAACTCGGCCTGGCCGAGACCCAGCAGACCCTGGTGCTGAACCACCTGCGCGGCCGCATCCGGGTGCAGGCCGACGGCCAGATGAAGACCGGTCGCGACGTGGTGATCGGCGCGCTGCTGGGCGCCGATGAGTTCGGTTTCGCCACCGCCCCGCTGGTGGTGGAAGGCTGCATCATGATGCGCAAATGCCACCTCAACACCTGTCCGGTCGGGGTGGCCACCCAGGATCCGGTGCTGCGCAGGAAGTTCGCCGGCAAGCCCGAGCACGTCGTCAACTTCTTCTTCTTCATCGCCGAGGAGGTGCGCCAGATCATGGCCCAGCTGGGCATCCGGCGTTTCGACGAGTTGATCGGCCGCGCCGACCTGCTCGATACCCGCCGTGGCGTCGAGCACTGGAAGGCGCGGGGACTGGATTTCTCCCGCGTGTTCCACCAGCCCGAGGTGCCGGCGGAGGTCGCCCGCCATCACCTGGAGTCGCAGAACCATGGCCTGGAGAAGGGCGGCAAGGCGCTCGACCACGTGCTGATCGACAAGGCCCGCCCGGCGCTGGAACACGGCGAGCGCACCAGCTTCATCGTCGGCGTGCGCAACGTCAACCGCACCGTCGGCACCATGCTGTCGGGCGAGGTGGCGCGCCGCTACGGTCACGCGGGCCTGCCCGACGACACCATCCACGTACAGCTGGACGGCGTCGCCGGACAGAGCTTCGGCGCCTTCCTGGCGCACGGCATCACCCTGGACCTGGTCGGCGAAGGCAACGACTACGTCGGCAAAGGGCTTTCCGGTGGCCGCATCATCGTGCGCTCGCCGAACGACTTCCACGGTTTCGGCCCGGAACACATCATCGTCGGCAATACCGTGCTGTATGGCGCCACCGAGGGCGAGGCCTATTTCAACGGCGTCGCCGGCGAACGCTTCGCCGTGCGCAACTCCGGCGCCCTCGCGGTGGTGGAGGGCGTGGGCGACCACGGCTGCGAATACATGACCGGCGGCACCGTGGTGGTGCTGGGCGAGACCGGACGCAACTTCGCGGCCGGCATGTCCGGCGGCGTGGCCTTCGTGTACGACCCGGACGGCACCTTCGAACGCAGGTGCAACTTCGACATGGTGGCACTGGAGCCGGTGCTGTCCACCGTGGAACAGGAACTGCGGGTAGCCGTCAGCCTGTGGCATGCGGTCGAGCGCGGCGGTCTCCGGTCGACCGACGAGGCAATCCTGCGGCAACTGGTCGAGGCGCACTTCCGCTACACCGGAAGCTTTCGTGCCAAGGCCATCCTGCACGACTGGCAGGCCTCGCGCGCGCGCTTCGTGAAAGTGATGCCGGGCGAATACAAGCGCGCGCTCGTCGAGGCACATCGCGAGCCGGTGCAAGTGTCCAGCGACCACGCCACGGCCTGAGCTATTAGGGGAATACACCACACATGGGCAAGATCACCGGCTTTCTCGAATACCCGCGGCTGCACGAGGCCAGCGAGGCACCGGCGCAACGCAAGAAGCACTGGCGCGAATTTTCCAGGCACCTCAGCGACGGCGACGCCGCGCTCCAGGCGGCGCGCTGCATGGATTGCGGCATCCCGTTCTGCCACAACGGCTGCCCGGTCAACAACATCATTCCCGACTTCAACGAGCTGGTGTACCGGCAGGACTGGAAGCGGGCGCTGGATGTCCTGCACTCGACCAACAACTTCCCGGAATTCACCGGGCGGGTGTGCCCGGCACCGTGCGAGGCCGCCTGCACGCTGAACATCAACAACGATGCGGTGGGCATCAAGTCGATCGAGCACAAGATCATCGACAAGGGCTGGGAGGAAGGCTGGGTGACGGCCCAGCCCGCGGCCCGGCAGACCGGCAGGAAGGTGGCCGTGGTCGGCTCCGGCCCGGCCGGCCTCGCCGCCGCACAGCAGCTGGCCCGCGCGGGACACGCGGTGACCGTGTTCGAGAAGAACGACCGGATCGGCGGCCTGCTGCGCTACGGCATCCCGGACTTCAAGCTGCAGAAGAACCACATCGACCGCCGGGTGGAACAACTGCGCGGCGAGGGCGTGCAGTTCCGCTGCAGCGTGTTCGTGGGAGCGGCTGCCGAGGCGGCGGCCCATGGCGAGGTCGTGGCGATCGCGCCGGAACAGTTGCAGCGGGATTTCGACGCGGTGGTGCTGGCCGGCGGGGCGGAGACACCGCGCGACCTGCCGGTGCCGGGTCGCGAGCTGAAAGGCGTCCATTTCGCCATGGATTTCCTGCCGCAGCAGAACAAGGTGGTGGCCGGCGACAAGATCAAGCAACAGATACTGGCCACGGCCAGGCATGTCGTGGTCATCGGCGGCGGCGATACCGGCTCCGATTGCGTGGGCACCTCGAACCGCCAGGGCGCGGCCTCGGTGACCCAGTTCGAATTGCTGCCGCAGCCGCCGGCACAGGAAAACAAGCCGCTGGTGTGGCCGTACTGGCCGATTCGCCTGCGCACCTCCAGCTCGCACGAGGAGGGTTGCCAGCGCGACTGGGCGGTGGCGACCAAGCGCTTCAACGACGACGGCAAGGGCAACCTCAAGAGCCTTACCGCGGTGCGGCTGGAGTGGAAGGACGGCAAGATGGCCGAGCTGGCCGGCAGCGAGTTCGACATTCCGGCCGGTCTGGTGCTGCTGGCCATGGGTTTCGTCTCGCCGGTGCAGGCCGTTCTGGATGCCTTCGGCGTCGAAAAGGATGCCCGCGGCAATGCGCGGGCAACGACGGATGGCGAGGCTTGCTACCGAACCAATGTCGACAAGGTCTTTGCCGCCGGCGACATGCGCCGCGGGCAGTCGCTGGTGGTGTGGGCCATCCGCGAAGGGCGCCAATGCGCGCGCGAGGTAGACAGGTTCCTGATGGGCCGTTCCGTCCTGCCACGCTGAAACCGGCGCGGTCCGCTCATTCGGTGCGCGGGGTGCCCCGCGGACGCAACGGGGCCGCCAGCAGCGCACGCAGGGCCGCCGGCCTCACCGGCTTGTGCAGCAACGGGTAACCCAGCGCGCGCGCGCGCTGCTTCAGCTCGGTGCTGCCGTCGGCGGTAATCATCGCCACCGGCGGCAACGGCGCGCAGGTCAGCTGCAGTTGCTGCAGCGCCTCGATGCCGTCGACATCGTCGGCCAGGTGGAAGTCGGCCAGGATCAGGTCGATCGCGCCGCGCATCAGTTCGCAGCGCGCCTGTTCCACATCCAGCGCCAGCCGGCAGTCGACACCCCAGCGGCTGAGCAGGGCGCGCATGCCTTCCAGGATCGTCGCGTCGTTGTCCATGCACAGCACGGTCAGCGGCAACTGCTTGTCCGGGCCGGTACGCTCCACCCGCTGCCGACGCGGCGGCACCGATGCATTACGCGGAACCACCACCGCGAAGCAGCTGCCGTGATCGACGTGCGAGTGCAGGTCCAGCCGGTGGCCGAGGATGCCGGCCAGCCGGTCGCAGATCGACAGCCCCAGGCCCAGGCCCTTTTCCCCCCACGGCGAGGGCTGCGCCAGTCGCTGGAATTCGTCGAAGATCCTGGCCCGCTGGTCGGCGGCAATGCCGGGGCCGGAATCCCACACTTCGATGCGCACCTCGCTGCCCATGCGCCGCGCGCCGAGCAGGACGCCACCCCTGCTGGTGTAGCGCAGGGCATTGGAAAGGAAATTCTGCAGGATCCGGCGCAGCAGCTGCGGGTCGCTGCGCACCGCCAGGGCGGTCGGTACCACCCGCAGGTGCAGGCCGCGCTTTTCGGCGACCACGGCAAACTGGGCCTGCAGCGAATCGAACAGTTCGGCCAGGGCAAAGCCGCCGATCTCGGGGCGATAGCTGCCGGTGTCCAGGCGCGAGGTGTCGAGCAGGGCGTCGAGCAGGTCTTCCGCGGCACGGAACGACGCATCGATGCGCTCGGCCAGGCCGCTGGCCTCGGCGTCCAGGCCGGGATGATGGCGCAGCGCCGAGGTGAACAGCCGCGCCGCGTTCAAGGGTTGCAGCAGGTCGTGGCTGGCGGCGGCGAGAAAGCGGGTCTTGGATACATTGGCGCTCTCCGCGGCGCGGCGTGCGTGCGCGGTGGCGACCAGGGCCTCGGACAACTCGGCGGTGCGTTGCTCGACCCGCTGCTCGAGGGTTTCGTTGACTTCGATCAGCGCGCGCTCCGCGTTCTTGTACGCGGTGACGTCGGTGTACGTGGTGACATAGCCGCCGCCGGGCAGCGCGCGGCCGCGCATTTCGATCACGCTGCCGTCCGGCCTGATGCGCTGGAACAGGTGCGAGGAACCGGCACGCATGTAGTCGATGCGCTTGGCCACGTGTTCGTCCACTTCGCCCGGGCCGCACTCGCCCAGTTCGGCGTTGCGGCGGATCAGCTCGGCCACCGGCACCCCCACGTAGACCATGCCATGCGGGTAGTCGAACAATTCCAGATAGCGGCTGTTCCAGGCCACCAGGCGCATCTGCACGTCGACCACGCTGATTCCCTGCGAAACGTTTTCCAGGGTGGTCGCCAGCAGCTCGCGGTTGAAGCGCAGCTCCTGCGAGGCTTCGTCCATCAACGCCACGGACTCGGCGACATCCAGGCCGCTGCCGGACAGCACGCCGATCAGGATGCGCCGCGCATTGGCGGCACCCACCGCCGACGCCAGCAGCCGTTCGGTGTACTGGATCAACGGCCGGTCGGCGACCTCGCCCGGCGCCAGCGTGCGACCCGAACGCAGGGTGTACTCGTCGAAGGCGCGCGCGCTGCCGCGTTCGCCGACGATGCGTTCGGCGATGGTCCGCAGGTCGGCCACCATCACGCGGCCGCGCCAGTCGCCGGCACCACCGCGCTCGGTGCGGTCGGTGTCCATGAACATGGCCGCATGCAGGCGCTCCTCGAGATTCGGGCGGTAGCGCAGCGAAATGAAGATCAGGCAGGCCACGTTGGTCAGCAGCGACCAGAACGTGGCGTGCATCACCGGGTCCCAGCCGGTAAGGTGGAACAGCGCCTGCGGCCGCAACCAGCCCCAGCCGAACGGACCGTCGCGCAACCAGGATTCGGAACGCAGCACCACCGGCAACAGCAAGGTATACACCCACACCACCGATCCACCGAGCAGGCCGGCGACCACCCCGCGACGGCTTGCGCCACGCCAGTACAGCGCCGCGATCAGCGCCGGCGCGAACTGGGCCACGGCGACAAAAGCAAGCAGGCCGGTGTCGGCGAGGTTCTCCGCATCGGCGGCCACCCGGTAATAGGCATAGGCCATCAGCGCCAGGGCCACGATCGCGACCCGCCGCACGCGCAGCACCCATTGGGACAGATCCGGGCGGTGGGCAAGGCGCAGGGGCTTGATGCGCAGCAACGCCGGCATCACCAGATCGTTGCTTATCATGGTGGAGAGCGCGACCGAGGCGACGATCACCATGCCGATGGCGGCCGAGAAGCCACCGATGAAGGCCAGCAGCGCCACGCCTCGATCGCCGTAGGCCATGGGCAGCGTCAGTACCCAGGTGTCGGCGAGGCCGTCGCGCACCTGCGGCAGGTGCCTGCCGGCGGCGACGATCGGCAGCACCGCCAGGCTGACGATCGCCAGGTACAGCGGCACCATCCAGCGCGCCCACCTGAGGTCGCCGGCATCCTCGCATTCGACCATGCCGATCTGGAACTGGCGCGGCAGGCAGAATATCGCCAGGAAGGCGAGCATGGTCTGGGCAAAGAAGCCCGACGGCAGTCCCTCGTGCAGCTGCTGCAGCGGCAGGCTGAGGGTGGTCGACAAGCCCGGCCCCCGCCACAGGGCGTAGCCGGCCAGGGCCATGAAGGCCACCAGCTTGATCAGCGACTCCAGCGCGATGGCCAGCATCAGGCCGTGATGGTGTTCGGTGGCATCGATGCTGCGCGTGCCGAACAGGATCGCGAAGGCCGCCAGCAGCAGGGCACACCACAGGGCGGTGTCGACGCCGCCGGTGGTGCCCAGGCTGGGGCCGTCCAGGACGCGGAACGACATCGCCACTGCCTTGAACTGCAACGCGATATACGGCACCACCGCGATCACCGCGACCACGGCGATCAGCGCGGCCAGGCCGTGCGACTTGCCGAACCGTGCGGCGACGAAGTCGGCGATCGAGGTGATGTTGCGCTGGCGGACCATCTGCAGCAGGCGCTTGAGCAGGCCGAAACCGAAGACGAACAGCAGGATGGGTCCCAGGTAGATCGGCAGATAGGCAAGGCCGGTGCGCGCGGCCGTGCCCACCGCGCCGTAGAAGGTCCACGACGAGCAGTACACGGCCAGCGCCAGGCTGTAGACGAGCGGACGCAGGCGCGGTTGCCGCGGGTAGAGCGGCCGTCGGTCGCCCGCGTAGGCGACGAGGAAGAGCAGCCCGACGTACAGCAATGCCAGCAGCAGCAGCAGCCAACCCGTGATCAAGCCCATTCCCCCACTGTGGCGGAGACCGCCCGCCGATCTGAACCATCCATCAAGCCCGGACCGCACTTCGAACCCGTGCCGTCACGGCTTGTGGAACCCGACCGCCGGCGGCACCATGCCGCCATGATCACCACCCATGCCCTTTCGCTTGCCACGCTAGCAGAGCAACTGCACGATGAGGAGATTCACGTGTGGCGCCTTGGCTATCAAGCGGCATCGGGGCGGGCGCCCCTGTACGCGGTACTGGCCGCCTACCTCGGCTGCGACGTGGCCGACGTCCGCCTGGTCGAGGGCGCGCATGGGCGCCCCGCGCTGGCACCTGGGCACGGCAGCACGCTGCAGTTCAACTGGTCGCACAGCGGGCCGCATGCGCTGATCGCGGTGGCGCGACGGGTCTCGCCCGGTATCGACGTCGAGCGACGGCGACCGCGACCGCGCGCGCTGCAGATCGCCCGACGCTTCTTCGCCGCGGACGAGCTGGCGCTGCTTTCCCGGCTGCCGGCAGCGGCGCGGGAGCCGGCGTTTCTGCAGCTATGGACGGCCAAGGAGGCGATCGTCAAGGCGCTCGGGCGCGGCCTGGCGTTCGGGCTCGACCGCCTCAGTGTCGGCTGGGTCGATCGGCGCCTCGCGCTGCTGCGCCTGGACGGTGGGGAGGTGCGTGACTGGCAGCTGCATGCGCTGCCCGACGCCGACGACGCAACCGCGGCCATCGCCTGGCAGGGCGAGGCGAGGCACATCCGGGTCGGCACGCTTGCCAGCGGCGCCTGATCGGCGCAATGTTTCCGGCCGACCTGCCCGACGCCGGCACTGCCCGACGCCGGCGACATTCCAACGACGAGGCCGTCAGCGACCATGACCCTGCTTAGCGTCAACCTCAACAAGATCGCCGTGCTGCGCAATTCGCGTGGGGGCTCCGAGCCGGACATCTCCCATGCGGCACGGACCTGCATCGAGGCCGGCTGCGGCGGCATTACCGTGCACCCCAGGCCCGACCAGCGGCACGTGCGCCCGGATGACGTGCGAGCGCTGGCGGGCATGTTGCGCGGAAGGGTGGAGTACAACATCGAGGGCAACCCGTTTGCCGCCGCTCGCGGCGACTATCCCGGACTGGTCGCGCTGGCGCGCGAAGTGCGCCCGACCCAGGTCACCCTGGTGCCCGATGGCGACGGCCAGATCACCTCCGACCACGGCTTCGACCTTCGACGCGATGCGCCGGCGCTTCGTCCCATCGTGGCGACCTTGTGCGAACTCGGTTGCCGCGTCAGCCTGTTCGTCGACGCACTGGTGCAGGACTTCGATCTGGCGGCAGCGCTCGGGGTGCAGCGCATCGAGATCTATACCGGGCCCTATGCGCACGCATTCGCGCGCGGCGAGCCGGCAGCCGCGCTCGCCGCCTGCGTCGACACGGCACGGCGTGCCCAGCAGGCCGGGCTGGCGGTGAATGCGGGCCACGATCTGAGCCAGGCCAACCTCGGCACGTTCAAGGCCGCCATACCAGGACTGGCCGAGGTGTCGATCGGCCATGCCCTGATCGGCGAGGCGCTCTACCAGGGCCTGGCCACCACCGTGCGCAACTACCTGCAGATTCTTCGTTAGGCGCGGGTGGTCTCCGGTTGGATCGACCGCGCCCCGCTCAAACAAAAACCCCCGCGCCTGGCGGGGGTTCGTGTTTTTCCTGCCGCTGACGCGGCCTCACCGATACCGCTCAGAAATTCTCGGTAAAGCCGATCTTGACCAGGTTGTAGCTCTTCGCATCGGCCAGCACGGTTGCAACGTACTGGTAGGCAACACCGTCCGCGGCGGCGATCTGGATCTCCGGCTGGTTGGCCAGGTCCTGTTGCCCGATCAGGGCCAACTGCGCCTTCAGCCCCGGCTCGTCGACCGGGGTGTCGTTCCAGTAGAACGCGCCGGTCTGGTCGATCTTCAGATGGATCGGATCGAGCGGGTTGGGCGGGTTGACCACGTTCGGATTCGGCTGCGGCAGATCCACCTGGATCTGGTGCGCCAGCACCGGTGCCGTGATCATGAAGATGATCAGCAGCACCAACATCACGTCGACCAGCGGCGTGACGTTGATCTCGGACATGGGCCCACTGGTTTTCGTCGTAAATGCCATTTCCGCCTACCCCTTCGGTGCGTCTGTGGTCATGAAGGCAACATGCACCATGCCCGACTCCTTGGCGTCACCGATGACCTTCTTCACGATCTTGAACTGGGTGTCCTTGTCCGCGCGAATCTGCAGCTCCGGCTGGGGCGTCTTCTGCGCCTCAACCAGGAACTGGGCCCGCAACTCGGCATCGGAGACCTGATGATCGTTCAGATACATGCTGCCATCCTGCTTGACCGCCAGGTCCAGAGGCGGAGTGAGCATCTCCGCATCCTTGGTCTTCGGGTTGGCGGTAGGCAGGTCGATGGTGACCGAGTGCGACATCAGCGGTGCCGTGATCATGAAGATGATCAACAGCACCAGCATCACGTCGACCAGCGGCGTGACGTTGATTTCCGACATCGGACCGCCGGCATTGCCACCCAAACTTACGGCCATGGGTCAATCCCTCACTTCTGGCTTTCGACGCGCGAGCCGGTGGCGAAGAAGTCGTGCAGGTCGTGCGCGAACTCGTCAAAACGGGCGTACACCACACGGTTCGAGCGGCTGAAGAAGTTGTAGGCGAACAGCGCCGGAATGGCCGTGAACAGACCGAACGCGGTCATGATCAGCGCCTCACCGACCGGGCCGGCCACCGCATTCATCGAGGCGTTGCCGCTGGCCGCGATGCCGATGAGCGCATGGTAGATGCCCCACACGGTACCGAGCAGACCGACGAACGGCGCGGCGGAGCCGACCGTGGCGAGCAGGGTCATGCCGTCTTCGAGGCGCAGGCTCTCACGGGCCACGGCCTGACGCAGGGCGCGGTCGATGAATTCCGAGCGGCTCAGCGACTCGGCCAGCTTGCCGGTGGTGCCGGCGGTGTTGGCCGTCTGCTGGTGATGGGCGACCGCCGAGGCGGCATCCAGCGCGATCTTGGAGAACGGCTCGCTCTTGGGCTGGGCCTCCAGCTCACGAATGGCCTCCTGGGTGGAGCCATTGGCCCAGAACCCGTCGATGACCTTGTCGGCACGCCCCTTCACCGTGGCATTGCGAATGCCATTGGCAATGATGAAGTACCAGGACAGGAACGACATCGCGACGAGAGTCACGAAGACGACCCAGCCCAGCCAGTCGAAGTTTTGCATCAAATTTCCGAAGCCCATCTGTTTCATGGCTTCAGCGTTGGTATTGCCACCCAAAGCCTGTGCGGCACCGGTCGTTGCAGGAGTCTGTAGGAACATAACGCTACCCTAGGGAAATCAAGCGTGAACTGTAACTGTAATCGACTGTATCCGAATTACAGCTGGTTAAAGTCGAATTAAATTAGCCACTCAGATTGAATGTGATGGGTACGCGAGCATAGCCCTCCACCTTCTTTCCGTTTTTCACTTCTGGATTGAATTTCCAGCGCCGCTGTACCTGTTCAACGGCTGCGCGATCCAACTCGCGATACCCGCTGGATTTTTCCACCTTGACGTCCTTCGGTGAACCATCAATACCCACCAGGATCAGCAAGATGACCGTACCCTCGTGATGCTGACGCACGGCCATCGGCGGATACGGCGGACTGGGCCGGTCGCCATAGCTCAGGTCCGAACCCGCTGCGATGTCGACCGGCGGGGCCGGCGGCGCCGGCGGGGCCGGCGGCGCTGCCTGCACCGCGTTCGCCGAAACCTCGGTCACCGGCGGTGGTGGGGCCGGCGGCGGCGGTGTCGGTGGTGGCTTCAGCACCTGGATGATCTTCGGCGGCGGCTGCTTCGGTGGCTCCGGCGGCGGCGGCGGCGGCGGCGGCGGCGGCGGCGGCGGCTCGATGAAGTTTACCTGGACGATGCGCTCCTTCTCCTTGTGGTTCTGATTCGGTGGCGCCATCGGCGCCACGATCAACAGGAATGCAAAAGCATGCAGCCCGATGGCAACTGCCAATGCCCAGGTGCGCTTCCAACTGAAGCCGTTTTCTTCGTTACTTGAGGCCATCTGTCACTATCTGGAAGCTGATCGATCGGAGACTGCGACGCCGCAGGGATCAATCCAGGACCGCATGGATGAAGGCGGCGGTGCCGGACAAACTTGCCACTGGGGAGACACAGGGAGTGGTTAACGGTACAACAGCACATGGCTTTTGTATAGCTTTTGTACAGCTTTCTCCAGGCAGACAAATGGACGTCCAACTGGAGGGTGTCACGAACCCGCAATGCTAGTTTTTGACACCCAGTTTCCTGAGGCTGGCCTTAGCCCGCTCGGCCGTTTCCGGGTCCTGTGCGGCGACCTTCAGCGCGGCGATTTGCGCGGCCTTGTGCTTCAGGCCGCGCTCGCTCTCGGCCAGCACCAGGTACGCAATGCCCTTGTGCTGGACACCCTTGCTGATGCCCTGCTGGATCATCGCCCGGGCCTGGCTGTACTTGCTTTCGCTCAACAGGATGTTGGCGATCTGCAGCGAGGGCTCCCCATCCTTGGCCGTGGGCAAGGCCTTGTTGTAGTCCTTCATTGCCTCGTCCGTGTTGCCGGCCAGGTACTCCGCCTTGCCCAGCAACACGTAGTTGTCGGCCGAAGGCTTGACCACGCCCTTGTCGATTCCTTCCTTGAGCGTCGCAACCGCCTTGTTGGCGTCCGGCGCCGGGTTATTGCCGGATTGCGCCTGATTGAAGTAGAGCTTGGTCAGCAGGACGTAGTTCGCTTCGGTGGTGAGCTCGCCCTTGCTGCGCGCCGACTCCATCAGGCTGATCGCTTCGGGATATTTCTGCGCCTGGGTCAGCGCGCCAATGGCATTGTTGAGCCGCACCGGATCGCCAGGATGGGCGGCGAGGTCCTGCTGCGCCAGTTGCACGACCTGATCGGTCTGGCCCGATGCCGAATAGGCGGCCATCAGGATCTCGTTCCACTGCGGGTTCGGCTTGTCGGTCAGCGACTGCGCCTTCTTCACCGCGGCGATCGCCTCGGGGTACTTGCCGAGTCGATACTGGTCGTTGCCTTCCAGCGCGTAGGAGTCGGCCGTGACCTTCTTGCCCTCGGCGCGCCACTTGGCAAGGGTGTCCAGCGATGCCTGATACTGCCCGTCGGCTTGTTGCGCGGCGGCGAGGACGTACTCGACCGTGAAATAGTCGTCGTTCGGGAGCACGCCGTTGGCCAGCGCCTGCTGCAACAGGCCAATGGCACCCTTGTAGTCGGCAGCGTTGTACTTGATCATCGCCAAGCCGCGAAGAGCCGTCGCCTGGGCATACTTGCTCCTGCTGCCGTCGAGGACGGCCTGCAGCTCGGTCTGCGCCTTGGCGGAGTCTCCGGCATTCAGCGACTGCAGGCCGGCCTGCAGATTCTTCTGGTCTCTTTCACTGGTGAGATCAAGTTTCGGTGCGACCCGGGTCGCATCTGGATACTGCTGTTCCTGTTTCGGTTTGGCGTGCTCGCGCGCCAGCACCGGGCTGCAGGCCAGACCCAGCGACAGGATCGCGCCTGCCAGCATGGTGAACCCAGGAATATGCTTCATCGTGATCCTCATCGTGGTGTCTGCACGAACCAAACGTGCGGGGGACTACCAAGACTAACCCGATACTGGGATCGATAACAAGCTGCAGTGCGACATGGAAGATTGTTAAAAATCAATAAGTTGGCGCCTTGCCCGCGAGACGGCCGGATAGCTGTTCCCAGGCGCGGAGCCTGCACCGTCGGGCTCCGCGCGATGTGTCCGTCACACGTCCAGGTTGGCCACCTTGAGCGCATTGGCCTCGATGAAGTCGCGCCGCGGTTCAACCGCCTCGCCCATCAGCATGGAAAACATCTGGTCCGCCGCGATCGCATCCTCGATGCCGACCTGCAGCATGCGGCGCGTGTCCGGGTTGACCGTGGTATCCCACAACTGCTCGGGATTCATTTCACCCAGGCCCTTGAAGCGCTGGATGCTGCGCCCTTTCTTGGCCTCGTCCAGCAGCCAGTTGCGGGCCTCGACAAAATCGAGCACCCCGCGCGAGGCATTACCGCGGCGCACGACAGCGTCGGGCTGGATCATGCCGGCAATCTGCTGGCTGACGGCCAGGATCGGACGGAACTCGTTGCTGCTGAAGAAGGGCTGCGGCAGCAACCACGTATGACTGAGCCCATGCTGGTCGCGGATGACCTCGATGGCCGCCGGCTGTTCGCCCGCGGCAGGACGCAAGGCCATCCGGTAGCTGGGCTTGCCCAGTCCCCGGGCGACCAGCCGGAGCGCGACGGCATCCAGCCACGCCTGCATGGCGACCGGGTCGTTCCACAGGGCCGGTTCGATGGGCTGGTGCTCAAGCATGGCATTGAGTACCGCCGCATCGAAACGATGCGCGAGCTTGGCGATCTGGTCCAACGCCTGCTGGTAGCCGCGCAGCAGCTTTTCCAGGGCTTCGCCGGCAATCGCTGGCGCCTCCGGGCTGTACGCCAGCGTGGCATTGTCGACCGCACTGGATATCAGGTAGTCGTTGAGGGCCATGTCGTCCTTGAGGTAGAGCTCCTGCTTGCCCTGCTTCACCTTGTACAGCGGCGGCAGGCCGATGTAGATGTGGCCGCGCTCGATCAGTTCCGGCATCTGGCGGTAGAAGAAGGTCAACAGCAGGGTGCGGATGTGCGAGCCGTCGACGTCCGCATCGGTCATCAGGATGATGCGGTGGTAACGCAGCTTGTCGGGGTTGTACTCGTCCTTGCCGATGCCGGTACCGAGCGCGGTGATCAGGGTGCCGACTTCGGCCGAGGCCAGCATGCGGTCGAAGCGTGCCTTCTCGACATTGAGGATCTTGCCCTTCAACGGCAGGACGGCCTGCGTCTTGCGGTTGCGCCCCTGCTTGGCGGAGCCGCCGGCGGAGTCGCCCTCGACCAGGAACAGCTCGCACAAGGCGGGATCCTTTTCCTGGCAGTCCGCCAGCTTGCCCGGCAGGCCGGCGATATCCAGCGCGCCCTTGCGACGGGTCATTTCGCGCGCCTTGCGTGCCGCCTCGCGTGCACGCGCGGCGTCGACGACCTTGGAGGCGATCGCCTTGGCTTCGTTCGGATGCTCGAGCAGGAAGTCGCCGAGTTTCTCGTTGACGACCTGCTCCACCACCGTCTTCACTTCGGAAGAGACCAGCTTGTCCTTGGTCTGCGACGAGAATTTCGGATCGGGCACCTTCACCGAAAGCACGGCGATCATGCCTTCGCGCATGTCGTCGCCCGACAAGGCGACCTTGGCATTCTTGGCCAGCCCGGACTTCTCGATGTAACTCTGCAGCGAGCGGGTCAGCGCCGCGCGGAACCCGGTCAGGTGCGTGCCGCCGTCGCGCTGGGGAATGTTGTTGGTGAAGCAGTACATCGATTCCTGGTAGGAATCGGTCCACTGCATGGCGACCTCCACCACGATGCCGTCCTGCTCGGATGTCAGGCTGATCACGTTCGGGTGCAATGCCGTCTTCAGTTGCGCCAGGTGCTGTACGAACGAGCGGATGCCCCCCTCGTAGGCAAAGGTGTCCTGTCGCCCTTCGCCGCGCTCATCCTTCAATGCGATGGTGACGCCCGAATTGAGGAAGGCCAGCTCGCGCAGGCGCTTGGCCAGGATGTCGTAATGGAACTCGATATTGGTGGTGAAGGTGGCCGGACTCGGCTGGAAGCGCACCATCGTTCCACGCTTGCTCGACGGACCCACCACTTTCAGCGGATAAAGCGGCTCGCCAAGGGAGTATTCCTGCAGATGCTCGTGCCCATCGCGGTAGATCGTTAGCCACAGGTGGTCGCTCAAGGCGTTGACCACGGAAACGCCGACGCCGTGCAAGCCACCGGAAACCTTGTACGAGTTCGCATCGAACTTGCCGCCGGCATGCAGCACCGTCATCACCACTTCAGCGGTGGAACGCCCCTCCTCCGGATGGTTGTCCACCGGAATGCCGCGGCCGTTGTCGCTGACGCTGACCGAGCCGTCCTCATGAATGGTGACCGTCACCGTGTCGCAATAGCCCGCCAAAGCCTCGTCGATCGCGTTATCGACCACCTCGAAAACCATGTGATGCAGACCGGTACCGTCATCGGTATCGCCGATGTACATACCGGGGCGCTTTCGCACCGCTTCAAGGCCTTTCAGCACCTTGATGTTGCTTGAGTCGTAATTCGATTCGTTCATGGATTCGTTCATGCGGTGACCGTTTCCTGGCGCCAGCGACCCGCCCGACTCGGCGCGATAAGAGGCCGGACAAGGGTTATGCAGTCTTGGGGAGATGCGACTTTGCGATTATAGCAGGCGCGTCATCTGGCCCTGTTCCACGTGGAACACCCGGCTGCTCAGGTCCTGGAGTGCCGCGGGCAACTCGGTGCCGGTCAACAGCAGCTGGGCGTCGGCCTTGACCAGTTGTGCCACCAGGGCCGCCTGATGCGCCAGGTCGAGCTCGGAGGCGAGGTCGTCCAGGCAAACCAGGGGCCAGTGGCCCTGGTTTACGGCATAAACCTCGGCCTGGGCCAGCATGCAAGCCAGGGCGGCGAGCTTTTCCTGGCCGCGGGACAGATGTTCCCGCAGGGGTGCATGCTCGAACGCTATCGACCAATCCGCCCGATGCGCACCGAGGGTGGTATGACCGCGAGCGAAGTCCCTGCGCCGCTGCTCCCGCAACTGCTGTGCCAACGCCTGCTCATCCGGCCAGCCGCGCCGGTAGCGTAGGTCCACCGCACCCAGTTCGGGCAGCAAGCCTTGCATGCCGACCGCCAGCCGGGGTCGGAGCGCGCTGAGGTAATCGGCTCGCAGCGCATCGATACTGTGGGCAGCCTGGGACATTTCCTGCTCCCAGGGCTCAAACAGCGTATCGTCCGCCGCCGCTTCCGAGCGAAGCAAGCTGTTGCGCTGCTTGAGCGCCCGCTGGTACCGCCGCCACAAGGCGAGAAAGTCGTGTTCCACGTGGAACACGCCCCAATCCAGATAGCGCCGCCGCTCTTCGGCCGCGCCGGCAATCAGGGCATGCGAGCCTGGTTCGAAGCAAACCACGGCGCAGGACTGCACCAGCTCAGCCAGGCCGACGCTGGCACCGTCGACCCGCGCTTCCCAGCGTCCGCCCGAGCGCCCCAGGCCCAACCGTCGTACACGCCCCTCGTCCAACCCAAACTCGGCGAAGATCGACAACTGTGTGGCGCCCCTCTGGGTCAACGCGTCCCTGGCGCCGGAACGGAACGAACGCGCATGGGAAAGCAGGAACAGCGCCTCAAGCAAGCTGGTCTTGCCGGCACCGTTGGCGCCAACGAAGACGTTGATCGCCGGATCCAGTTCGATCCGCACGTCGGCCAGGCAGCGCAGTCCATCGATCCGCAGCCGCTCCAGCCTCATCCCTGCCGCCCGCTCACAAAATGACGCCGGGGTCCAGTCGAGGATCCCCGGCGTCGCGTATCGGCCTCAAGCCTCAGAACAGCCATGCAGACGAGTCACAGACGCAGCGGCATGATCACGTGGCAAGCCAGTTCATTGTCGTGCTCCTGTACCAGGCAACTCGACTGGGCATCGCGCAGGCTCAGTCGTGCCTTCTCGCCGCGCAAGGCAGCCAGCGCATCGAGCAGGTAGCCCACGTTGAACCCGACCGCCAGATCGGAGACATGGGTCTCGGCCTCAACCTCCTCGACCGCTTCCTCCTGTTCCGGATTGTGGGCGACGATGCGCAACTTGCCGGGCGACAGCTCCAGGCGAACGCCGCGGTACTTCTCGTTCGACAGGATCGCCGCGCGCTGCAAGGCGCCGCGCAGCACCTCGCGATCCAGCGTTGCGGTCTTGTCCGCGCCCAGCGGGATCACCGCTTCGTAATCGGGAAAACGGCCATCGATCAGCTTCGAGGTGAAAGTCACCTCGCCACGTCGCACGCGCAGGTGGTTCCGCCCGAACTCCAGCTCCACCTCACCGTCGCCGGCCTCGAGCAGGCCAACCAGCTCGTTCACGCCCTTGCGCGGGATGATGATCTGGCGGCGGGTGCTCACCGCGCTCTCGAGCCTGGTTTCCTTCATCGCCAGGCGGTGGCCATCCGTGGCGACGCAGCGCAGGGTGTGCTCCTGCAAGTCCAGCAGCATGCCGTTGAGGTAGTAGCGGACGTCCTGGTTCGCCATCGCAAAGGAGGTGCGTTCCATGAGGTCGCGCAAAACTTCCTCCGGCAGCGTGACTTTCTCGACCAGTTCGATTTCGTCGATCGTGGGGAATTCGGTGGCCGGCAAGGTGGTCAGCGTGAAACGGCTGCGTCCTGCGCTCAGCGCTACCCGGTCGCCGTTGAGCTTGAGCTCGATCCGCGCGCCGTCGGGCAATGCCCGCACGATGTCGAACAGTTTTCGAGCCGGTATGGTGATTTCACCGTCGGACAGCTTCTCGGCGTCGGCGGTCGCCACCATCTCCACTTCCAGGTCCGTGCCCGTCAGCGACAACTTGCCGTCGCCAACCTTGACCAACAGGTTCGCGAGCACCGGCAGTGTCTGGCGTCGTTCGACCACGCCTACCACTTGTTGCAGTGGCTTGAGCAGGGCTTCTCGTTGGATGCTGAATTGCATGGCTTGGCTTCCCCTATACCTGCTGTTCTGTCTTTAAAAGAAGTTTAGTGGTTGTTGTTGGCATTGTGGATAACGGCTTTTTGCCATTTTCTCCTTCAAAAACAATTTATTGCAAGAGAAATGGGTTGTGCCTGAAGCTGCTCGATGACGGTGTACCACATGTGGATAACTTTCAGGGTCAAGACATCCACCTATTATCCACAGCTTGAAGCCCCTGTTATCCCTAGCTTTGCCGCGACGCCCTCGTTCACGCCCTCACCCGGTGAGCGTTCGCACCAGTTGTTCCCAGTCCTGCCGCATCCGCGGATCGGTCTCCACCAGCTTGCGAATGGTCTTGCAGGCGTGCATGACCGTGGTGTGGTCGCGACCGCCAAAGGCTTCGCCAATCTCCGGCAAGCTGTGTTCGGTCAGCTCCTTGGACAGGGTCATCGCCATCTGCCGCGGCCTTGCCAGCGATCGGACGCGGCGCTTGGACAGCAGGTCCTGCAGCCGCACGTTGAAATATTCCGCCGTGATCCTCTGGATGTTGGGGATGGTGATGGCCTGCGCATGCGTGGCCAGCAGGTCGCGCAGGGTCTCCTCGGCGAATTCGGTGGTGATCGGCTTGCCATAGAAGTTGGCGCGGGCCGCCAGGGTGTTCAGCGCCCCTTCGAGGTCGCGGACGTTGGAGCGGATGCGCTTGGCCAGCAGCATCGCCACGTTCTCGTCGACCGCCACGCCCTTCTCGTGCGCCTTGGCCAGCAGGATCGCCGCCCGTGTCTCGAAATCGGGCGGCTCGATGGCCACGCTGAGGCCCCAGCCCAGGCGCGACTTCAACCGTGGCTCGAGCTTGTCGACCTCTTTCGGATAGCGGTCGCAGGTCAGGATGATCTGTTGCTTGGACTCGAACAGCGCATTGAAGGTGTGGAAAAACTCTTCCTGGGTGGTGTCCTTGCCCGCGAAAAACTGGATGTCGTCGATCAACAGGGCGTCCACCGACCGGAAGCGCCGCTTGAATTCGTCCATGCTCTTGGCGCGCAGCGCCTCGATCATCGAGCCCACGAATTGCTCCGAGCGCAGATACATCACCTTGAAGCCGGGATTGTGCTCGCGCATCAGGTTGCCGGCCGCATGCATCAGGTGGGTCTTGCCCAGTCCGGTGCCGCCGTACAGCAGCAGCGGGTTGTAGGCGCGGCCGGGGTTGGTCGCCACCTGCATGGCCGCGGCCTTGCCCAACTGGTTCGACTTGCCCTCGACGAACGTTTCGAAGGTGTAGTGCGGGTCCAGGTTGTGCAGAAACGGCACTGTCGGCGCCGTCGGGCTCGCTGCCGTCATCGTCGGCTTCGGCGCGGGTGTCTGGCGCGATGAACTGGAGCCGACCTCCAGCCGCACGGGCCAGGCTTTGCCGCTCAGTTGCTGCAGCACCAGCTCGATCCGGGCCAGATAACGCTCGCGTACCGTCTCGAGCGTATAGGGATTGGGCGCAAACAGCTGCAAGCCGCCAACGTCCTCACGAGCCTGCAACGGCATCAGCCAGGTATGCAGGTCTTCGGCGCTCAAATCGCCTTCAAGACGCTCAAGGCAGCGCCGCCACAAATCACTCATGAATGGAATCAGCCACGCTAGGGCGCTTTCGCGCAGGGGATGGGCTAGTCTAGCAGCTGCATCCACAGCGCCGACCCCGCTGTATCCACAAAGCTATCCACAAGTTCAAATCCGGGCGATTTGACAGCGGGCGCGAATGCCCCACATAATCTCCAACCTTTTTATCCACATTCCCTTCGGAGTAAGCCATGAAGCGGACCTACCAGCCAAGCAAGCTCAAGCGCGCACGCACGCACGGTTTCCGTGCCCGTATGGCCACTGCCGATGGCCGCAAAGTTCTCAACGCCCGTCGCGCCAAGGGCCGCAAGCGCCTGATCCCGTAATCCGGGGTCGAGCCCATGTCGACCGCCGGTCTGCCGCGCGAGGCGCGGTTACGTCGGCCGGGTGACTTTGCCGCCTTGCGGACAAGCAGCGGACGCGCAGGCGGCCGCTGTTTTCATATGCGTTATCGGCTCAACGAACTGGGGCATGCACGGCTCGGCCTGGCGATTTCCAAGCGCGTATCCAAACGCGCGGTCGAGCGCAACCGGATCAAGCGACTGCTGCGTGAATCGTTCCGCCGCGTTCGCCACCAGTTGCCCGCGGTGGATCTCATGGTGATGGCTCGCGAGCAGGCCGCGGGCGTGCCCGGTTCCATCCTGCTGCGCGAGATCGACGGACTGTGGAAGAAACTCCTCGCCAGCCCGCCTGAAATCCCCGAACCATTGAAGCGGGCCGACGACACCAGCACAATCGTGCGTTGACCCATTCCCTTCCTGCCTCCGCGGCGTGCTCTGTGTCGTGGCGTTACCCGGATTTGCTACGCGATGAACCAAACGCGCAACTTCCTCATGTTCGCCCTGCTGGCAGTGGCCTACTTCCTGTTCGTCGCCTGGGAAAAGGATTACGCGCCACCACCGCCGCCGGCCACCCAGACCAGCGCCGGGGCCTCCGCTTCGACCTCGGACGGCAGCGTACCCGGAGCGGTCCCGCCGGCCGCTGCCGTCGGCACGGCGCCTGCGATCGCCAGCGCCGCCAGCCGGGAGGCGGCGCCGTCGCAGCTGATCACGATCAACACCGATGTGCTCCGGCTCACCCTGGATACCCGCGGCGGCAGCCTGGTGCATGCCGACCTGCTGGCCTACCCCAAGGTCGCGCCCACGCACAAGGAGCCCAACCCGCCACCGACCGTGCTGCTCGACAACGACCAGGGCCGCTACTTCGTGGCGCAGAGCGGCCTGGTCAGCAGCAGCGACACCGCGGCCCAGGACCAGCCCGACCACCTGGCGCTGTTCCACAGCGACAAGACCTCCTACACGCTGGCCGATGGCCAGAACACGCTGGACGTGGCGCTGACCTGGCATGATGCCGCCGGACTCAAGGTCACCAAGACCTACCACTTCACCCGTGGCAGCTACGTCATCGACGTCAGCCAGAGCATCGACAACGCCACCGCGCAAACCTGGCAGGGCAGCGCCTACCAGCAATTGCAGCGCGTCGCGCCGCCTAAGCCGGCGAGCTGGTTCAGCCACTACACCGACCCCGAGCAGCGCAGCTTCCAGGGTGCGGCCTGGTATACCGGCGAGAAGTTCGAGAAGCTGGATTTCGGCCACTTCAGCGAGAAGAAGGACGCCCTCGACGCCAGCATCAAGGGCGGCTGGGCCGCGATGCTGCGGCTGTACTTCTTCGCCGCGTGGATCCCGCCGGCCGACCAGACCGAGCACTACACCACCACCACGATCGACCCCGGCAGCGCCAACCCGCGCTATCTCATTCGCGCGGTGGGTCCGGCGCTCAGCGTGGCGCCGGGCCAGACCGTCAGCAGCCAGGCGCGGCTGTACGTGGGCCCGAACGTGCAGGGCACGCTGGACGCGATCGCGCCGGGGCTGGACCTGACCATCGACTACGGCATGTTCAAGGCGATCGCGGTGCCCATGCACTGGATCCTGTCGCAGCTCCACGCGATCACCAAGAACTGGGGCGTGGCGATCATCCTGCTGGTGCTGCTGATCAAGGGCCTGACCTGGAAGCTCACCGCGGTGCAGTACAAGTCCAGCGCCAAGATGCGCAAGCTGGCGCCGCGCATCCAGGCGTTGAAGGAGCGCCACGGCGACGACAAGGTCAAGATGCAGCAGGCCACCATGGAGCTGTACAAGAAGGAGAAGGTCAACCCGATGGGCGGCTGTCTGCCGGTGCTGATCACCATGCCGGTGTTCTATGGCCTGTTCTTCGTCCTCGAGTACAGCCTCGAACTGCGCCACGCGCCGTTCCTGTGGATCCCCGACCTCAGCGCGCCCGATCCGTTCTACATCCTGCCGGTCATCTATGCCGCCGTGATGCTCGGCACGCAGTGGCTCAATCCTGCCGCGGCCGGGATGGACCCGACCCAGGCGAAGATGATGAAGGTCATGCCGTTGCTGTTCACGGTGATGTTCGCCTTCTTCCCGGCCGGCCTGTGTCTCTACTACGCGGTCAACGGCATCGTCGGCCTCGGCCAGCAGTGGTGGGTCACCCATCACGTCGATCGCGAGGCCGCGCTGACCACCGGCTGAGGCGGCTGGCCAACTGCACCGCCCATATGATCAGCCGCGGCGGAGCTACGGCGCGGCTGATCTGGTCCAGAGTCCCCCGTCGATGACCGATCAATTCGCCGACACGATCGCCGCCATTGCCAGCGCCCCCGGTGCGGCGGGCGTCGGCGTGGTGCGTGTCTCCGGTCCGGCGGTGCCGCGCATCGCGCAGCGATTGCTAGGGCGCGCGCCGCAACCGCGCCATGCCCACTTCAGTGCCTTTCGGGATGCGGCGGGCGAGCTGATCGATCGCGGCCTGTTGCTGCATTTCCCTGCCCCGGCGTCATACACCGGCGAACACGTGCTCGAACTGCAGGGCCACGGCAGCGCGGTGCTGCTGGATGCCTTGCTGCGGCGGGTCTGCCAGCTCGGCGCGCGGCTGGCGCGGCCCGGCGAATTTACCGAACGCGCGTTCTTGAACGGCAAGCTCGACCTGGCCCAGGCCGAAGCCGTGGCCGACCTGATCGCCGCTCGTTCGCAGGCAGGCGCCCGCGCCGCGCTGCAGTCGATGGAGGGCGTGTTCTCGCGCAAGGTCGAGGCATTGCTGCAGGATCTGATCGCGCTGCGCGTGCATATCGAGGCGGCGATCGATTTCCCCGAGGAGGAAATCGACTTCCTCGCCGACCCGGCCATCGGTCGTCGGCTCGATGCCGTGCGCGCCGAACTGGCCGACCTGTTGCGCGAGGCCAAACGCGGGCTGCGCCTCAACGACGGCCTGCGCGTGGTGATCATCGGCCGGCCGAACGCCGGCAAGTCCAGCCTGCTCAACGCGCTGGCCGGCAGCGACCGCGCCATCGTCAACGCCGCCGCCGGCACCACCCGCGACGTGCTGCGCGAAGCGCTGAGCCTCGACGGCATCGCGCTGGAGCTGGCCGACACCGCCGGCCTGCGCGAGACCGACGACGAGGTCGAGCGCGAAGGCGTGCGCCGCGCACAGGGCGAACTGCAGCGCGCCGACGTGGCCCTGCTGGTCACCGACGCCGCGCACGCCGACGCCGACCTGGCCTGGTTCGCCGCCTTGCCGCCCGGCGTCGAGCGGCTGCTGCTGATCAACAAGATCGATCTCGCCGGCCGCGCCGCGCACAGCGAGCTGCGCGCCGGCTGCCGCTGGCTGTGGGCATCGGCCAAGACCGGCGCCGGCCTCGACACCCTGCGCGAACACCTCAAGCAACTGGCCGGCGCCGGCAGCGGCGAAGGCGCCTTCAGCGCCCGGCGCCGCCATGTGTTGGCGCTCGAACAGGTGGCCGCGCAACTCGCCCTGGCCGCCACCGCCCTGCACGCCAACCGTGCCGGCGAACTCGCCGCCGAGGAACTGCGCCAGGCCCAGCACGCGCTGGGCGAGATCACCGGCGCCTACACCAGCGACGATTTGCTGGGCGCGATCTTCGGGTCGTTCTGCATCGGCAAGTAGAGGGCAGTCCACCGGAGGTGCATCGAACCGTGCTCAGGCAGCGGGGCGTGCAAGCAGCGCCTCGACTTCGCTGCGCCGCGGCATGCCGCCCTGCGCGCCGAGCCTGGTCACCGACAGCGCGGCGGCGGCGCAGGCCTTGCGCACGGCGGTGGGCAGGCCCTCGGCCAGGAATACCGCCAGCGCGGCGTTGAAGGTGTCGCCGGCGCCGGTGCTGTCGACCACGTCGACCTTGAAGCCGGGTTGGTGGTGCGGTTCGCCCTGCTCGCGGTACCAGGCGCCTTCGCCGCCGCGGGTAAGCACGACGGGACAGGGTGCGCGCTGCATCAATGCGCGGAAATCCTCGGCCGGGTCGGCGCCGAGCAGGAGCGCCAGTTCGTGCTGGTTGGGGGTGACGTAGCGGGCGAGTTGCAGCCACTCGGTGGGCAGCTGCTGCGCGGGTGCGGGGTTGAGGATCACCGGCACGCCGAGGCGGTGGCCCAGGCGCAGGGTGGCTTCGACGGTTTCCAGCGGGATTTCCATCTGCACCAGCACGGCGTCGGCGCGTTCGATCAGCGGCCGCGCGTTTTCCACTTGCGCGGGGGTGACGCGGGCGTTGGCGGCGGGCACCACGATGATCTGGTTTTCGCCGCCGGCGATGGTGATCGAGGCCGTGCCGCTGGCGCAGTCGTCGAGCTGGACGGCATGGGCGAGGTCGATGCCCTCGGCGGCAAGGCCCAGGCGCAGCTGCCGGCCGAACGCGTCGCCGCCGGTGGCGCCGACCAGCGCCACCTCGGCGCCCAGCCGCGCCGCAGCCACCGCCTGGTTCGCGCCCTTGCCGCCCGGCACGGTGAGAAAGCGCTCGCCCAGGATGGTTTCGCCGGGGCCGGCAAAACGCGACGCCTGGGTCACCAGATCCATGTTGATGCTGCCGACGACGACGATGCGTGCCATGGATGCTCCCCGCTTGCGGACTTTCGGCATGAATCCGCTGAGCTTACCTGCTGGCCGCGCCGCGCGTAGGAGCCCGCTCGCGGGCGATGCTGTCGTATGGATTTTCCAATAGCGACATCAGAGCAGGAGCATCGCCCGCCAGCGGGCTCCTACACCCGCACAGGGGGCGATCTCAGGGCGAGGGCGCGCGACCGATGCCGCTGTCGCCCGGTAGCAGTGCCGGTGCCGCGCCGGCCACGGCCAGCAGCGACTGCGCGTAGCTGTCCTCCATGCTGACCGTGGATACCTCGTCCCAGGAGAAGAACGAGGCCTCCAGCATCCACTCCGCGTCGGGGCTGAGTTCCTGCAGGTGGAAGCCGTCCTCCTCGACGCCGACCAGCCGGCCGATGTAGCAGACTTCGGCCTCGTCCTCGCTGTCCACGTGCACGCCGATCACCGGCGCCTGCGCGCCCGCGGCCTGGATCACTTCGCGGATATTGTCCAGCGGAAAGCCGCGCGGCGGGCGCGGCAGGATGTGCTTCAGCGCCAGCGCTTTCTCGAAGAACAGGTGGTGCTTGTCCGGCGACTCCAGCTCGGAGATGTCGCGATGGCGCATCACGTACATGCCATCGTAGGTAATGCCGTCGCCGACCACCCAGAGCAGGAAAAACTCACGCCCGACGCCGCCCACGTAGCCGCAGAAACTGCCGTGCTCGAGATCCTCGCGCCACAACCTCACCAGGCTCTGCTTGTCCTGCGCTTCGCGCAGCTGGGCACGCTGGCCGGTGTTCTTCAATTCGATAATGTTGCTCACGGCGTGGATTTTAGCAGATCCGGGCAGGTCGCTTATTTACAGGATGTAATGGCTGAGGTCTTCGTTCAAAACCAGGCCGCCAAGCGTGTTGCCGACCTGTTCGGCGTCGATAAGGTACTTTTCGCCGGATTTGTCCGCGGCTTCGTAGGATATTTGTTCCAGCAGGCGCTCCATCACGGTGTGCAGCCGGCGGGCGCCGATGTTCTCGGTGCGTTCGTTCACCTGGAACGCCACCTCGGCCAGCCGGTCGATGCCGTCCTCGGTAAATTCCAGCTGCACGCCCTCGGTGGCCAGCAAGGCCGTGTACTGCTTGGTCAAGGCATTGTGCGGTTCGCGCAGGATGCGCTTGAAGTCGTCCACGCTCAGCGCCGAAAGCTCGACCCGGATCGGCAGTCGACCCTGCAGCTCGGGGATCAGATCGGAGGGCTTGGCCAGCGAAAACGCGCCCGAGGCGATGAACAGCATGTGGTCGGTCTTGATCGGGCCGTATTTGGTCGACACGGTGGAGCCCTCGACCAGCGGCAGCAGGTCGCGCTGCACGCCCTCGCGGCTGACCCCGGCGTGGCCATGGTCGCCGCCACGCTGCGCCACCTTGTCGATCTCGTCGAGGAACACGATGCCGTTCTGTTCGGCCGATTCCATCGCCTGCGCGCGCAGCTCGTCGTCGTTGAGCAGCTTGCCGGCCTCCTCCTCGATCAGCAGCGGTCGCGCCAGCTTGATCGCCAGCTTGCGGCTCTGCGTCTTGCCGCCGCCGATGTTCTGGAACATCTGCCGCAACTGCGCGCCCATTTCCTCCATGCCCGGGGGCGACATGATTTCCACGCCGACATTGGTGGCAATCTCCAGCTCGATCTCGCGTTCATCGAGGGCGCCCTCGCGCAGCTGCTTGCGCAGCTTCTGGCGGGTGTCGCTCTCGATGCCCGGTGCGGACGACGTCGGGTCGTGGTTCCAGTCGGTCGGCACCTGCCGGCGCGGCAGCAGGGCGTCGAGGATGCGGTCTTCGGCACGGTCCTCGGCCTGGCTGCGCACGCGCTTGACCGCCTGCTCGCGGGTCAGCTTGTAGGCCACGTCGGCGAGGTCGCGAATAATCGATTCGACATCCTTGCCGACGTAGCCGACCTCGGTGAACTTGGTCGCCTCGACCTTGACGAACGGCGCGTTCGCCAGCGTCGCCAGGCGTCGCGCGATCTCAGTCTTGCCCACCCCGGTGGGGCCGATCATCAGGATGTTCTTCGGCGTCACTTCCTCGCGCATGCCCGGCTCCAGCTGCATGCGCCGCCAGCGGCTGCGCAGCGCCACCGCCACGGCGCGCTTGGCGTCGTGCTGGCCGATGATGTAGCGGTCGAGTTCGTGGACGATTTCGCGGGGGGTGAGTTCGCTCATGGCTTCGCCGGGATTGGGGATTGGGAAAGAGCTGGCCGTGGCGCGAGGTCGGAGCTGCGGGCGTTGACGAAACCCGAAGCCACGATCCCGGATCACAGTTCTTCGATCGACACGTTGTGATTGGTGTAGATGCAGATGTCGCCGGCGATCTTCAGCGCCTTCTCGACGATCGTGCGGGCGTCCAGGTCGGTGTTCTCCATCAGTGCCAGCGCGGCCGACTGGGCGAACGGGCCGCCCGAGCCGATGGCGATCAGGCCGTGTTCCGGCTCGAGTACGTCGCCGTTGCCGGAAATCAGCAGCGAGGCGTCCTTGTCGGCCACCGCCAGCATCGCCTCGAGCTTGCCGAGGCGGCGATCGGTGCGCCACTCCTTGGCCATCTCCACCGCGGCGCGGGTGAGGTTGTGCCCGTGCTTGGTCAGTTTTTCCTCGAACAGCTCGAACAGGGTGAACGCATCGGCGGTGGCGCCGGCAAAGCCGGCCACCACGTCGCCCTTGCCCAAGCGGCGCACCTTGCGCGCGTTGGCCTTCATCACCGTATTGCCCAGGGTGACCTGGCCATCGCTGCCGATCACGACGCGGCCTTCGCGACGCACGCAGACGATGGTGGTGGCGTGAAACGATTCCATGGGCGCTCCGCTGCTGACTGTGCCTGAGTCGTCCGAGGTGGGGCCGACGGGGGGTGGCTTCAATGGCGCTGGGCCGTCGTCGTCGTCCGGACCGGCGGCACAAGCATCGCCCGCCAGCGGGCGCCTACGGCTTGCGCCTGGCCCGCGGGTGGGCGCTGTCGTAGACCTTGGCCAGATGCTGGAAATCGAGATGGGTGTAGATCTGGGTGGTGGCGATGTCGGCGTGGCCGAGCAGTTCCTGCACGGCGCGCAGGTCGCCGGAGGATTCCAGCATGTGGCTTGCAAAGGTATGCCGCAGCAGATGCGGATGGATGTGCTTGGGGATGCCCTGCTGGCGTGCCAGCGTGGCCATCCGCAGCTGGATCGTGCGCGGATTGATCGGCGCCCCGCCGCGGCCGCGGAACACCGGCGCCTCCGGCGCCATGCCCTGCTCCGCGCCCAGTGCGCGCAGTGCGCCGACCGCGTGGCGTCCGACCGGCACAATACGGGTCTTGTTGCCCTTGCCCAGCACGCGCACCTCGCCCTCGTCGAGGTTCAGCGCGAACCAGCGCAGGCCGACCAGCTCGGACAGCCGCAGGCCGCTGGAATAGAACAGCTCCAGCATCGCGCGGTCGCGCACGGCCAGCTTGCCGCCGCTGTCGGTTTCGACCAGGGCAGCGGCCTCGTCGACATCCAGTACCTGGGGCAGCTTGCGCCGCACCTTGGGGCCGCGCACGCCGAGCATGGGGTCGCTGGCCAGCAGGCCTTCCCGGCGGAGCTGCCGGAACAGGCTGCGGCACGACGACAGCAGCCGCTGCAGGCTCTTCGGCGCCAGCCCGGCACGATGCTCGGCGGCGATGAATCCGCGCATCAGGTTGGGGTCCAGCGCATCGAACGACTCGAGCCGGTGCTGCAGCATGAAGCGCAGCAGCTTGGCCAGGTCGCGACGGTAGCCGGCAACCGTGTGCGCCGAGGCCTGCCGTTCGCTGGCCAGCCGCCCGAGCCAGGCATCGACCTGGCCTTGCGCGGTCATGCGCGGCTCAGGCGACATCCCGCGCGCGCGCCAGCGCGGCGGTGACCGTGGCGGCGATCATCTTCAGGAACAGCGTGCCCATGCCGGGCTGGAAGCGGTTCGGGTCGGTGCTGCCGATCGCCAGGATGCCGGCATTGCCCAGCCGCATCATCGCCACCGACTGGATCCCCTCCGCCTGGCCGGCGAACAGGCGCCTGAGCTTGTCCGCGGAGAGGCGGCCGGAGCTGGGCTCGCCCTTGTTCAGGAAATCGGCGAACTCCGGCAGCTCCGCCGCACCGCCGGGAACCTGCTGCAGCCAGTCGGCGCGCGGCATCTGCGGCTCGTCGCCGAACAGCAGCAGGCGCACCTGCTCGGTATGGAAATCGGCGCTCAGCTTGGCGACCACCGTGCGCGCGGTCACCTCCAGCGTGTTCGCGCGCAGCAAGGCCACCGTGAGGCCGTGCACGCGTTCCATCAGCCGTTCGTTTTCCGCCGCGATGCCGACCAGTTCGGCCAGCTGGCGCTCCAGCTCGGCATTCTTGTCGCGCAGGCTCTGCATCTGGTAGATCGCCAGCGAGGACACCGGCCCCTGCTCCCGCGGCATCGTCAGCTTCGCCGCCAGCTCGGGATACTCGCTGAGGAATTCCGGATGGCGTTTCAGATAAGCCGCCACCACGCGGGCCTGGGTGGCGTCGTCGAGCAGGGTTGCGGTCATGCGCAGGCATCCTTCGAACGGTGACGAGGCAAGCGGGCGAGCCGGCCTTCCCGCCGCAGTGTGCGATGGACGCGCGCGCGCTTCAACCTTCGCGAAGCGTGGCCGGGTCGGGAACCGGCCATTCGCCCTCGAACGCGAAGGCGGCCGGGCCGGTCATCCACAGCGTATGGCCGGGGCCGGGCCAGTCGATGCGCAGCGTGCCGCCGGGCAAGTCGACCTGCACCTGGTCGTCGACCTCGCCGCGCTGGTGCAGCACCGCCATCGCCGCGCAGGCGCCGGTGCCGCAGGCCAGGGTCCAGCCGGCGCCGCGCTCGTGCACCCGCAAGCGCAGGCGGGTCCGTCCCAGCAGCTGCACGAAACCGGCGTTGGCCTGTGCGGGGAAACGCGGGTGCGTGGTCAGCGCCGGGCCGAGCCGTTGCAGCGAGGGGTCGTCCAGGTCGGCCACCGCCAGCACCCCATGCGGGTTGCCCATCGACACCGCGCCGATCCGCAGGGCCTGCTGGCCGAGCTGGATCTCGTAGCTGGCCGCGGCGGCGGCCGCGACGAACGGAATGCGGGCCGGTTCAAACACCGGTTCGCCCATGTCCACGGTGACTTCCAGCGGAGCGGACAAGCGCACCGTCACCGGCCCGGACGGGCTCTCGATCCGCACGCTGCGGCCCAGGGCCAGCGCGCCGGCGCGATGCAGCCAGGCCGCGACACAGCGCACCCCATTGCCGCACTGGCCGGAGGGCGAGCCGTCGCCGTTCCAGATGCCGTAATAGAACGCGCACGAGGGATCGCGTGGCCGCTCCACGCTCAGCAACTGGTCAAAACCCACGCCGGTATGACGGTCGGCCAGGGCGCGGATCTGGGTCGGGTCCAGGGCGAACGCGTGCTCGCGGCAATCCAGCACGACAAAGTCGTTGCCGATGCCATGCATCTTGGAAAAGTGCAGTTGCACCCGCGGCCGCCTCAGGGCTGGCCGGCGGTCGGCCGGGCACTGCTGGCGGGTGCGACCGTGGCGGCGGCCGCGGGCGCGGGCAGCGGCTTGGTCGGCGGCAGCACCAACGGCCCCTTGTTGCCGCATCCGGCGAGCAGGGCGGCGACGGCAACGAACAGCAACAGCAGCAGGGATCGGCGCATGGCAGGACTTCCTCGGGACCGCCGCAGTATAGCGACGCGGCCGCGGCGGCGCCTGACGGCGCCGCTATGATGGGCGTTTCGACGGCGCAGGCCGGCGTGAGGATGAACACGATGGACTGGAGCGCACTGCTGCGCATGCCGATGACCGTACTGCTGGTGCTGGCCGGCGTTTTCCTGTTGCTGACGCTGGTGCAACTGATCCCGTTGCGCGGCCATCTGCGGGCGCGCCACCACGTCGCCGCCAGCTGGCGTGCCCTGCTGTGCCTGTCCAGCCTTGCCGTGACCCTGGTGCTGGCCGGTGGCGGCGTTGCCTTGCGCGGTTACCGCCTGCTCGGTGGCGAGGCCGCCGTGGTCGACATCGACGCGCATATCCTGTCGCCGCAGCGCTGGGCGCTCACCCTGAGCTGGCCCGACGGCAGCACCCGCCAGGTGCAGCTGGCGGGTGACGACTGGCGGATCGAGGCGGTCGTGCTGAAGTGGAAACTGCCGGCGCTGCTGGCCGGCCTGCCGCCGCTGTATCGACTGGACCGCCTGTCCGGGCGTTATGACGATCCCGCCCAGGAGATGAGCGCACCGCGCACGGTGATCGGGTTCGGCGAAGCCGGCGCGTTCGACCTGCTCCGGCTCGCCCGGAAATACCCGCAATGGCTGCCCGAGGTCGATACCGTCTACGGCAGCGGCGTGTACCTGCCGCTGGTCGACCAGGGCCACTACGCGGTGAGCCTGCTGCGCACCGGCGCGCTGGTGGCGCGACCGGACCGGGCCACCGCGCGCAGGATCAGCCAGCCGCTGGGCGGGTGAGCCTCGGCAGCGGCCTTCAGTCGAGCCGCTTCTCGTAGCGCCAGCCATCGGCGCCGTCTTCGTAATACGTTTTCAGCAGCCCGATGCGTTCATAGCCCAGGCGCTGGTAGAGCGCGATGGCGGCCGCGTTGTCGGCGCGCACCTCCAGCCGCAGGGCGTGGCACTTGCGCTGGCGGGCCGCGGCTTCGGCGCCCTCCACCAGGGCGGTGCCGATGCCCTTGCCGCGCGCCTCGGGCTGGCTGGCCAGCGAGTACAGCCGCGCCACCCGGCTACGCTTGCGGAAGAACACCACCGCGGTGCCGAGAAAATTCCGATGGTTGGCGCTGGCCACCAGCACGCGGGCGGTATCGCTGTCGAGATGGCGCCGATACTGGTCGCGACTCATGCGGTCACCGTCGAAGGTGCGCAGTTCGAGCGCGACCAGGTCGTCGAGATCGGAAATTTCGGCGCGGCGAACGCGCACTTGGGCGGTGGCTGGGGGCGGGTGCATGTGTTGCGCGGGTTCCGTGGCGGGCAGGGCGGGCGGGGCGGCCGCGCGGACTGTAGCAGGCGGCGACCCGGGCCGCGCGGCGGTGCCGGTCACGTTTAGTTGGGCTTCAGTGCCACCGGTTGTGCCTGCCCGGCCCTGTGCCAAACTGCGCGCCTTGCACGCCGCGCCGTGTCCGGCCCGGTACGCGGCGCGCGTCGCCCAGCCCGAGAGGTGTCATGACCCGCCTGGTCATCGTTGTCGAAAAAGCCTCGGATTGGGGCTCCTACTATCCCTCCGTCGACGTGATGAGCGCGATGGACTACCTGCGCACGCCGGTCGGCGCCGACGAGGAGCGCGCCCATGTGCTGAACCTGTGCCGCAGCTACAAGTACCTCGGCACCGGCTATTACGTCTCGCTGCTGGCCGAAGCGCGCGGGCATCGGGTGATGCCGTCGGTGCGCACGGTCAACGATCTGCGCCGGCGTTCGCTGTACGGCCTCGACATCGAGGACCTGAACCAGAAGCTGACCCATTTCCTGCCCGCCGGCGGGCGCGACACCACCGACTTCGGCATCCTGGTCTACTTCGGCGAAACGGCGTATCCGGCCTTGCAGGACCTGGCCCGCCAGGTCTTCGAAATGTTCCCCTGCCCGCTGCTGCGGATCGAGTTCGAGCGCGATCGCGTGTGGCAGGTCAGTTCGATCAAGCCGGTGGGGCTGCAGACCCTGGACGACGCGCAGGAGGATGCGTTTGCCGAGGAACTCGACCGCTTCTCCCGCAAGCTGTGGCGCAAGCCGCGCGCGCGCAAGCTGTTCCGCTACGACATCGCGATGCTGGTCGACCCGAAGGAGGCGATGCCGCCGTCCAACAAGAAGGCGCTGAAGGCGTTCATCGCCGCGGGCAAGACGCTCGGCATCGAGGTCGATCCGATCGGCAAGAACGACTACCAGAAGCTGGCCGAATACGACGGCCTGTTCATCCGCGAGACCACCGCCAGCGACAACCACACCTACCGGTTCGCGCACCGCGCCGAAAAGGAAGGCATGGTGGTGTTCGACGACCCGACCTCGATCCTGCGTTGCACCAACAAGATCTTCCTCAACGACGTCATGGTGGCGCGCAAGCTGGCCGTGCCGCGCACCGAAATCCTCTACCGCGACGACGCCAAGGGCATGAAGGAAGTCGTCGCCAAGCTCGGATTTCCGCTGGTGCTGAAGATTCCGGACGGCTCGTTCTCGCGCGGCGTGGTCAAGGTCGAGGACGAGGCCGCGCTGGCGCAGGCGGCGAGCGGCCTGTTCCAGCACAGCGCCCTGCTGCTGGCGCAGGAATACCTCTATACCGAGTTCGACTGGCGCATCGGCGTGCTCAACGGCGAGGCCTTGTATGCCTGCAAGTACTACATGTCGCGCGGCCACTGGCAGATCTACAATCACGGCGCCAAGGGTACGGCCAGGAGCGGCGGCTTCGAGACCATCGCCGTGCGCGAGGCGCCGGCCGATGTCGTCAAGCTGGCGCTGAAGGCGACCCAGCCGATCGGCGACGGCCTCTATGGCGTGGACCTCAAGCAGGTCGGCGAGCGGCCGGTGGTGATCGAGGTGAACGACAACCCGTCGATCGACGCCGGCGTCGAGGACGCGAAACTGGGCGATGAACTCTATCTGCGTGTCATGCAGGAGTTCCTGCGCCGGATGGAGCGCAAGCGCCAGGGCGGCCGCGCCAAGGCGTGAGCGGCCCCGCTCAGCGCCGGAGATGAACGCCATGCCACGGCAGCGCCGGTGCCGCGCGGCGGTGGCGGCTGCCCGGCGCCAGCCGCAGGCGCCGCCGCTGCGCCAGCAACATGATCAGCGGCGCGCCGAGCAGCCAGAACGCCGGCGTCCAGCCCAGCAGGTCGGTACGCGCCGGCAGCGCGGTGGTCAGCAGCAGCACGGCCCCGGTGAGCAGCCACGAGACACTGGCGCCGAGCAGCCTGGGCGAAGCCTTGGCGGGAAAGGATCTGCTATGCATCACGGACGGCCCTGCGCTTGATCGGGCCGTCAGCATGGCCGGCCGCGGTCTCAGCGGCTGCGACCGTCGCACCACGGCATCGCCAGGCCACCGTGGCGCGCCGCTAGAATGCGTGCGGCACGCCATCACGGCGCCCGTCCTCATCGCGCAGGGAACCCCGCATGCAAGCCGCCCAGTTCGCCGTATTCGGCCATCCGATCAAGCACAGCCTGTCGCCGCCGATCCACCAGGCGTTCGCCCGGCAGTTCGGCATCGCGCTGGAGTACGGCACCGTCGACGTGGCGGCGGAAGGGTTCCATGACGCCGTGCGGAGGTTCTTCGCCGGCGGCGCGGTGGGGGCGAATGTGACCCTGCCGCACAAGGCCGCCGCGTTCGCGCTGGCTGACGAGCGCAGCCTCGCCGCCACCCGCGCCGGCACCGCCAATGTGCTTACCCGCCTGGGCGACGGCCGGCTGGCCGCGCACAACACCGATGGTGCCGGCCTGCTGCGTGACATCACCGAACGCCATCGGCTCGACCCGCGCGGGCGCAGCGCCTTGCTGCTCGGCGCCGGCGGCGCCGCCCGCGGCGTCGCCTGGAACCTGCTCGATGCGGGCGTCGCCACCCTGACCATCGTCAACCGCTCACCGGAAAGCGCCGATGCGCTCGCCGCCGCCATCGCCGAGCCGGCCCGCGCGGGCGCCCGCCATTGGGAAGACCTGGCCGCGCTCGGCCGCTACGACCTCATCGTCAACGCGACCTCCGCCGGCGTGCTCGGCGGCGGCTTGCAGCTGCCATGCTCGCTGGCCGGTCCGCGCTCGCTTTGTTACGACCTCTCCTACGGTGCGGCCGCCGCGCACTTCCTCGCCTGGGCGAGAACTGCCGACGCGGGCTACGCCTGCGACGGGCTGGGCATGCTGGTGGAGACCGCCGCCGACGCCTTCGAGCTGTGGCACGGCAAACGACCCGCTACCGATCCGGTCTATGCCCAGCTGCGCGGGCCGGATGCCTGAGCGACGCGGCGCTCAATCGTCGTCGGCGAGGTAACCGTTCTTCAGCCGCACGTAATGGTCGGCCGAGTAGTGCAACTGCTCGACCTGTCGCTCGCTGAGCAGGCGCACGAAGCGGGCCGGGTTGCCCAACCACAGCTCGCGTTCGCCGACGACCTTGCCGGGCGATACCAGGCTGCCGGCGCCGACGAAGCCATACTTGTGCACCACCGCGCCGTCCATCACGGTCGCGTGCATGCCGATCATGCAGTAGTCGCCGATGGTGCACGCATGCACCACCGCGGCATGGCCGATGGTGACACCCTCGCCGATCAGGCAGGGGAAGCCCGGCCCGTACGGGCCTTCATGCGCGACGTGCACGATGCTGCCGTCCTGGATGCTGGTGCGCGCACCGACGCGGATGTGGTTGACGTCGCCGCGCAGCACCACGCCCGGCCAGATCGAGACGTCGTCGCCCAGCGCCACGTCGCCGATCACGCTGCAGGCCGGGTCCAGATAGACCCGTTCGCCGAGGCGCGGGCTGATGCCCTTGTAACTGCGTAGTGGATTCATGCGCGGATGGTAACTGCTGTGAACCAGCAACCGCACGACCATGGGTTGGCAACCGGGTTGACCAGTTGTCGCCGTACAACTTGACCAGCATGGCCTTGCAGTTGTCCGTTTCGTTGGAAGTCTCGGGTCGATGCAGGTGAACGTGGCAAAGACCTGCCGCCCAAAGTCGCCGAGCGGCGATATGTGTGGGGTACGGCGGCATAGCCTGGACTCCTGCACGGATACCCGTGGCCGGCAGGGCCTGTCTGGACGGCGTGAAGGAAGCCGGGCGAACGTGGGAACCCCTAGTTCGGTGGTCCGCACATCCCATCACGAAAGTCAGGTTGTCTAGGCCGCAGGGTGGCTCAGCGTACCTCGCGCACGGGCAGGATGGCCTGGGCACCCAGCGCCGCAAGAATTGCCGCCAGGACGAACAGGGCCGTAAAACTCTCTCCACTCACCGCCAGGATGCCAGGGGCAATTGCTGGCATCAGCAACTGCGGCAAAACGCTCGCGATGTTGAAGATACCCAAGTTCCTAGCCGCATGAGTTTCGCGCTCCGGCAGCACGTCGTTCAACAGCGCGAGGTCAACTGCTAGGTACGTACCCTGTGCGACGCCGGCAATTGCCATACCTGCGAGGAACGAGCGATATGAGGTAGCGAACGCCATCATCAGTAGCGCCAGCGCATAGAGTAGCGCCGCGGCGAACACAAAAAACTTGCGCTGACCTGCAGCATCGGACACGCTGCCGCTGAGCAAACCGAAGATGGCCAGCATGCAGGACTGCACCAAGGTGGACAGGAAGATCCGATGTGGCACCTCGCTCGGCGGGCAGTTCAGCTGATGGATCAGGTAGAACTCCTGGTAAGTCAGCAGCACAGCGACTCCTGCAAAGAGCAGGAAGCGACTGCCCCAAACCCAGGCAAAATCCGGAAAGCGCAGGGGATTGAGCCAGAAGCTGCCGAGGAATTCGCGCCATCCGTAGCGCGATCGTTGCACGGAAGTCAGGCGCTTATCGTGTAGCACGCAAGCCAGGCCGAGGGCACAGGCCAAAGCAATGGCGGCGGGTACCAGAAAGACAGCGAGCGTGCAATCCACGAGGATCTGCACTAGAAAGGTACCGCATACCATACCCAGCGGCATGCTGATGCTCACGATGCCGGATACGGTGCCGCGCTGCGACGCCGGGATCTGGTCGGAAAGCATGGCGGCCAGCGCGGCCAATTGCGCATTGTAGGCGAGCTGGGTGATGGACCAACCCAGCAGAAGCTGCGGAATCGACGCAGCCACTGCGATAACCATGAGTCCCGCCACGCCACCCAAAGCGCCGCCAATGAGCCAGGGCCGGCGCATACCGTAGCGTGATGTGGTGCGATCGGACAGTCTCCCGAAGAACGGGTTGCCAAACAACGCCGTCAGCGCACCCACACCTGCCACCAGTGAGAGGCTACCGTCCGCGTGCACCGGATCGATCACCCGCACGCGCATTGCCAATCCCACAAGTACCGGCGACAGCAACGCCATCCACACGCCCGTATAGGCTAGGCCATAAACCACCATGAAACCCCGGCCGACGGGATGTGCGCACGGCACGGAATAAGCACCGATCCCGTCTTGCGCGAGTCCATGCATCGCACCTTTGACCTTGTCGCCGCTCAGCTTCAATTCGCCCCCGTGAATGCATCCGCCAAGCCCGTGTCGAGCCCAGTGCCGGCGCATGGCGAATCCTACGACTTTTTTGGCGCGGCCGAGGATTCGCGAAGTAGGAGCTGGTAGGGCAACCGTTCGTGCATACGCATGGCCGAGTCACGGATCGCCTGCAATACGCTTTCGACAGCCATGCACCCCATTTCGCGGCACGGCTGGCGAACCGTGGTCAGGCCAGGCGAAATCAGTTGTGACACTGGCGTACCATCGAAGCCGCAAACCGACAGATGGCCGGGGATGGACAATCCGCGTTCGTAGGCGTTACGTATTACGCCACACGCCATGTCGTCATTCGCCGCAAAGATCGCCGTGGGCGGATGCTCAAGATCAAGCAGGGCCCGGGCAGCCGCCACCCCCGATTCGAAAGTAAAATCTCCCTCTACAACGAGCGAACCGTCATACGCGATGTGGGCCTTGCGCAAGGCGTCGCGATAACCGTTGCGCCGCCAGGTGTGCGCGCCATGACCCTTCAGTCCAGTGACATGGGCTATGCGCTGATGCCCGAGCGAAACCAGGTGACCAACGATATCCGCCGCCGCCTTGCGTTCGTCGAACCCGATATCGATGTTCGACTCGCGCAATTTCGAGGAGATGGTGGAATAGCGGATGTCGAGCTCGTCAAGACGTTGCAGTAGTTTGACGTTGTTCGCATGAGGTGGCACGAGGACCAGCGCGTCCGGGCGATGCTGTGCCACGAAGCCGTCGATTCGCGCCGCGAGATCGTCTGCCGCATCAAACGGGTGCAAAACGGCGTTGTACGGCGTCCCGTTGCATGCCTGCAGGACACCCACGATTACGTCCATGATGTAGCTGGAAACAGCGGTCGGGTTGTCGTACAGCAAAGCGACCAGATACGAACGGTTTCCCGCCAGGCTGCGCGCCGATGCGTTGGGCACGTAGCTGAGATCACGGATCGAGGCCTCGATCCGTGCGCGCAGATTGGCGCGCACGTTCGTATACCCATTGAGGACGCGGGATACCGTCTTGACGGATACACCCGCATGCGCTGCAACGTCTTCGATTCTTGCGGCCATATCTTAAGTCTCTCTTCCTGCGTGTATTGCGCTGCAACAGGCCACGTGGATCCGCGAGCGACTGTCAAACCACCATTTTAGCTGGTCGCCGGCAAATACCAGCGTTGGTATTTTTCACGGAGACGGCGGCATTGACAGTTACAACGGCACTCGCAGCCGCACCCTCGATTGTTGACGGCTCATATCGGCGTGTCACCGCGTTCACTGCGCTGCACCATGGGTCGGTGTGCCTGAGCCTATTCATCAGGATTCTAGCGCCTCGATACTCAAATACCAGCGCTGGTATTTTTAATTGACAGCGCTTGTATATTTGGCTAGCTTCCATCTCCATCGGGGTAAACACGCCAAGGCGCGCCATGCTAAGGGAGTAGAAGATGTCCATCCGACTTGTTCAGCGCAGTGAGCTTTCGCAGGCCCTTGTTGCCCTCAGCCGCGAGCGCGCGGGAAAGCAGGAGTCCGTCACGAACTGCATTGCTTACAAGGTGCCGGAAAGGTGATGGGTAACCATTGCCTGTGCAGGCGAGTCTCGCCCGATCCGTAGTCGCCCTCCAACGTCAGTCAGCGCCTGCGCGGCGCACCGACCGGAAGCAGGCCAACTCGCAGTTAGCAAAGTGCCTCGTGCGGGAGACAAGCCCGCCATGGCGGTATCGAACAGGTATTCACGAAATTCCGAGGACAGCAGAAGTGAAAAAGCAAACCATGTATTCGCACATGTCCGGCACCTTTCAGCAGAGGCGGCTGCCCTTTGCAGTCGCGATGACGCTGTTCGCGGCAGGCCAGTTGCACGCGCAAGCCGCGGCGCCTGCCCCGCAGATGAACGATCAAGCCACGCAAGCCGCCAACAAAGAAGCCGACAAGAAAGCTTCCAGGGATGACAAAAAGAAGGTCGTGACGCTGACTTCCATGACCGTCAACGGCTATTCCGCCAGCCTGAGCCGAGCCCAGCAACTTAAGAAATATGCGAATACGGTGGTGGACGCCATCTCGGCGCAGGATGTGAGCTCGTTGCCCGATACGTCGGTTACTGAAGCGTTGAAGCGTCTCCCAGGCGTGACGGTAAGCTCCTTCGGCGTCCAGGCCGATCCGGATCATTTCTCCATCCAGGGCACGGACATCAGCCTGCAGGGCCTGCCCTACACCAGCACTCTTATCAATGGTGGCTCGGTGTTTTCCGCCGGCGGTGGCCAGGGGCTGAACTTTTCCACCGTGGCCCCTGAGCTGATCGGCTCGGTCGTAGTCAGCAAAAACCAGACGGCGAGCATGATCGATGGCGGTATCGCCGGCACGATCGACATGAACACGCGCAAGCCCTTCGACAGCAACAAGCCGACGACCGCATCTGTGAGCGTGGGCACTGATTGGGGCACCTTGGCCAGGACGCCCACGCCGCATATGTCGGGCCTGTTCAGCCACAACTTCGAAACGGATTGGGGCCGCTTCGGCGTCCTGGGCGCCGTTGCGTTCGGGCGGATTGCCCAGCAGGACAACGCCATCTCGGTGGTCAATTACCAGCAGCGTTGCAACGGCTGCACGCTTCCAAACGGCGCAGTAGACGCTTTCCCGGGCCTGGCGCCAGGTCAAACCGTTTACGTACCCGTTGGTGGTGATCTGCGCATCCAGAACCAGACGTCCCAGCGCTTCGGCCACGACCTCGCGCTGCAGTGGGAGAGCCCGGACAAGAAGCTGAGCGCTACCCTGCAATGGGTTGGCGTATCGGACAATGAAAAAACGGACGAGCGCACCCTGCAGGCCTCGACCGATGCGTGTGCGTTCGGTGGCTATGCGACCTGTGGCATACCGCTGGCGGGTACCACGCCAACCTACAACTCCAACGGAGTCATGACGTCGGGCATCATCACGACGGCTCCATCAGGGACGAGCTTCGCGCCCACCGGATACGGCGGCACCCAGACCCAGCTGGACACGACGGGATACACGACCCGCTACAACACCAACGACTTCAACCTCAATGTGAAGTGGAACGTCACCGACCGGTTGCATCTCAGTGCCGACGGGCAATACACCAAGTCCGACTACAACTATCTGTATTACTACATTCGCCAGCTGACCAATGCCAATTGGGACATCACCACGCATGGCAATGGCGTGCCAAGCATTAGCGTGTTGTCACCGACCCCGACCCAGACGACGGCGCAGTATTTTGCCGATCCGGCCAATTTCTACTATGCCGCGGCGCAGGACGCCTATCGCCACTCGTGGGGCAACCAGCGCGCGTTCCGGATGGACGGCACGTTCGATGTCAACGCCGACTTCATTGACACGATCCAGTTCGGCGTTCGCTACGACAAGCAGGGTCAGACGCTGCAGAACTCGGACTTCAACTATCAAGTCGTCAGCTCAATGTGGCCTTGGGGGGGCTGGTCACCCGTCATCACGGGTGCTCAGACGCCAGGCGTCACCACGCCGGTCAGCATCAACCTGCCGGCGTTCAATACCAACTATGGCGTCACTGCTCCCTACGTCAATGTGAATCCGGCAACGCAGTTCGAGCAGGCGGTTGCCATCATCAAGGGGATCAACGCCCAATGGTTGGCTTCGGCGCCCCCAGGCACACTCGGCGGCCCCTACTACACCAACTATCAGCGCGTCGGACTCGTTCCGGGAACAAACTACATACCGCAGGAGATCTCCTCCAACTCCACGGAAACCAAGGCTGCGTACATGCAGCTGAACTTCGGCAATGACAGTACCGATTTCCTCAGCAACTTGCAGATCAGCGGCAATGTTGGCGTTCGCCTCATCCGCACCCAAAACAATGCTACGGGCTACTTGATCCTTCCGAACCAGACGCTGGCCCAGAATGGCGCCACCGTCGCGCAGTATTGCGCGACCCAGACGAACGGCGGAACCGCGGCTCCCGGCACGTTCTGCGCGCTGACTCCCGCCGAGCAACAGCGATACACCAACTTTGCCAACGGCGCGTACACGCCGATCACGCAGCCGAATTCGTATACCAACGTGCTGCCGAGCTTCAACCTGGCGATCGGCTGGACCAACGATCTGATCTCGCGATTCGCCTACTCCGGCGCCATCTATCGCCCAAGCCTGCAAGCGCTGGCAGCGGGGCAAGGAGTGTCGGGTTTGCTGCCCTACACTCCCTCCAACGGACTTACCGTACCGACCGTGGGCAATTATCAATCGGGAACCAATCCCTATCTGAAGCCCATTACGTCGCAAAACTTCGACCTCACCACCGAGTGGTATTTCGCCAACGTCGGCCAGCTGTCCGCGACGTTGTTCTGGAAGAAACTCAACAACACCATACAGTACGACACCAGCGTGGTGAACGTGGCAGTCACCAATAATGGTGTGACTTACCCCGAGATATATACCGCCGGCCTGGTCAACCTGAACCACCACGCCAGTGTCCATGGTGCGGAACTGGCTTATCAGCAAACCTTCACGTTCCTGCCCGGCTGGCTGTCGGGCTTTGGCGCAAACGCCAACTACACTTATATCAAGCCGATCGGAATGAATTTCGGCTCGGTCAACTATTGCGCCTATGGATATGCCGCCGCCACGCAGTGCGTCAATCAGACCAAGCTGCCGCCACAGGAACTCTCTCGTGACAGCCTGAATCTCGGCCTCTATTACGGCAGGGGGCCGCTCAATGCCAAGGTGGTCTGGAACTGGCGCTCGGCATTCCTGGTTTCGGCCACAGAGGCGGATTACCCCTTCCTGCCCGTAATGGCCACGAGCC
>JAGWIC010000014.1 GCA_028866435.1 Lysobacteraceae bacterium | reverse complement strand
GTGCGGATCGGCAGCCGCCGCCGTCGAATGTGTCACAGTTGCGCCCGCCGGTGGCCGCTGCGGGCGGCGGACGTGCCGCCGTGCCGCTGCGCCAGGAACAGGGCAAGCGCAAGGGCTGAGCCGACTCGCAACGCCGTGCCGGCGCGCTCTGCCCGGCCATGTGGCGAGGCTCAGGGCGGGTTCAACAGCGAGCGCCTAGCATGCGCTCGTCAGCCTTGAGTGGAGACGCGTCATGAAACGCATCCTGGCCAGTTTCATCCTGATCGCGGTGGCCGTGTCGCTTTCGGGTTGCTACTACGACCCGGGCTACAGCTACGTGCGCGGCTCCGCTTACCGGGGCGATGCCTACTACGGGCAGGGCGCCACCACCTACTACGCGGCGCCGGGTTACTACGACGGCTACTATCCGGGCTACTACGGCGATGGCTACTACGGCTACTACGGCTGCTGCTATACGCCGGGCGTGAGCGTCGGCATCGGTGGCGCCTGGTACGGCGGCTCACGCTACCACGGGCACGACCGGGACGACCGGGGCTATCGGCGCGACCGGGACGGCGGATATCACGATGACCGCCGTGGTGGTTATCGTGGCGATGTTCGCCAGTCATCCGGCGTGAGGGCGCAGGCGCGGCCCTCGACGCCGGGCGGCGGTCGCCGTGGCGGCGATCATCGGCGCGATCGCGCGCACGACCATCGCAACTAGCCGCCGGGCGGGCCGTGGGATCGACCGGTGTCTCGGCGAAGAGCGGTCCTCGCGCGGCCGGGCGCCGGCCGCGGCCAGCGGAGTCCGAGAATCCATCAGGCACAATGTCGGGATGTCCCCCACCCGCCGCATGGCGTCGCGCGCGCCGATGGCACGGCTCATCATCCTCGCGATGACGGGCTTTTGGCTGTGTGGCTGCAGCAGCATGCGCTATTACGCGCAGGCGGTGCGGGGGCAGGCGGAGCTGCTTGTTCACCGGCGCCCGGTCAGCCGGCTGTTGGACGATCCGGCGACGGATCCGAAACTCGCCGCGCGGCTTCGCCTGTCGCAGCAGGCGCGCCGGTTTGCCTCGCGGCGACTGGGCCTGCCCGACAACCGCAGCTACACCGGCTACGTGGACTTGCACCGCCGCTGGGTGGTCTGGAATGTGTTTGTCGCGCCCCGTTATTCGGTCGATGCGGTGCCGCAGTGTTTCCCGATCGCAGGCTGCGTGGCCTATCGCGGCTGGTTCAGCGAGGCCGCGGCGAAGGCCGACGCGAGGCAGTGGCGGGCGCGCGGCGACGACGTGTGGGTGGGGGGCGTGCCGGCGTATTCCACCCTGGGCTGGTTCGCCGATCCCCTGCTGTCGAGCATGCTGGCATGGGATGATGACGAGCTGGCCAGCACGATTTTCCACGAGCTGGCGCATCAACTGATCTACGTGAAGGGTGATACGGCGTTCAACGAGTCGTTCGCCACCTTCGTGCAGGAGCAGGGGCTGCGCGAATGGCGGGCGTCCCGCGGCCTGCCGGCGCGGGATGAACGCGATCAGGCGCTGGAGGATGGCTTCACCCGGCTGGTGCTGGGCCTGCGCGAACGACTCCGGCGCGTCTACGCCAGCGGCGCCGACGCCACGGCGATGGAGGCCGCCAAGCAGGCCGAAATCGCCGCGTTTCGCCTTCGTTACGAACAATGGCGCGATCGCGACGGGCCGGCTGACCATCGTTACGACGGCTGGGTGGCGAAACCGATCAACAACGCGCGATTGCTGCCGTTTGGCCTGTACGACCGCTGGACGCCGGCATTCGCCGCCGTGTTCGACCGCGCAGGGGCGAACTGGCCGCGTTTCTACGCCAGCGTGCGTGCGTTGGCGCGCGAGCCGAAGGCGAAGCGCGAGCATGAACTGCAGGCGCTGCTGCCGTCGCCCTCGACCCCTGCGGCGGCGGCCCCGCAGACACCCGGACGGTGAGCGCGAGCCGGCCTGCGTGGATTTGCGCGTACCGGGCTTGCCATGGCCGGGCCGCCAGCCTGTCGGGCAGCTGAACATGCGCCACCTTGCCGGTTGAACCGATGGCGCTGCGGACACACTAAGGCTACGTATCGCCGTGATGGCGACAGGAAGTGGCGCAGTACCAGCGCGTCACTGAGGGGCCGGCCTTACCTCCCCTGGAGGCCGCCTGACAAACCTCATCAATCCTCCCCTGGTTGATGAGGTTTTTTTATGCCTGCGTTTCCGCGTGGTCGCAGCGCATGCTCGCCGGCATGGATAATGGATGCGGCGGGCATTCCCGCTCCATCGCCTGGGCCACTGATGATCATCGAATCGCTGCTCGACACCGACCTGTACAAGTTTTCCATGATGCAGGTGGTGCTGCACCAGTATCCCGCCGCCCAGGTCGAATACCGCTTCAAATGCCGCAACCCCGGCGTCGACCTGGTGCCCTGCATCGACGAAATCCGTGCCGAGCTGAGCGCGCTGTGCCAGCTGCGTTTCCGTGCCGATGAGCTGGACTACCTGCGCGGCTGGCGCTTCATCAAGAGCGACTTCGTCGATTTCCTCGGCCTGTTCCAGCTGAACGAAAAATATGTCGAGATCGGTCCGTCCGAATCCGGCAACGGTGAGATCGACATCCGCATCTGCGGCCCGTGGCTGCACACCATCCTGTTCGAGGTGCCGCTGCTGGCGATCGTCAACGAGGTGTATTTCAGGCGCACCAGCGCGCATCTCGATCTTGGCGAGGGTCGCCGCCGCCTCGCCCGGAAAATCGCCCTGTTGCGCGATACCCCGGATTTCGGCGGTTGCCGGATCGCCGACTACGGCAGCCGCCGGCGCTATTCGCGGAGCTGGCACGAGGAGGTGGTGACCACGTTGCGCGACGGGCTGGGCGGGCAACTGGCAGGCACCAGCAACGTGTGGCTGGCCCGCAAGCTGGACCTGACCCCGCTGGGCACGCTGGCGCACGAGTACCTGCAGGCGCATCAGGCACTTGGCCCGCGCCTGCGCGATTCCCAGGTGGCGGCGCTGGAGGCGTGGGCGCGCGAGTACCGCGGCGACCTGGGCATCGCCTTGTCCGACGTGTACGGGCTCAACGCATTCCTGCGCGATTTCGACATGTACTTCTGCAAGCTGTTCGACGGCACCCGGCATGATTCCGGCGATCCCTTCGAATGGGGCGAGAAGGTGCTGGCGCATTTCCGCTCGAACCGCGTCGACCCACGCAACAAGGTGCTGGTATTCAGCGACAGCCTGGACATTCCCAAGGTGATGCAGCTGTACGCCCACTTCAAGGGCCGCTGTCTGCTGGCCTTCGGCGTGGGCACCAACCTCACCAACGACGTGGGGCCGACGCCGCTCAACATCGTCATCAAGATGGTCCGCTGCAACGGGCAGCCGGTGGCGAAGCTGAGCGATTCGCCGGGCAAGAACATGTGCGGGGACAAGGCCTACGTGGCCTATCTCAGGCAGGTGTTCGAGATTCCCGCCGAGATCGACTGAGCCGCCGTGCTGCCTGGCGGCGGCATGACGTTGCGATGGCGTAGACTGGCCGGCGAGGTTTCATTCGAAGGAGCAACGGCATGACCAGCGTCTACGACTTCACCGTGACCGATATCGACGGCAGGCCGCATCCGCTGGAGCAGTGGCGCGGCAAGACCTTGCTGATCGTGAACGTGGCTTCCAAGTGTGGCTTCACCCCGCAGTACAAGGGGCTCGAAACGCTGTGGCAGGACCAGCGCGATCGCGGCCTGGTGGTGCTGGGTTTCCCGTGCGACCAGTTCGGCCACCAGGAGCCGGGCGACGAAGCGGAGATCAGGCATTTCTGCAGCACCCAGTACGAGGTGACCTTCCCGATGTTCGCCAAGGTGGAGGTCAATGGCGACAAGGCCGATCCGTTGTACAAGTGGCTGAAGAGCGAGGGCAGGGGCATCCTCGGCAGCGAGGCGATCAAGTGGAACTTCACCAAGTTCCTGGTCGATGCCAGGGGCCAGGTGGTCAAGCGCTACGCCTCCACCGAGACGCCGCAGAAAATCGGCAGGGAAACGCTGGCCCTGCTCAGCGGCTGAGCCGCGGTCGCCGGCGCCTCACCGGGCGCCGCGATAGTTGGCCAGCAGCACGGCGATGGCATCGATGTCGCTGCTGACGGGCGGTGCGTGCGGCGGGCGCTGGTAGTTGTTGAGGATGATCGCGAATGCCAGGTGTTCGCCGCTCGCGCTGGTGACGTAGCCGGCCAGGCTGGAGACGTAGCTCATGCTGCCGGTCTTGGCATGCACGTTGTCTTCCGCTGCGGTCCCCCGCATGCGGTGGATCAGGGTGCCGTCGACACCGGCGATGGGCAGGGCGTCGCGCAACACCTGCGCCTGCGGCTGATGCGCCAGATAGACCAGCAAGCGCACCAGCGCCTCCGGCGTGACCAGATCGCGGCGCGACAGGCCGCTTCCCTCGCTGAGCAGCACCGTCGACGGCGCGATGCCGGCCGCGCCGAGTATCTGCCGCATGGCGTTCAGGCCACGGCTTTCGGCACTGCTGAAGCCGGGCGTGGCGGTGCGCTCGCGCGCCCCCACGGTCAACAGCAGGTTCTGCAGATAGAGGTTCTGCGAGCGCTTCAGTCCCCGGCGCAGGATCTCGCCCACTGGCGGCGACCAGACTTCGCCAAGCAGCTCGCTCGAGGTCATCAGCGCGGCATCGCCTTGCGGCCAGTGCAATACGCGTACGCGCCCGGTGATGCGGATGCCGTGACGCTTCAGCGCGTCACGCAATTGCCGTCCCGCCAGCCGTGCGGGATCGGCCACGGACAGCACAAAGCGCTGCGCCGGCGCATCCGCCGCGATGCGGCCGAACGCCTGCAGGGTGTCTTGTCCCGATGCGCGATCGAAATGGATGTCGTTGCGGGTGCCGGCCGCGGCGGTCAGCAGTCGACTGGCCGCGACCGGGGTGGCCGCGGCCGGGTCGAGCTGCAGCCGGGCGGGTTGTCCCGGGCGCGGGGCGGGGCTCACCGTCAGTCTGACCACGTTCTCGCCGACACTGAGCGCGGATGCGGGCACCGCGAACGCGCTCAGGATATCGTCGAGTTCCCAGCCGCTGCCGTGGGCCGGGCCGGTGAAATAGCTGTCGTCGGCGATCAGGTCGCCACGCACCACGCGCAGGCCGCGGGCGGCGGCCTGCGCGGCGAGTTGGTCGGCCCAGCCGACACTGCCGGCGGTGCCGAGGGTCGGGTCGCCGAAGCCGTAGAGCAGCAACGGGCTGTTCAGACGACCGTGGCTGAGCGGGCCGGTGGCGAGCAGGCGGGTCGGTATGCGGTAGTCCGCGCCCAGGGCCGCCAGGCTCAGCGCGGCGGTGTACAGCTTGGCGGTGGAGGCCGGTTGCAGCAACTGCCCGGCGTTGCGTGCATACAAGGTGTCGCCGTGGTCGAGCGAGACCACCGCGATGCCCCAGCGGGCGGCCGCGAATCGGGGTTGCCCGATCGCCGCGTCGATCTGCGCCACCAGCGCGGCGCGGCTGGCCACGCCCGCGTTGGCCGGTGCGGCTGCCTTCGCCACCATGCCGCCGAAGAATAGGCTGGCGACGATCAGGGTCAGTGGGATGGCGCGGCGCATGGGGCTCGGTGGTGGCGAAATCCGGTGCACAGTATCGCCAATCCCGAGCCTGTCCGCCGGGCCGACTCTGCTAGCATTCGCTGCTCATGCCGGCGCCCGGCCGGCGGACATGAACCTATTGGCGAGACTCCCATGCAGATTGCCCAGAACACCGTTGCGGCCTTTCACTACACGCTGACCGATGACGAAGGCCAGGTCATCGACAGCTCCGAAGGTCGCGAACCGCTGACCTACCTGCACGGCGGCGGCATGATCGTGCCGGGTCTGGAGAAGCAGATGGAAGGCCGCGTGGCGGGCGACAAGTTCCACGCCGACGTGGCGCCGGAGGAAGGCTATGGCGTGCACCACGCCGAGCTGATGCAGGAAGTGCCGCGCGAGGCATTCCAGGGCGTCGATGACATCCAGCCCGGCATGCAGTTCCAGGGCCGTGGCCCGCAGGGCGAGATCAACGTCATCGTGACCAAGGTCGAGGACGGCAAGGTGTTCATCGACGGCAACCATCCGTTGGCCGGCAAGACCCTGCATTTCGCCATCGAAGTCGCCGACGTGCGCGCCGCCAGCGCGGAAGAGCTGGAGCACGGCCACGTGCACGGCGCCGGTGGCCATCACCACTGAGCGCCAGCCAGCCACGGCGGTTCGCCGGGGGCCGGGTCGCCACCGCCGGCCCGGCGGCGGCCGGTCAGTACCAGTCCAGCAGCGACACGCCCAGGCCCAGGTAGGTGGCGTTGTGGTTGTAGTCGATCAGGCTTTCGCCATAGCCCTTGAACAGTTCCGCGTAGCCGCGCAGGTTGCCGGCGATCGGAAAGCTCCAGCTGAGCCGGGCGGAACCGCGCTGGTTGCGGCCGCCGCGGAAGGAATCGCGCAGGTTCATGCCGAATTCCTGGCCATGCCACTCGTGCACGATCTCGATTTCGCCGCGTCCGACGTAGTTGCTGATGTCGGGGTTGTCGTCGGTCGATCGGGTTTCGGGGATGCGCCACCAGGGCCGCAACATCACCGTCCACCCCTCGCGTTCGAAGCCGATATTGGCAACGGCACGGTTCCAGCTGCGTGACAGCGGATTGCTGCGGCCATTGGACTGGTGGTTGAAGCCGATCGCCAGCATCCGCCCCTGCCAGCCGAAGAGTTCGTAGTGGGTCGCGAACACCAGCAGCGCCTCGGGCTCGTAGTTGGTTTCGCGGAACGGCCGCGACACCCTGGAGTTGTATACCTGCCAGCGCGAGGACTGGGTGTAGCCGATCCATAAATCTCCGGCGTCGCCGAAGACGCCTTGCCAGACCTTGGTCTTCAGGCTGAGCTGGAACTTCGATTCGATGTTGTCCAGGCGCTCGCTGTTCGCCACGGTGTTGTCGGGATTCGGGCTGTGCGGCCGGTTGTTCTGGTGGCTGGTGGCAAACACCGGCATCACATAAACCGGTTTGTAGCCGCGGAGATTGAAGGTGCCCAGCTTGCTCTCCGGGCTCAGCTCCCAGCGGCTGTCGAGCAGCGACAGCGGGGTGGATACGTCGTTGTCGCCGTCATGCGGTATGGCGTCATTGCCGAACACGCCTGCGGCAGGGGTATGCGCGCCGCCGCGCTTCTGCGCCGCGGGCAGGTTCACCCGTCCGGTGGCCTGGTCGTAGCAGGCCAGGCGTTGCGCGTCGCTCTCGATCGCCGTGCAGCCACGGATGTCGGTGGGATCGGGATTCTGCGCTCGGGCGCCGCGGGCGGCGATAACCAGGAGCAGTGCCGCGGACACGGCGACCAGTGCTGCTTTCATGGGGTTTCCGGGGTGGCCGTGAAATCAGGGCACTTGCTTGCGCGGGGTCCGCCATGCGGACTCCCCAGCGAAAGTCTACTCGAAGCCGGGTATCCGGGCTCCTTGCCAGACCGTCAGGCCGGTTGCCGTCCCGCGGCGCCGTCGCCCCACGCGACGAGCGGATGGGGCGACAGTCACCTTCACGTATCCGCGTGCGTCGGGTCGCCCGTGCGCACACGGTATCCGTCAGAGCTGCTTCAGCCAGTGCGCGTACTCCGACTTGCTGATCTTGCCGTCCTGGTTGCGGTCGGCGTTGATGAAGTCGTTGGCCAGCGGTGGATAGGCCGCGGCCTGCGCGGCGGTGATGCTCTTGCCGCTACCGGCAAGCGTCGCGAACGATGGCGCCGGACCGATCGACGGGGCGGGTGCCGCTACGCTGTTTACCACCAGCGTGCCTTGCGCGGTCTGGTAGGTGGCGGAGTCCGTGCCGGCGGTGGAACCCGCCGTGGCCGGCGCCGCCGCCGGGGCGGCTTGCGCGAGGACGACGTCCGAGCACAGCAGGGTGCCCGCCATCAGTGACGACAACAGCAGGTGAGAGGATTTCATGAGCGTTGCTCCATGTGAGAATGCGGAAAGTTGAGGCGGTTCGCGCCTAGGTCGGGTCCGCAGCCTGTCGAGCGGATGACGGCGACCGAACTGCAAACCACGTTAGTGGCTGTTATGTCTATGACCGCTGAATTTTTGGGTGACGAATTCGTGAAAGCCTCATGCCGTTGAACCGCGCTTCAGCCTGCGGCAGGCCGCTGAGCCTGGCGCAGGCGCGCTGCATGCAACTGGCGGCGCAGGGGTTGTTGCAGCCGCTGCGCCGGCGGCCGCACCGCGCGGACCTGGTGGCGACGGTCGAGCGCATGCGGCTGTTGCAGATCGACACCATCCACGTGGTGGCCCGCAGCCCTTCCCTGGTGCTGTACTCGCGGCTTGGTGCCTACCCGATGCCCTGGCTGGACGAAGCACTGGCGCAAGGCAGGCTGGCCGAGTGCTGGGCCCACGAGGCCTGTTTCGTCGGCGCCGCCGATATCGGCCGGCACCACGGCTGGCGCGCGCAAAGGGCCGACCACTGGGCACACCGGCATGCCGTGCGCATGCATCGTGAACAGCGCGAGGGCATGGACGCCTTGCTCGCCGGCATTCGCCGCACCGGCCCGGCGCGGGCAGCGGACTTCGCGCGCGACGGCCACGGCGAGGCGACGGCGAAGCCCGGCTGGTGGGCGTGGAAGCCGGAAAAGCGCTGGCTTGAGGCCTGGTTTGCACTGGGTGAATTGATGGTGGCGCGGCGCGAGAACTTCCAGCGCGTATACGACCTCAGCGAGCGGGTGCTGGCCGCGCTCGACCCTCCCTTCGATCCGGCCGCGGCGACGGTTTCCGCCGCCGCACTGCGCTGCGGCTTCATCCTCGACAGCGTGCGCGCACTGGGAGTGACCCCGGCGGCCTGGATCGCCGACTATTTCCGCCTGAAACCCAGGGTCGGCGACGATGAGCTGGCGCCCCTGCTGGCCAGTGGAGAATTGCTGGCGGTCGCGGTGCAGGGCTGGAGCAGCCCGGCCTATGTGCACCGCGATCATGCCGCCCTGCTCGAGCAGGCACGGCGCGGACGGCTGCGCGCCACGCATACCACGCTGCTGTCGCCGTTCGATCCACTGGTGTGGGACCGCGCCCGATTGCAGGCGATGTTTGATTTCGAGTACACCCTCGAGTGCTACACGCCGGCGCCGAAACGGCGCTACGGCTATTTCGTGTTGCCCATCCTGCATCGCGGTCGCCTGGTCGGCCGGCTCGATGCCAAGGCGCATCGCGGCGAAGGTGTGTTCGAGGTCAAGTCGCTGTGGCTGGAGCCGGGCGTGCAGGTCGGGCCGGTATTGCTGGACGCGCTGGCGCTGACGCTGGCCGATGTCGCCCGCTGGCATGGCACGCCGCAGCTGCGGTTCGGCTTCATCCGGCCGGCATCGCTGCGCAAAGCCTTGCGGACCGCCGTCGCCGTGGCGTGCGGCTAGGCAAGCGCGCGCCAGGCCGTCGGCACGGCCTCAGCGGGAACTGTCGGTTGGCGCAGGGTTCACGGCGCACGCCTTGCCATGCAGGGCTTCGCGCAACTGGCTGGCCAGGGAGTTGCAGCGCTGCGCGAGTTGCGGGCGGATGTCCGGATTCTGCGAATCGCGGAGCAGGCTGGTGCGCATCGCCTCGTAGCGGGCGGGCAGCTGCCCCGGCGTGAAGATCCCTGCCGCGTGATGGCAGGCGATATAACTGGACAGGTAGTCGTCGCAGGCGGGGATGCCGGTGGTTTTCGGCAGGCTCGCGCCGTCGTTGCCGGCGCCCTCGGCGGCGACCACGCTGCTCGGCCGCCTGGATACCGCGTTGCTGCCGGCGGACGGTGGCCTCGAGCCGGCCGCGGCCGGTGTCGGACGGGTGGCCGGCTGCCGGGCGCAGGCTGCCAGCAACAGGCAGCCGCTGATCGCCAGGGTCAGGGTCGGGGCGGACATGGGGCTGCTCCTCGCAAAGTGGGCTGTTGCCGGCGGCCAGGCCGGTGCGATCGGCCGCCTCGCGGCAGGTGGGGCCTACGGCAAATTACCGTTGTCGTCGGTTGCCCGCAAGCACGGTGCGATGGCGTCGCATGGTCCTTTTCCTGCCTCCTGGCCGGCCCCGCGGCGGCCCGCAGCCCCTGGCCGTGACCGTGCCCGCAACAGGATGCTTGACAAATCACTTTTGAAGAAAAATACGTTATGCTGAGGTTACTGTGTCTGCTTGGCCACATGTGCATCAGGGGCAACGTCCCGCGATCTCGCCTCGTGCCAGACCATGTCACGCCCAGTAAATCGTCGGCCCGTCGGGGCTGGTTTGTCTCATGCGTATGGATTGGATCGGAGTGAGTCATGTCGGATCGTGAAGTAGGTACGGTGAAGTGGTTCAACGACGCCAAAGGTTTTGGTTTCATCAGTCGTGAATCCGGCCCGGATGTGTTTGTGCATTTCCGCGCCATCACGGGTTCGGGTTTCAAGAGCCTGCAGGAAGGGCAGAAGGTGAGCTTCAAGGTCGTTGACGGCCAGAAGGGCTTGCAGGCGGAAGAAGTCACGCCCGTTTGAATCCCCCGTCCAGGGGGTCGAAAAAAGGCCGGCACCGGCAGATGCCGGCCTTTTTTCCGCTCTTGCCGCGCGCCTCGCCGTGATTGTCCGGTGCCGATTCGTCCGTCTCCGCCGGTGCCCGACGAAGCCTCGGGCACGGTGCAAGCGAACACGTCCCTGCTGCCGGTCCTTGCGGCCGACGGCGCGCGTCGCACCGCTGTGGACGCCTGCGCTTGATTCGCCGGTCCGGCGCCAGCATGTGTTGTTGCCGACCCATGCTGGAAATTCTCCCGATGAACCTGTTTGATCCCTTTGCTCAACGCGGGCTCACGCTGCGCAACCGCCTGTTGGTGTCGCCGATGTGCGAGTACTCGGCGACCGATGGCGTGCCCGACCACTGGCACCTGGTGCACCTGGGCAGTCGCGCCGTGGGCGGTGCGGGCGCGGTGATCGCCGAAGCGACCGCGGTGTCTGCGCAGGGGCGCATTTCGCCGCAGGACGTGGGTCTGTGGAACCAGGCCCAGGTCGAGGCATGGCAGCCGATTACCCGTTTCATCAAGGCGCACGGCGCGGTGGCAGGGGTGCAACTGGCCCATGCCGGGCGCAAGGCCAGCACCTTGCGGCCCTGGGATGGCTCCGGCCCGGTGCCGGCGGAGCAGGGCAGCTGGGTCAGCGTGGCGCCTTCGGCGTTGCCGTTCGACAGCGGCTGGCAGACGCCGCAGGCGCTCGACGCGGCGGGGATCCGCCAGGTGGTGGCCGATTTCCGCGCGGCGGCGCAGCGCGCCCTGGCGGCTGGATTCGAGCTGGTCGAGGTGCATGCCGCACATGGCTACCTGCTGCACCAGTTCCTGTCGCCGCTGAGCAATCAGCGCACCGACCTCTATGGCGGAAGCTTCGACAACCGTACCCGCCTGGTGCGCGATGTGGTCACCGCGGTGCGGGAGGTGTGGCCGGCCGATCTGCCGCTGTGGCTGCGCATCTCGGCGACGGACTGGGCGCCCGACGACGGCCCGCGCGGCTGGGATATCGAGCAGAGCGTGCGCCTGTCGCAACAGCTCGGGGCGCTGGGCGTGGACCTGGTCGACGTCTCCAGCGGCGGGCTGCTGCCGCACGTGACGATCCCGCTTGGCCCGGGTTATCAGGTGCCGTTTGCGGCACGCATCCGGCGCGAGGCCGGCATCGCCACCGGCGCGGTGGGCATGATCACCGAAGCGGCGCAGGCGGCGGCAATCGTCGCCAGCGGCGAGGCCGACGTGGTGCTGATTGCCCGCGAGAGCCTGCGCGATCCGTACTTCCCGCGTCGGGCAGCGCAGGCGCTGGGCGTGAAGATCGAAGCGCCGGTGCAGTACCAGCGGGCCTGGTGAGCCGCTTTCCCGCCATTCGCAGGAGTACACCATGGACGCACAGCCGCTGCTGATCGAAGGCAAGGTGCATGATCTCGGCGACGGTTTCAGCGTGCGCCGGCTGCTGCCGGTGCTGCAGGCTCGCCACGTCGGTCCCTTCGTGTTCTTCGACCATATCGGGCCGGCCGTGTTCGCGGCCGGCAAGGGCATGGATGTGCGGCCGCACCCGCACATCGGCCTGGCCACCGTGACCTGGCTGTTCGATGGCGCGATTCGCCATCGCGACAGTCTCGGCAGCCTGGCCGACATCCGGCCGGGCGAGGTGAACTGGATGACCGCCGGCCGCGGCATCGTGCATTCGGAGCGCACGCCGCCGGCCGAGCGTCGCGCCGGGCAGACCCTGCATGGCGTGCAGATGTGGCTGGCCTTGCCGCAGGCGGATGCCGAGACCGCTCCAGCGTTCCATCACCATGACCGCGACGTGTTGCCGCGGGTTTCGTTGCCCGGCGCCGAGGCCGTGCTGGTGGCCGGCAGCGCTTATGGGCAGCGCTCGCCGGTGAAGGTTTTTGCGCCGATGTACCTGCTGCAAGCGGACCTGGCCGCCGGTGCCGAATTGGCGCTGCCGCGGGAGCATGCCGAGCACGGCATCTTCGTGGTCGAAGGCGCCGTCGAATGGGGCGGGATCGAGGTGGGCGCGGCGCGGATGGCGGTGCAGGCCGGCACGCCGGCGCCGGCCCTGCGCGCACGCGCGGCGACCCGGCTGATGCTGTTCGGTGGGGCGCCGCTGGACGGTGAGCGTCACCTGTGGTGGAACTTCGTGGCCAGCACGCGCGAGCGGATCGAGCAGGCCAGGCTCGAGTGGCAGGCCCAGGCGTTCGGCAAGGTGGCGGGCGACGAGAACGAGTTCATTCCCTTGCCGGGATGAGTGGCGGGCCCGGCTGCCGCCGTGGCGGCCGGATCAGCCTCCGGGCCGTGGCTCAGCGGTACTGCTGGTGGCAGCTCTTGCAGGTGTCGTCGATGGGCTTGATCGCCGCGGCCAGTGCCGGGCAGGTGGCCGGCGCGGCCTGCAATGCCTGCTGCAGGCGGGTCTGCAGCTCGGCCGCCTTGTCGGTGAAGCCTTTGTCGCTGATCCCGAATACCGGCACGATGTCGGTGGCGGTCGACTGCAGCCGCTGCAGGTGCTGCTGGATGCCGGCGGCCGCGCACTGGCGGGCCTTCATCGCACGGCCCAGTTCACCCATGTGGTAGCCCATGGTGTGCATCACCGCCTTGGGCATCGGGTTGCGTGCCTCCAGCGCGCCCATCACGTTGACCGTGCCCAGGATGCCAATGACCAGGCCCAGCAGGATCATCAGTGCAACGCGCATGCAGTGGTTTCCTCGGTGAGGCGGGGGCCGGGCAAGCATAACGTGCCTGGCCGCCACGCTCCACGCCGACGCGATAAAATGGCCGGCCATCGCTTTCAGGTACCGCCGTGAGACATTCACCGCTGCATCCATCCGCTCCGGCCCTGCGGCATGACTGAGCCGGGCTTCCAGGCCGAGCGCTTCGCCGGTGTCGAGCGCCTCTATGGCCGCGGCAGCGTGGACGTGCTGGCGCAGGCCCATGTCTGCGTGATCGGCGTGGGCGGCGTCGGCTCGTGGGCGGCCGAGGCGCTGGCACGCAGTGGCGTGGGGCGGCTAACCCTGATCGACGCGGACGAGATCTGCGTTTCCAATACCAACCGCCAGCTGCACGCACTGGACGGGGAGTACGGCAAGCTCAAGGTCGGCGTGATGGCCCGGCGCGCGCACGCGATCAACCCGGCCATCCGGCTGGAGGCGATCGAGCGTTTCCTCACCCCGGCCACGCTGGACGAACTGCTCGATCGCGGCTACGACGTGGTGCTGGATGCCTGCGACGCGTTTCGGGTCAAGCTGGAGACCATCGCCTGGTGCCGCCGGCGCAAGCTGCCCATCGTCAGCGTGGGTTCGGCCGGCGGGCGTACCGACACCACCCAGATCCGCGTGCGCGACCTGTCGCGCACCGAACACGACGCCATGTTCAGCCTGATCCGCAAGAAGCTCCGCACGGACTTCAATTTTCCGCGCAACCCGGATCGCTACTTCGGCGTTTCGGCCGTCTATTCGCTGCAGAACGTGCAATACCCGCAGCCGGATGGCAGCGTCTGCGGCACCCGGCCGCCGGGTGGCGATGCCTTGAACCTGGCCTGCGGCGGTGGCCTCGGGGCGGCCACCCATGTCACCGGCGCCTTCGCCTTCGCCGCCGTAGGCAGGGTGCTGGAAAAGCTGCTCAACCGCTCGTAGGGGCCCGCTGGCGGGCGATGCTTCTGCCCCGAGAGGCGCAGACCTCAAGGGCATCGCCCGCGAGCGGGCTCCTACGGCTCGATTCGTTGTTACCAGCCCATGTACTGGCCGCCGTTGATCGACAGGTTGGCGCCGGTCATCCAGGCGGTTTCCTCGCCGGTCAGGAAGGCGACGGCATGGGCGATTTCCTCCGGCCTGCCGAGCCGGCCGATGGGGATCTGCGCGGCGATCTTCTCGCGGACCTCCTCGGGTACCGCCATGACCATATCGGTGGCCACGTAGCCGGGCGACACGGTGTTGACGGTGATGCCGAACTTCGCGTTCTCCTGCGCCAGCGAGATGGTGAAGCCGTGCATGCCGGCCTTGGCGGCGGCGTAGTTGGCCTGGCCGTACTGGCCCTTCTGGCCGTTGATCGAGCTGATCTGCACCACGCGCCCCCACTTGCGCGCGCGCATGCCCTCGATCACCGGGCGGGTGACGTTGAAGCATGAGTTGAGGTTGGCGTTGATCACGGCGGTCCACTGCTCGTAGCTCATCTTGTGGAAGGTGGTGTCGCGGGTGATGCCGGCGTTGTTGACCAGGATGTCCACGCCGCCGATCTTTTCCTCGATCTCGCGGACCATCGCGGCGCAGGCCTTGGGGTCGGTCACGTCGGTCTGCACCATGCACACCTCGACGCCGTCGGCGGCCATCGCCTGGCGCCAGCTTTCGGCCTTGACCGGGTCACGGTAATTGGTGGCGACGCGGTGCCCCTGGCCGGCCAGATAGCGGATGATCGCGCTGCCGATGCCGCCAGTGCCGCCAGTGACCAATGCCGTGCGTTGAGTCATGTTGTCGATCTCCTTGTGAAATTGTGCGTGGGGTACGCAATCATCGCTCATGATCGCTGGGGAGCGTCGCGGTACAAGCCGGGGCCGCGATTCTTTATAGCCGTTCAGGCGGAAGAATTACCGCTGCACTGCGGCAAACGCGACGGGTCGAAATCGGCCAGCGCGTGGGACAGCAAACCCTGTGCGTCGATGACCCGGTCCGGTAGCGGCCGCCCCAGGAAAGCCAGCGCCCGGCGCAGCGCCGGGGTCGGGTCGCGGGGGTCGAGCGGCCATGCCTGGGTCGACTTGGACAGCTTGCTGCCTTCGGCATCCAGGACCACCGGCAGGTGGCGGTAGGCCGGGGTCGGCAGGTCCAGGCAGCGTTGCAGCCAGATCTGCCGCGCGGTGGAGTCGAGCAGGTCCTGCCCGCGCACCACCTCGGTGATGCCCTGCCTGGCATCGTCCACCACGCAGGCGAGCTGATACGAGTAATGGCCGTCCGCCCGGCGTATCACGAAATCGCCGACCAGCTCGCGCAGGTTGTCGCATTGCGGCCCCTGCACGGCGTCTTCAAAGCACACCTCCACCTCGGGTACGCGCAGGCGCCAGGCCGGCGTGCGGCCAGCCTGCGCGCTGCCGACGCACTTGCCGTCACGGTGGATGCCGCCGCTGCCGGCCAGTTCGCTGCGGCTGCAGGTACACGGGAAGATCATGCCGTTGGCCTGCAACTGCCCGAACGCCGCGTCGTAGGCGGCCAGGCGTTGCGACTGGAACAGTGCCGGTTCGTCCGCGACCAGGCCGAAGGCGGGCAGGGTGGCCAGGATCCCGGCCGCCGCGCCGGCCACTTCGCGCGGGGGATCGATGTCCTCCATCCGCAGCAGCCACTGGCCGCCGGCGTGGCGCGCGCACAGCCAGCTGCCGACGGCCGCCACCAGTGAGCCGAAATGCAGTTGTCCGGTGGGGGAGGGAGCAAACCGGCCGCGGTAGGTCATCGGCGGATTCTAGGGTGATTCGGGTGCGGGCGACTGCGGCGAATTGACCTCGAGGGGCGTGCCGCTGCCGGCGGGCAACCAGGATGTGCTGGCCGTCACACCCTTGAAAGTGCCCACTGCTGCCCCGAATAATCCGTGGCCGCCCGAGGGCCTCTCCCTTCGCCAGCTTCACCCGGGGCAGCGCGACAGTGATGCGCCGGATCGGCGGGGGTGGCCCGTTCGGGAGCCTGCCGCTGTTCTCCCGGCCATTGCATCCGTGCCAACGACATACCATCCATCAAGTGAATTCCATGAACGCACCTGCCGAAACCCGCAAGTTCGAAGCCGAAGTCGCCCAGGTCCTGCACCTGGTCACGCACTCACTGTATTCGCACAAGGAAATCTTCCTGCGCGAGTTGATCTCCAACGCCTCCGATGCCTGCGACAAGCTGCGTTTCGAGTCGATCGCCAACCCGGCGCTGTCGGCCGGCGACAGCGAGCTGCATATCGACGTCAGCTGGGACGAGGCGGCACGCACCATCACCGTGCGCGACAACGGCATCGGCATGAGCCGTGACGAAGTGGTGGCCAATATCGGCACCATCGCCAGCTCCGGCACCAAGCGCTTCCTGGAAGCGATGTCCGGCGAGCAGAAGGCCGATGCGCGGCTGATCGGCCAGTTCGGCGTGGGGTTCTATTCCGCCTTCGTGGTGGCCGACAAGGTCACCGTGATCACCCGCCGCGCCGATGCGCCGGCCGCCGATGGCGTGAAATGGGAAAGCGACGGCAAGGGCGAGTATTCGCTGGAGCGGGTCGACGAGCCACAGCGCGGCACGGCGGTGATCCTGCACCTGAAGGCCGACGAGAACGAGTTCCTGAAGGGTTGGCAGCTGAAGTCGCTGATCCGCAAATATTCCGACCACGTCGCCTTCCCGATCCGCACGCCGGTGGAGAAGGACGGCAAGCCGACCGGCGAGTTCGAGAGTACCAACGCCGCCTCGGCGCTGTGGACCAAGCCCAGGAGCGAGATTTCCGACGAGGACTACCAGAGCTTCTACAAGTCGCTCGGCCACGATTTCAACGATGCGCTGGCCTGGACGCATAACCGCGTCGAGGGCAGCCAGAGCTTCACCACGCTGCTCTACATCCCCTCGCAGCCGCCGTTCGACCTGATGATGGGCGGCCGCGACGAGCGCAAGGGCCTGAAGCTCTACATCAAGCGCGTCTTCATCATGGACGCCGCCGAGGAACTGCTGCCGAACTACCTGCGTTTCGTGCGCGGCGTGGTCGATGCCGACGACCTGCCGCTCAACGTCAGCCGCGAGATCCTGCAGCACAACCGCCAGCTCGACCGCATCAAGGGCGCCTGCGTGAAGCGGGTGCTCGACCTGATCGAAAAACTGGCGCGCGACGAACCGGAGAAGTTCGCCACCTTCTACAAGGCGTTCGGCAACACGCTCAAGGAAGGCATCAGCGAGGACGCCAACAACCGCGAGCGCATCGCCAAGCTGCTGCGCTTCGCCAGCACCAAGGGCGAGCCCGGCAAGCAGACCGTCTCGCTGGACGACTACATCGGCCGCATGGCGGTCGGCCAGGAGGCGATCTGGTACATCACCGCCGACAGCTACGCCGCGGCCTTCGGCAGCCCGCAACTGGAAGCGTTCAAGGCCAAGGGCATCGAAGTGCTGCTGATGTTCGACCGCATCGACGAATGGATGATCGGCTCCCTGAGCGAGTACGAAGGCAAGAAGCTCAAGAGCGCCGCCAAGGGCGATGTGCCGCTGGATGACGCCGACAAGGCGAAGCAGGAAGAGGCGACCCGGGAAGCCGAGCCGCTGCTGAAGAAGATCAAGGACCTGCTTGGCGAGCGCGTCGGCGAGGTCAAGGTCTCCGCCCGCCTCACCGACTCGCCGTCATGCCTGGCGCTGAGCGACTACGAGATGGCGCCGCACCTGGCCCGTCTGCTGCGCGAGGCCGGGCAGGACATGCCCGAGTCGAAGCCGACGCTGGAGATCAATCCGGCCCATGCCCTGGTCCGGCGCGTGGAGGCCGAGGCCGACGAGGGCAGGGCACGCGACCTCGCCACGCTGCTGCTGGAGCAGGCGGAGATATCCGCCGGCGCGCAGCTGCCGGATCCGGCGGCCTTCGTGCAGCGCATGAACCGGGTGTTGCTGGGCTGATGGCCGACCCTGGCGCGTCGCAGGAGGGGCCCGCCGCCCGGTGGGATTCGCCTGCGGCGCCGCCGTGCTGGTGCGGGCCGTGCCTGCCCGGGAACGGGCGGCCGGCGTGGCCAATCCCTTTCAATCGCGGGTTCGGGGACGGACCGGTGCGCTTGCGCGCGGCGGGGCATAGCCATCGTCCAGGGTATGGATGAAGGCGATGATGTCCTGGATGTCCAGCGCGCTCAGCGGCGGCAGGTCGCCGCGGTGGCGGTTGAAGGGGGCGTCGGTGCTATCCACGTTGCCGCGCAGATCCTTCGGCAAGTCGTTGTACAGCACGGTCACGCCGTCGCTGTCGCGGGGGTAGATGCGCTCCGGTTGCACGCTGCGCAGGTTGTAGAAGTCCAGCACCTGCTTCAGGCTGCGGTAGACGCCGTTGTGGAAAAACACCGCGCGCCGGTCGACGTTGCGCAGGGTCGGGGTCAGGAACATGCCGCAGTACTGGGTCTGCCGCGCAAGATCCTTGCGGTAGGGGCCGCACAGGCCGAGATCGAAGAAATGGGGATCGCGGTTGGGGGCCAGGCGCGGATTGCGCGGTACGCCCAGCGCCTCGTACTGGCTGTCGGTGAACAGCGGCGGCAGCCCGTCGCGGCCGGGCCGGCTCAGGTGACAGGCCGCGCAATTGCCCTTGGCCGGGTCGTTGAACAGGTGCATGCCGCGCAGCTCGGCCGGCGTCAGCCGGGCGTGGCCCTGCAGCCACGCATCGTATTTGCTGGTGAAGGCGTGGAACGACGGGTCCTCGACCTGGTACCGGGCGATCGCAAACATCGCCTCGGCGACCAGTTGCCGCGGCGCCTGGAAAATCGTCGGGCCGAACAGCTGGGCAAACCGGTCGCGGTAGCGCGTGCGGGCCAGCTTGCGGGCGATCGCGGACACGCTGGCATTGGCCATTTCCACTGGACTGAGCGCCGGCAGCAGGGCCTGCCGCTGCAGCGAGTCGGCGCGCCCATCCCAGAACAATCCGCCCTGCGGCACCATCGCCGCCGGCGGCGGCATGCCCGCGGACTTCGGCACCCTGGGAACGTTGCGCAGCGAGGCCGCCACCGCGTTCAAATTGACGGGAATGTCGACGGAGGACGTGTCCGGGCCGATGCTGAAGGGCTGTTGCCGGTACAGATACGCCAACGACGGCGGCGGCCGGTAGCCGACGCTTTTCAGGTCCGGCCCACCCGGCTGGACGGCCCGCTTGTCCGGCGGGTTGTAGCCGTAGCCGGGGCTGTGGCACGAGGCGCACGATTGCCGCCCCGACGCCGACAGGGAGGGATCGAAAAACAGCCGCCTGCCGAGCCGGGCGACCGCGCTCAGCGGCTGCACGGGCGGCAGCAGCAAGTGGATCGGATGCGGGTTGACGCCGGCGGGGCCGGCCGCCGCGGCCTGGCCGGGAACGGCATGGCCGCCCAGCCAGGCCGCGATGGAAGCCAGGCAGAGGGCGGTCTTCGGCAGGCGTCCGCGGGTTCGCGCGACGCCACGTGGCGGGCGGCAACCGGGCGCAGGGAAAGGGGCTGGACGAAGGCGCATGACGCGGTGGCGGGTTCAGGGAAGCCTCCCGCCGTCAGCCGTGGCCGGGGCGGGCGATCCTGGTGCCGAGGGTCGGATCGAGGAAGATCGGCGGCGCCAGCGTGGAAGGAGTACGGCCGAAATCGAACATGCCCATGAGGCTGCCGGCCGTGGCATCGTTCGAACCCTGTCCCAGCCGCTGCCCGTCGAGCCAGTTGTCTTCGATGAAACGCACCACCGAGGACTGGGTGAGCCGGGTATCGTCCACGTAGTTGACGCGTGCGTAGGGCGAAACCACCAGCAGCGGGATCCGCGTGCCAGGGCCGCAACGGCCGTTGACGGTGCCGCCGTGCACGCCGATGCCGGGTTTGGCATCCGGGCCGTTGCAGATGCCGGGGCCGTTGAGCTGGTCGGCGCCCGTCACCCGGCCCTGGCGCGTGGTCGCGTCGAAGGACGACGTGGTCGGCGGAGCATAGCGGTGGTCATACCAACCGTCGGAATCGTCGTAAGTGATGATGATCGCGGTGTTCTTCCAGTCGGGTTGCCGCTCGAGGAAATTGACGACCCTCACGATGAACGCCTGTTCGTCCAGCGGGTCCGAATTGCCCGGGTGCGCATCCTCCACCGCGGGAGCCTTGAGATAGCTGACCGAGGGGAAGTTGCCGGAGGAGACGGCGGCGAAGAAATCGTTGACGTCGTATTCGTGGTGGACGGGGGTGGCGCCGGCGTCCTTTTCGTCGGTGTAGCCGATCTCGGCGGTCGAGCTGGGCCGCGCATGGGTCGGGTTTGCCGTGGAGGCGTAGTACTGGAACCAGTTGTGATGGGGGATGTAGTCGGTCTCGGTGGCGCCCATGACGCTGGAATAGGTGCTGCGCGCGCAACCGGTCGTGCCGTTGCCGTTGGTGGCGGTGAGGTCGAAGCCGCCCATGAACCCGCCCCAGGTGAGGTGGCTGGCATCGAGCAGGTCGCCGATGTTCCTCGAGGTCATCCGCACCTCGCTGGTGCGCGACGAGCAGACGTCGTAGGCGGGGTCGGTGTCGCCGATCAGGGTCAGCCCGCCACGCCCGTCGGGGATGGTCGACGCCTTGCCGACGATGGCCTGGGCGCCGTTGTTGGTGCCGGAGACCACTTCCAGCGCACCGGGCGTCGAGGGCCCGTAGGTGTCGGTGTAGGTGTTGTCATTCAACGCGAAGTGCTGCGCATAGTTCCACAGCGCGGTGACCGTATTGCCGTCGAAATAGGCCATCACCAGGCCGCTGGCGCCGAAGGCGCCCGTGCTGCTGACGGTGTTGTTGCCGGTGTAGGCGGGGAAACGGTCCGCCAGGCCGTTGTCGTAGGCCAGTTGCTCCGGGGTATAGGCGTGGTTCTGGCCCTCGGTGTTCGCCTGGGTGCGGTCCAGTCGGAATGGGTTGACGGCGTTGACGCCGTTGGCCGGATTGCGCGCGTTGGGGTTGTCCGTCAGCAGGGCCTTGCTCAGCCCGTGCACGGCCGGCGTCCCCGGCAGGGCGGTGAACACCGGCTCGCCGGGCGGGTTGCCGGCCACCGGATAGGTGCCGAAGTAGTGATCGAACGAACGGTTCTCACCGAAGATCACCACCAGGTGCTTGATCGGCGTCGCGGTGGGCACGGCGTCCTGCGCGGATGTCCCGGATGCCGGCTGGCGATGCGCCGGCCGCGCATGGGCGGCGTGATCCGCGGAGGGCTGGACCCTGGCGCAGGCGGCAATGATCAATCCCGACGTGGCGACGGCGATCGACAGCACGGTCTTGCGGAACAGGTGGGGACGCGACATCGGAGAGCTCCTGGAATGGATGACACGGGACAGGAAGAGGCAAGGGCTTGCCGCGGCCGCTACGGCGCCGGCAAGGCAGGGCGGCGATTGAACCACCCCGCCATGAATGTTCAACGACAGCCTCACGCAGCGCAACGCCGGCGTAAACTCGCCGCCACCGTCCTGCCTGCTGCCGCCATTCTCCCGCCGATTTTCCCTGCCGCATGCTTTGCACTGATTGCCAATCCGGTTACCACGCACCATATGACCGCTTCGAGCGGCTGGCAACGAACCCGGACCTGCCGAGTTTCCTGATGCGCTGCAGGCAGTGTGCGGCGTTGTGGAACGAAAGCTCCGGCGTGCCGGAGTTGCTGACCCGCAGCCATGCCCGCTGGCTGTATCCCGCGGCCGGGATCTAGCAGCCTGCGGTCCCGACAAAGACCGCCGCCGAGGCTCCCGCCTACCGCAAGGGCGCCGAATCGCCCGGCAGCTCGCCATCGTCCATGTGCCAGTGCCAGCGCCCGCCGGCAAAGCCGAAGCGAAGACCACGATGCCTCGCCAGGTAGCGCGCGCCGACCAGTGCCGCGCCGAAGCCGGACGCGCCGGCCAGGGCCAGGGCCCAGCGTGGGCCGAGGCTGTCGGCGACCCTGCCGACGATGGGCGCGCCGATCGGGGTGCCGCCCATCGCGATGGCGAGCACGATCGCGATCACCCGCCCGCGCACGGCGGGCGCGGTGGTCATCTGCGCCAGGCTCAGGGTGGAGGTGGTGAAGGTTTGCGCCGAGATGCCGATGATCACCAGCGTGGCGGCGAACAGCAGCTCGTTCGGCATCAGCGCCGCCAGCGTGCAGCCAAGCCCGAACACGCCGGCGCCGACCATCAGCAGGGGAATGCTTGGCTTGTCGCGTTGCGCGGCAAGCAGGGCACCGGCGATCGAGCCGACGGCCATGGTCGAGGTGAGCAGGCCATAGGTGCCGGCGCCGGCGTGGTACACCATCACGGCCATGGTGGAGATGTAGATGGCGAAGTTGAGGCCGAAGGTGCCGATCAGCAGCAGCATGAACAGCACCGCCATCAGGTCCGGCCGCTGGCGCACGTAGCGAAAGCCGTCGGCCAGGCTGCCGCGGTTGCGCAGCGCCTTTTCGCTGCGATGCAGGTCGGTCACCCGCAGCCGCCACAGCGCCACCAGTACGGCGGCGAATGAAAGCGCGTTGATCACGAACACCCAGCCGGTACCCACGCCGGCGATCAGCAGGCCGGCGACGGCCGGGCCGACCATGCGCGCGGCGTTGAACGAGGTGGAATTCAGCGCCACCGCGTTGGAGAGGTCGGCCTCGCCGACCATCTCGGCGACGAAGGTCTGCCGTGCCGGCGAGTCGAACGCGGTCACGCAACCCAGCAGCAGGGCAAAGGCATACACCTGCCACAGCTGCACGGTGCCGCCGAGGGTGAGCAGGCCCAGCCCCAGCGCCAGCAAGCCCATCGCCGCCTGGGTGGCGACCAGCAGCTTGCGTCGATCCAGGTGGTCGGCGGCGAACCCGCTCAACGGCAGCAGCAGGACCATCGGCCCGAATTGCAGCGACATCACGATGCCGACGGCGGTGGCGCTGTGCCGGGTCAATTCGGTCAGCACGAGCCAGTCCTGCGCGATGCGCTGCATCCAGGTGCCGATGTTGGATACCACCGCGCCGGCGGCCCACAGCCGGTAGTTGCGGTTCTTCAGCGAGCGGAACGTGCCTTTCATCATGTCGCGGTCGCGCCTCCTTCGAGCAGCGCGATGATCTGGGCGGAGCTGCCGGTCTCGCCCAGGCGCGGGAAAATGCGCGCGACACTGTTGGCGTGGGCATCGGCACTCGTGTCGGTCATGGCGTCGATCGCCAGCGTGACGTTGAAGCCGAGTTCGTAGGCCTGGCGGGCGGTCGATTCGACCCCGATGCTGGTGGCGACACCGGCCAGCACCACCTGGGTCACCCGGTTTTTTTCGAGGTGGGCCAGCAGGTCGGTACCGCTGAACGCGCCCCAGGTCTGCTTGCTCACCGTGTGGTCGCCGGCTTGGCGGTCGAGTTCGGGTACCAGGTCGGCCCATTCGGCGGGCCGCTCGCCCGGCCGGCGCGCCTGCTCGCTGCGCCCGGGCGCGGCGCCGGTCACGTTGACCAGCACCACTGGCTGCCGCTGCCGGCGGAAGGCGCCGGCGAGGGTACTCGCGTGCGCCAGCACGTCGGCGATCGGGTGGGCGGTGGGGTAGGCGACGATGCCTTTCTGCAGGTCGATCACGATCAGCGCGGTGTGCGGGTCCAGCGTGGTAACGGCCATCGGGGCATTCCGGGGGAAGGGAAATCGGTGGGGCGGATCAGGAGTCGGCAACGCGATCGGGCAGTTTCTTCGCCTGGGCAGGCTGCGTCCCGCGGCATGATGCGCGGCGCAATGAAAAACCACAAAGGCGGGCTTCGTATCCGGCCAAACCGGTTCAACTGCCGTTGGGCCGGGCCGGCCCGCCGGTATGCGACCACGCGCGCCCGTTCTTCCTCGAATGATAGAAATATATCATTGACACGATAATGTTAGACGTGTACCAATAGCAGGGCAGGCTGTGCACTTGACTCATTCGGGGGAGAACGTCATGGGACTTCATCGTGTTCAACAGGCTCGTCGCGGCATCTGCCTGGCCATTGCCGTGGCCCTGGCCGGCCCATTCGGCGGCGCGGTACCGGCCATGGCGGCGGCAGCGGACGGCGCGGCCGTGGCCGGCGGCGCCGGTGCGCAGGCCGATCAAGGCGCGTCCGCCAACGCGAACCGCGTCACCCCCACCAACCTGGCCAAGGTGGTGGTGACGGCGAACAAGCGGAAGGAACGCCTGCAGGACGTGCCCATGGCGGTAGCGGTGGTGTCCGGCGACGACCTGCGGCGCGAGGGGGCGAACAGCTTCGCCGACTACGCCACCCAGGTGCCCGGGCTCAACCTGATCTCCAGTTCGGCGGGGCAGACGCAGCTGGTGTTGCGCGGCATCACCTCGGGCAGCAGCCAGGCCAATTCGAGCGTCAGCACCTATATCGACGACGCGCCGTACGGATCGAGCACGGTGTACGCCGAGGGCAGCCTGCTGACGCCGGACATCGATCCGGCCGACATCGAGCGCATCGAAGTGCTGCGCGGTCCGCAGGGCACGCTCTACGGCGCCAATTCGCTGGGCGGCCTGGTGAAATTCGTGACCGCGCCGCCGGACGCCACCCGCGCGTACGGTCGCGTCACCACCGGCTTCAGCAGCGTGGACGGCGGCGGCAGCGGGTTCACCGGGCGGGCCATGTTCAACCTGCCGTTGGTGCAGGACAAGCTGGCGCTGCGGGTCAACGCCTACCATCGTGACGACCCGGGCTACATCGACAACGTGTTCACCGGCAAGTCGCAGGTCAACCAGGACAAGGTCGACGGCGGCCGTGCGCAAGTGAGGTGGACGCCCAGCGACAAGGTCGACGTGCGCTTTTCGGCGCTGGCGCAGAGCCTCAGCGGCGACGGCCTGGCCAACACCGGCGTGGAAGTGGACCCGGCGACCCTGCGGCCGATCTACGGCTACGACAAGCAGAGTCGGGCGGCCGGGACGGGCCAGCTGGCGATCAAGTATCGGCTCTACGATCTCTCGGTCAACGCCGATCTCGGCTGGGCCACGCTGGTCTCGTCGACCAGCTACGGCTCGCAGAAGGTCAGCCAGGACGGCGACGTGACGACCGCCTACGGCCCGCTGCTCAATCCGCTGTTCGGCCTGGCCAACGGCGGCTATTCGGTCAGCCAGCCGGTCAGCCTCGGCAAGTTCACCCAGGAACTGCGGCTGCAGTCGCCGGCGCAGCAGACGCTGGCATGGCGCGTGGGCGCGTTCTACACGCGTGAGAACAGCAGCAACCACCAGACCGTCAATGTGTTCGACGCGACGACCGGCGCACCGATCGCCTTGCCCAACCTGGCGGACCTGGCGATCGGCCCGGGCATCTTCAAGGAATGGGCCGGCTACGCCGACGTGACCTGGCACGCCACCCCGCAGCTGAGCGTGCTGGTGGGTGCGCGCCACACCCACGACAGCACTTCGTACACGCAGGTCGGCAGCGGCCTGCTGACCGGGCCCAGCGACTTCACCATCCGCAGCAGCGACACCCCCACCACGTTCCTGGTCAATCCCAGCTACAAGTTCAGCGACAACCTGATGGCCTATGTGCGCGTGGCCTCGGGCTTCCGCCCCGGCGGCGCCAACGTCGGCGTGCCGCCGGGCCTGGGCGCGCCGTTGGGCTTCGCGCCCGACAAGCTGACCAGTTACGAACTCGGCTTCAAGGCCACCGCGCCCGACCAGCACATGGTGTTCGACGCCGACGTGTTCTACATCGACTGGAACCAGATCCAGCTCACCTCCGCCGCCGGCGGTTTCGTTTTCCTCAGTAACGGCGGCAAGGCCCGCAGCCAGGGCGTGGAAGCGAACTGGCAGTACCAGCCCGTGCGCGGCCTGGTGCTGTCGGCGAACGCCAGCTGGACCGATGCCAGGCTGACGGCGGACACGCCGCCGGGGCTGTATGGCTACAACGGCGACCGCCTGCCGTGGGTGCCGAAGTGGAATGCCAACCTGGGCGCGGATTACGACTTCCCGCTGGGCGACGGCTGGTCGGGCTTTGTCGGCGCAAGCTATCGCTACGTCGGTGCGCGCATGACCGATTTCCTGTCGGTGCCCGGTCCGCGCATGTCGGTGCCGGGCTACCACGGCATCGACCTGCACGCCGGAACCTATGTCGGCAACTGGACGATCCGCGGGTACGTCAAGAACGTCACCAATGCGCGCGGCATCACCTCGCTGGCCTCGGAAACCATCGACCCGCAGGGCAGTCCGTTCGCCGCGACCTACGTGCCGCCGCGCACCGTGGGCGTGACCGTCGGTCTGGATTTCTGAGCATGCCACGCTGGCCCAACGGAGTAAGCGCCTGATGAATCGCACCACGAAATTGCTGCTGTCGCTGATCGCGACCTGCGCCACCGGCCTGGCCACCGCACAGGTGCCGACGCCGGCGAATCCGGCAGCGGCCGCGTCCGCCGCCGCGGCCCCGGGCATCGCCGCCACCGCCGCCACCGCCGCGCCGACGGACACGCGGGCCCAGCCGCCCGCGCTCACCGCAGCGGACCTGTCGACCTTCCTGGACGGGCTGGTGCCGTTCGCCCTGCAGCGTGGCGACGTTGCCGGCGGCGTGATCTCGGTGGTCAAGGACGGCCAGGTCATCTTCGCCCGCGGCTATGGCCGCGACGATCTGCACAAGCGCACGGTGCCGTCGCCCGAGACGACGCTGTTCCGCATCGGCTCGACCTCCAAGCTGTTCACCTGGACCGCGGTGATGCAGCTGGTGCAGGCGGGCAAGCTGAACCTGGACCAGGACATCAACGACTACCTGGACTTCAGGATTCCGCCGTTCCACGGCAAGCCGATCACCCTGCGCAACCTGATGACGCAGAGCCCCGGGTTCGAGGATACCGCGCGCGACCTGATTTCCACCGACGGCAAGCCGGTCAGCCTGGAGGGCTACCTGAAGACCCACCTGCCGGCGCGGATCTTCGCGCCGGGCCAGCTGGTGGCGTACTCCAATTACGGCTGCGGCCTGGCCGGCTATATCGTGCAGCGGGTGTCCGGGCAGGACTTCGACGACTACATCGAGCAGCACATCTTCGAGCCGCTGGACATGCGGCACTCGACCTTCCGGCAACCGCTGCCGGCGGCGATGGCGCCGATGATGGCCACCAGCTACGCGAAGGCATCCGACGGCAAGGCCGAGCCGTTCGAGATCGTCGACCCGTCGCCGGCCGGTGCGATGAGCACGACGGCGATGGACATGGCCCATTTCATGATCGCCCATCTGCAGGGCGGCAGTTACCAGGGCGGGCGGATCCTGGCGCCGGCCACGGTCGCTCTGATGCACACGCCGCAGCGCAACGACGCGCCGGGAATGAATGGCTATGCACTGGGCTTCTACCAGGAGAACCGCAACGGCCAGCGGATCATCGGCCATGCCGGCGATACGGACTACTTCCACACCGACCTGCATCTGCTGCTGGACGCCGACGTCGGCGTCTTCATGTCGTTCAACAGCGCGGGCAACGAGGGCGGCGCCGAGGTGATCCGCGCGGCGATCTTCGACGCCTTCCTCGACCGCTATTTCCCGCTGGCGGCGCCACAGCTGCCCACCGCCGCCACCGCCAAGGCCGATGCGGCACGGGTGGCGGGCTGGTACCTGGCCAGCCGCCGCAACGACAGCGCCCTGCGCATGCTGTATGCGCTGACCCAGACCAAGGTGACGGCGCTGCCCGACGGCAGCATCCTCGGGCCGGCCTTCATCCATCCCTCCGGTGCGCCGATGCATTGGCGCGAAGTGGGCCCGCTGAAATACCAGCAGGTGGACGGTCCCTACCACATGGAGTTCGTCGCGGACGCCAATGGCGACGTCCGCTCCTGGGTCACCGACGCCGAGCCGCCGGTGATGGTCTTCCTGGCGGTGAAGGGCCTGCATACGCTGGGCAGCATCGAGCTGTGGGGCAGCCTGTCGCTGCTGTTCCTGCTGGCCACGCTGCTGGTCTGGCTGGGCGGCTGGCTGGTGCGTCGCCACTATCGCCGCCCGCTCGCGCTCGATGCCGCGCAGCGTCGTTCGCGGCTGCTGTCGCGGCTGGGCGTGTTGGCGCTGTTCGTCGACCTCGCCGGCTGGATGGGCCTGCTGATCGCCACCGCGGCGGACCAGGAGATCCTGCTGCATGGCGCGATGACGCCGTGGCTGTACCTGCAGTACGTGCTTGGCGTGGTCGGCCTGCTCGGCGTGCTGGCGGTCGTGCGGCATGCCGTGCGCAGCTGGATGCGGCCGCGCCGCGGCCGCTGGGTGCTGGCGGGCGAAACCCTGCTGGCGCTGGCGACGATCTATCTGGGCTGGCTGATCGTCGCGTTCGGCATGGTCAGCTTCAACGTCCGCTATTGATCCCCCCCCCCGTGCGGCGGTTCCCGGCCGCCGCACGCCCCATACAGAGAAGCTGGCATGAACATCCATGATGGCGGGCGCCTGCGCCTGCAGGCGACGCCCACGCGCTGGGCGATCAATGCACCGTTCCACATCACCGGCTACACCTTCACCGCATTCGATGCGTTGATCGTCGAACTGACCGACGCGCAGGGCCTGACCGGGCGCGGCGAGGCGCAAGGCGTCTATTATCACCACGATACGCCGGCCACCATGCTGGCGCAGGTCGAAGCGCTGCGCGCACGGATCGAGGCGGGCATCAGCCGCGCCGAGCTGCAGCAGCTGCTCCCTGCCGGCGGCGCGCGCAATGCGCTGGATTGCGCGCTGTGGGATCTGGCCGCCAAGCGCGCCGGCAAGCCGGTCTGGCAGATGGCCGGGCAGGCCGCGCCGAAGCCGCTGCTCACCACCTACACGGTGGGCGCCGACGAGCCGGCCGAGATGGCCGATCGCGCGCTCGCCTACACCTGCGCTCGCGCGATCAAGCTCAAGCTCACCGACGACGATCGCAATGCCGAGCGCGTGCTGGCCGTGCGCAAGGCGCGCCCGGACGTGTGGCTGATGGTCGATGCCAACCAGGGCTTCACCCGCGAGTCGTTTGCGCGGCTGTTGCCGACCCTGGTGCAGGCCCGGGTGGACGTGGTCGAGCAGCCGTTCCCGGTCGGCAACGAGGCGTGGCTGGATGGCCTGGAGCGGCCGATCCGCATCGCGGCGGACGAGAGCGTGCAGGATCGCGGCGACCTGGCCCGGATGGTCGGCCGGGTCGACGTCATCAACATCAAGCTGGACAAGTGCGGCGGGCTGACCGAGGCGCTGGCGATCGCCGAGGAAGCGCGCACGCTCGGTTTCGGCTTGATGGTCGGGAACATGGGTGGCTCATCGCTGGCGATGGCGCCCTCGTTCGTGGTCGGCCAGCTGTGCGACGTGGTGGATCTCGATGGCCCGCTCAGCCTGATCGAGGACTACACGCCCTCGGTGGTCTACGAGGACGGCAGCATCTGGTGCCCCGAGGCGCTGTGGGGCAGTCCGCTGGCGGTTGCGGCATAGTGTGCCGGCAGCGAGGAGGCTCGTGCGCGTGATGTCCCTGGCAACGTCCCCAACCGCCGGAAAAAACTGGTTCGGCCATCCCCGCGGCCTGACCATCCTGTTCCTGACCGAAATGTGGGAGATGTTCTCCTTCTTCGGCATGCGCGCGATCCTGGTCTATTACATGACCATGCACCTGGACATGGGCCAGCAGTACGCCTCGCTGGTCTATGGCGCGTACGCGGCCTTCGTCTACTTCACCCCGGTGTTCGGCGGTATGCTGGCCGACCGCTGGCTGGGCAAGGGGCGCGCGGTGGTGATCGGCGGGTCGATGATGGCGCTCGGCCATTTCATGATGTCTGCCGATGCGTTGTTCTATCCGGCGCTGTGCATGATCGCGCTGGGCAACGGCCTGTTCCTGCCCAGCCTGGCCAGCCAGATCGAGGGGCTCTACCGCGACGGCGACGCGCGCAGCAAGAGCGCGTACAACATCTACTACGTCGGCATCAATATCGGCGGCTTCCTGGCGCCGCTGGTGTGCGGCACCCTAGGCGAGGCCTATGGCTGGCACTGGGGGTTTGCCGCGGCGGGCTTCGGCATGCTGCTGTCGCTGGTGATCTACCTGGGCGGGCGTCGCTACCTGCCGGCCGAACCGGCGCGCGGCGCCGCCGCGCGGGCCGCCCGTCCGCCGATGGACCGGGCCGCCCGCGAACGCTTCGGCCTGCTGATCGGCATCGCCGCCATCGTGGTGATCTTTCGCGGCGCCTACGAGCAGAACGGCAACACCATCGCGCTGTGGGCCGATACCGGCATCGACCGCCAGCTGGCATCCGGCTGGTCGATACCGATGACCTGGTTCCAGTCGATCAACTCGCTGGCGGTGTTCGCCTTCACGCCGGTGCTGGTGGCGCACTGGTCGCGGCTGGCCAGGCGTGGCGTGGACACGCCGCTGCTGGCCCGGATGGCGTTCGGCGCGACGATCGTAGCGGCGTCGTACCTGGCCCTGGGCCTGGTGGCGGCCTGGCACGAAGCCCATGGCACGCGTGCCAGCTGGGTCTGGCTGTTCGTCTGGTTCGTGGTGTTCACCATCGGCGAGCTGTACATCCTGCCGGTGGGGCTGGCCCTGTTCGGGCGCATGGCGCCGGAAGGTTTTCGCGCCACCAGCATCGCGACGTGGTTCTTCGCCGGCTTCTTCGGCAACCTGCTGGCCGGCGTGCTCGGCACCTTGTGGAGCCGGATGAACCACGGCGCGTTCTTTGCGCTGATCGGCGCGGTCTCGGGGCTGTCCGCCGTGCTTTTGTATATGCTCAGCCGTCGCCACCGCACGGTGGGACAACATGGACAGTCCGGCGCCACCGCCACGGCGCCGGCCGGATGAGCGCAGGCCGATGATCAAGAACTTGCAGAAGAAGCTGAAGGGCGGCTGGGACGCGTTCACCACCTCCGAGCAGAAGATTGCCACCTACCTGCTGCACAACCCCGGCGCCATCCCGTTCGAGACCGCCGCGTCGCTGGGCCAGCGCGTGGGCGTCAGCGCGATGACGGTGGGCCGCTTCCTGCGCAACCTCGGCTACGCCGGGCTCAACGAGTTGAAAGAGGAGCTGCGCGGCGATGCGCCGTGGCTGCAGCTGTACAAGAACCCGGACCAGGCCGGCGACCCGGCGACGATGTCGGAAAGCCTGCAGGCGGAGATACGCGGCGTGACGATCGCGCACGCACTGACCCGTTCGGCGGAGTGGAAGTCCGTGGTCAGGCTGCTGGTGGACGCCGACCGGGTCTCGGTCGCCAGCTTTCACCAGGGCCGCTTCCTCGGCCTGGGTTTCGCCAGCCTGATGCAGCACGTCAAGCCGCGCACCGTGTTCGACGAAGGGCTGGATGGCGCCTATACCGACATGCTGCTGGACTCCACCGAGAAAAGCTGCGTGCTGCTGATCGACTTCCGGCGCTATTCGCGGCATTTCCGCATCCTCGCCGAGGAAGCGGTCGCGCGCGGCATCCCGCTGGCGATCATCACCGACAGCCAGTGCTACTGGGCGCGCCAGCTCACCAGCCACGTGCTGATGCTGCCGGCCGAGATGGAGCGGCCGTGGCACAACTTCACCGCCGCCACCAGCCTGCTGAGCCTGCTGATCGGCGCGGTCACCCGCGAGCAGGGCGACATGTTCGACCGCATCGGCGACATCACCCAGCTGCGCCAGCGGCTGGTGGGTTACGTCGAGGCGCCGGTGCTGGAGAAGAAGCCCAGGCCGCAAGGCGCCGGCAAGCCCGCCCGCGGCAAGCCGCGCGCCCGGCCGAAGGGCTGAACCATTCGTCACGGCGGTGCCGCCCGGCCGGGGCGGCAGCGTCCATGGAAACAGGGGAGCGTCGCCGATGATCCGTCGAATCCGCAAAGAGGTCGCCGCGCGCATCGCCGCATGCGGCCGCGTCGCCGGCATGCTGGTGCTGCTGGCCGGCTGCGGCGGGTCGGCCGCCGCCGCGGCGCCGGTCGCATCGGCGTCCCCGCTCGATGCCTACGCGCATCAGGTCATGCGGGTCTTCGGCCCGCCCGGCATGGCGGTGACAACGGTCGAAGGCGGCGTCGTCAGCACGCACGGCTACGGCGTGCGCCGGCTGGGCGGTGCGGCGAAGGTGGATGCCCACACGATCTTCCCGATCGGCTCCAACACCAAGGCTTTCACGACGGCCGCGCTGGCGATCCTGGTGGACGAGGGCAAGCTGCACTGGGACGACCGGGTGGTCGACAAGCTGCCCGGCTTCCGCATGTACGACGCCTACGCGTCCAGCGAGATGACCGTCACCGACCTGCTGGTGCACCGCAGCGGGCTGGGGCTGGGAGAGGGCGACCTGCTGATGTTTCCCACCACCGACCGCACGCGTGCGGAACTGGTGCACGCCATCCGCTACCTGAAGCCGGCGCATTCCTTCCGCGCCGACTACGATTACGACAATGTGCTCTACGTCGTGGCCGGGCAACTGGTCGAGGCCGTCTCCGGCCAGCGCTGGGAGGATTTCGTGCAGCAGCACATCCTCGATCCGCTGCGGATGCGCGACACCCGGACCAGCATCGACGCGCGCGTCGCCGACCAGGTGTCGTTGCACGCCAGGAACACCACGGCGGTGCGCGGCGTCGGTCCGCAGGCGGTGCTCACCACGGTGATGACGGGCAGCGTGTTCGCGCCGGCCGGCGCGTTGCAGGTGAGCGCGGCGGACATGGGGCGCTGGTTGCGGCTGCAGCTGGATCGCGGGCGGCTGGGCGACGGCCGGCGCATCTTCAGCGCGGCGTCCGCGAAGATGCTGTGGACGCCGCAGACGCTGATTCCGATTTCGCCGTTGCCGGCGCAGGTCGCGCTGGCGCAGCCGCAGTTCGACGCCTACGCGCTGGGCTTCGAGGTGCAGGATTACCGCGGCCACAAGATCATCACCCATCTCGGTGGCGTGCTGGGCGGCATATCGGCGGTGGTGATCGTTCCGGAAAAGCACGCGGCCTTCGCGATCATGCTCAATTCGGAGGACGTGGGCGCCTTGTTCGCGATGCGCGAACACCTGCTCGACACCGTGCTGGGCCTGCCTTCGCCGGACTGGATCGGCGGCTACAAGCACATGTTCGACGGCATCCAGGCCGGCGCCATCGCCGCCATGCACCGCCACGGCGCGGCGATGCATCCGCAACGCGGACCGTCGCTGCCGTTGTCCGCCTATGCCGGCGTCTACCGGGACCCGTGGTACGGCACCGCCACGATCCGCCGGAACCGCCACGGCACGCTGCAGATCAGCTTCGACCGTTCGCCCGGCCTGCACGGCACGCTGCAGCACGTGCAGTACGATACGTTCCGCACGCGCTGGGCGATGCCCGACGTGGAGGACGCCTACGTCACCTTCGCGCTCAAGCCGGACGGCGGCATCGACCGGATGACGATGAAGGCGGTATCGCCGCTGGCCGACTTCAGCTGGGACTACCAGGACCTGCGCTTCACGCCGGTGCAGGCCGGCAGGTAGGGCGCCGTGTCTTTGCGGGCGCCGTTCCATCAACCGTCACCGAAACCGACCGCGGCTTTGAGCGCATCCCATGAGCGGCAACCCCAGCGACGCCCCGATTCCCGCCTCCGCCACGGCCGCGCCGGGCGCGGCGCCATCCCCTGACGCGGACCTCGCCGCGCGCATCGACCGCGTGCTGCAGCGCACGCCGCTGATCGATGGCCACAACGACCTCGCCTGGCGGATCCGGCAACGCTTCGGCAGCGCCGCCGGCGTGGATCTGGCCCGCAGCACCGCGGAGCTGCCGCTGAAGGCGGAGGACGGGCGGATGCCGGCGGCGCTGATGACCGACATCCCGCGCCTGCGCGAGGGCCGGGTCGGCGGACAGTTCTGGTCGGTGTGGATACCGCCCACGGTGGGCGGCGCGGCGGCGGTGAAGATGACGCTGGAACAGATCGACATCGTGCGCGACATGGTGGCCCGCTACCCGCGGGACCTGCAGCTGGCCTATTCGGCGGACGACATCCTGCAGGCGCACGCAGCCGGCCGCATCGCCTCGCTGATCGGCATCGAAGGCGGCCACCAGATCGACGACTCGCTGCCCGTGCTGCGGCAAATGCACGCGCTCGGTGCGCGCTACATGACGCTGACGCACACGCTCGGCAACAACTGGGCCGATTCGGCCACGGATACGCCCAGGCACCATGGGCTGACCCCGTTCGGCCGCGCCGTGGTGCGCGAGATGAACCGCCTCGGCATGCTGGTCGACCTCAGCCACGTATCGCCCGACACCATGCGCGACGCGCTGGATACCTCGCTGGCGCCGGTGATGTTTTCCCACTCCAACGCGCGTGCGCTGAACGATCATCCGCGCGACGTGCCCGACGACGTGCTGGAGCGGGTGGCGCGCCATCGCGGCATCGTCATGGCCACCTTCGCGACGGCCTATGTCTCGGCCGGGCGCCATCGCTGGGAGTCGGATCGGGCGGCCGAGCGCACGCGGCTCAACGCGCCGCCCTATGCCGGCCTCTACATCGGCCAGCCCGAACGGGCGAAGGCGGCGCTGGCCGACTGGGATCGCGAACACCCCGGGCCGGTCGTCACCCTGGCGATGGTGGCCGACCACATCGAGCACCTGCGCAAGGTGGCGGGAGTCGACTGCGTCGGCATCGGCTCGGATTTCGACGGCATCCCCGATACGCCGCAGGGCCTGGAGCATGTCGGCACCTATCCGGCCCTGCTGATGGAGCTCGCGCGGCGCGGATGGAGCGACGAGGACCTGGCCCGGCTGGCCGGCGGCAACCTGCTGCGGGTGATGCGCGAAGCGGCGGCGGTGGCCGGGCGGCTGCAGGCCGATGAGCCGCCGTCATCGGCGACGCTCGAATCGCTGGCGCCTGGCGCGGCCAACGGCAACGCCTGAACCCGCGCGCCGGGAAAGCGGGCCGCGCCGTCGCGACCGGCGTCAGGCGGTGGCGCCGGTCCTCAGCACTGCACCCGGCCACCGGCCAGTTGCTTGCACGGGTGGAACACGGGTTCCTGCGGCGCGGGGCGATGCCAGTGGTCGCCGTCGTGGTCGCGGCGATGATGCTCGTCCGGTCGGCCCAGGTAGGGTGGCGCCGTGCCCCAGTAAGCCGGTGCATAGTTTTCGACCGGTGCGCTCAGTTGCTGCTGGTACTGCGCGTTCTGCCGGCGCAGCGCATTGTTCTCCGCCTGCAGCTGGTTGCTGTTGGCCAGCTGATCGACCAGCGCCTGCTGCCTGGCCTGCCGCTCGCGCTGCTCGGCGGCCACGGCCTCGTCGGCCTGGCGCTGTGCCTTTTCCTGCTGGCCCTGCCGGTAGGCGGCCAGCCGTTCTTCGTACAGGGCGTCCAGGCGCAGCGAGTCGGCGTAGGCCTTGGCCTTGTCCTGCTGCCCCAGCCGCAGGAACTGGTCGATGATCTCGGTATCGTCGGCCCGGTGCAGCAGCACGCCCTTGCCGCCGGGGCAGGGATGATCCATGTAGGCGGGCTCGCCACCCAGGTTGCACTTGTAGATGTCCTGTGCGCCGGCCGCCGTCGTCGCCGCGAGCAGGAACAGGACGGTCGCCAGGAGGGATGTGCCGGTCATGGAGGTTTTCATGGCCGTTCCATTTTGCGCCAAACCCGCGCGATTGAAAGGCCGCCGCTGCCGTTGCCCGCCGTCCCGTTCATGCATGGGTGCCGGAAGGCCCGACGGGTACCACCTGGTCGCCGGCCGTCGGCGGCTTCAGGCGACGGAGGCCGGCGCCGCCCCTGCGTCCTGCACCGCCACTTTCCGCCACGCCCGCAGCCCGACCGCGGCCAGCACGATGAAGCCGGCGTACAGCACCGCGGTGATCAGCAGGTGCTTGTAGACGTACTCGCCGACATAGATCGTGTCGACGATGATCCACAGCCACCACGCGGCGATGTGCCGGCGGCCCTGCCACCACTGCGCGACCAGGCTGAAGGCGGTCAGCGCGGCGTCCAGCCAGGGCAGCGCGGCGTCGGTCCAGCGGTGCATCGCATAGCCCAGCGCCAGCGCGCCGAGCACACCGAGCAGGACGTGGCCGAGCGCCTCCCCGCGCGGCAGGGCGGCCACCTGGACGCGGCCGTCATCGCCGAGGTTCTGCAGCCAGCGCCGCCAGCCGTAGACGATCAGGCCGGCGAACGCCACCTGCAGCAGGGCGTCGGAGTAGAGCTTCGCCTCGACGAAGATCACGCCGTACAGCACCACCGACAGCAGGCCGATCGGCCAGCACCACGGCCGGCGCCGGGCGGTGAGCCATACGGCCCAGGCGCTGATCAGGGCACCGATGAGTTCGATCGCGGTCATGTCAGAGCTCGTAGGTCAGCGACAGCCGCGCCAATCGCGGCGCGCCCGGGAACAGGTAGCTGTCGCCGCCGGAACTGCCGGTGTCGCGCCAGTAGAGGTGGTTGAACAGGTTGTCGATGTTCAGGTGCAAGGTGAGCGCATGGCCCTGCCATTGGCTGACGTATTTCAGGCCGGCATCGAACACGTGATAGGCCGGTACCCGCACCAGGCCGTTGGGCGTGGCGGTATTGGGGCTGGCGTAGCGCCAGCCGCCGAGCAGGCTCAGCTGCTGCGCGAAGGGGAGCCGGTAGTCGGCGAACACCGAAGTGCGCAAGCGGGGCACGTTGACGACCTGGTGGCCTTCGTAGGCCGGGGTGCCGGTGTCCTCGGCCCGCGCCCGGATCAGGTTGGCGCTGGCGCTCAGCTGCAGGTTGCCGGTGACCTGGCCGGCGGCGTTCAGTTCGAGCCCGGTGTGGACCTCGTTGCCATGCTGGACGAAGGTGAAGCCGGCGACGGAGTTGTCCGGTTGGGCGAACTGGTAGGGCTGGCGGATGCGGTACAGCGCGACCTGCAGGTTCAGTGCCGGCGTCCAGGCGTATTTCACGCCGGCCTCGACCTGGCGCGCCAGCAGCGGCGCCAGCACGGCGCTGCCGTTGGTGGCCCACCACGGCGCCTGCCCGCCCAGCGACAGGCTTTCGCTGTAGCTGACATAGGCGGTCAGCGGCGCGGTCGGCTGCCACATCACGGCGGCCTGCGGCAGGAACCGGTCCTGCACGGTATGCCGCTGCAGCACGCCGGTGTCGTCGAATGCGCTTTCGTCCAGGCGCACGTAGCGGCCGCCGGCGAGCAGCTGCCAGTGCGGGTCCAGGTGCACGCGATCGAGCCCGAACAGCGACCGTTGCCAGCTGTCCAGCGCGCGCGCGGGGGTGCCCGGCTGGTTGGGCGACGGTGCGAAGTAGGGCGGGTTCACCTCGCCGATGTTGGCGGTGCCGACGTAGTCGTAGACATAGGGGCGCTGGTTGAGCGTGCGCTGGAACGTGCTCGCGCCGAGGCTCAGCTCGTGGCCGAGCATGCCGGTATCGAACGAGCCCTTGAGCACGGCGCGGACCTCGTCGTTCTGGCGGGTGTCGTTGGGGCTGCGGTAGTCGTACACGTCGTAGTCGCCGTTGGGGGCGAAGAACCAGCCGGGCGACGCGTTGTTGGCGCAGGCGGGCGAGTAGGCGCAGCCGTAGGCGAACGCGACGTTGTCGTCGATCACCACGTGGCTGTGCCCGGCCGAGAGCTGCGCCGTCCACTGGTCGTTGAATGCATAGTCGAAGCGCAGCGTGGTGTTGCTGGCATGGATGCCCACCGGCTGCTGCCAGGGCTCGTAGCCGAGCATGCGGTTGCGGCTGGGGTTGGGCGGAATCACCGTGCCGCCGAGCAACTGGTAGCCGGAGACCGAGCGCTGGCCGCTGGTCTGGTAATCGGTGTCCAGCCGCAGGGTGGCCTTGCTGCCGATCTTCCAGTCGGCGGCCAGCGAAATGAAGTTGCGCCGGCCGGGGTCGTGCTGCACATAGGAGTGCATGTCCTCGTGGGCGGCGTTCACGCGCACGCCGATATCCGGGCTCAGCCAGCCGCCGATGTCGAGCGCGCCGTAGCGCGAGCCACGGGAATCGGTGCCCACGGTGACCGAATGCACGTCGGCCGGGCGCTTGCTGACGTAGTTGACCAGGCCGCCGGGGGCGACGACGCCAGCTTCCAGGCCGGCCAGGCCCTTGAGGATCTCCACCTGCTGCTTGTCCTCCAGCGTGAGGTATTGCTCGCCGGCGATGCTGAGGTCGTTCATGCGGTAGCCGCTGGCCAGATCCAGCGCAAAGCCGCGGATGGAGATGTCCTGGTAGTAGCCGACGGCGGCGTAGTTGTCGCCGAGCGCGGCATCGGCGTGGGCCAGCTCGCTCAGGCTGCGCGGCTGGCGATCGTCGATCTGCGCGCGGGTGATCACCACGATCGCCGCCGGCGTGTCGTGCAGGGGCGCATGGCCGAGGCCGCCGAGACTGCTGCTGTCGGCCTGGTAGCCCTTGTTGCCGTCCGCCTGCACGTGCACGGGTGCCAGGGGCGTGGCCTGCGACGGCGGGGCGCTGTCGTCCTGGGCATGGGCCGCGGCCACGAGCGAAATCAGGGCAAGGAACAGGGCGGTGCGGGGGAATTTGCTGGTCATCGTCGTCTTCTGGGTTGCGGACGAAGCGACGGCAGGCCGACACCGTGGCGGGCACGGTTCGACTCGGCAAGCTCCCTACGCCGGTGCTGACCGGATCAGGTTCCAAGGGACTCTCTCAGCCCGGCGACACCGGGCACCCCCGCTTCAAGAACGCGTATTGAAGCACGAAACGGAAGCGCGGCGGCGCTCGAAGGCCGGCGCGGCCGCGTGGAAGCCCGGCGCGGCGCGCGCCGGCTCAGGCCAGTTCGCGGATCGTCCGCAGCAGCGACTGCCCGGTTGCGCCGCGGAACCAGCCGGCGTGTCCGCGCAGGAAGGTCTGGTAGGCGACATCCGCGTTGGCGGTGGAGTGCGTGACGGCGTGGAAATACTCCACCTCCGACAGCGCGAAATCCACGTGGACCAGCGGCAGCAGGTCGGCGAGCAGGCGCAGCTCGTCGCGGTCCAGCGGCCGTACCTCGCGGTAGCCGTCGATCAGCGCGCAGGCGATGTCCGGGTGGACGGCCGCCGCCCCGGTGTCCAGCGCCAGCCAGGCGATCGCGTTGCGTTCGATCGCCGTGGCGAGGTCGAACAGGGCCGTGTTGGCGGCGGCGAGGCCGAAATCGAGCACGGCGCCGACGTGGGCGTCGTCGCCGGCGCCGCTCCAGCACAGGTTGGAGACGTGCCAGTCGCCGTGCGTCCACAGCCGGGGCTGGCGGGCCAGCCCCGGTTGCAGCGCGGCATGCCATGGCGCCAGCACGTCGCCCAGTTCGGCGCGCCAGTCGCGGTTGCGCAGGTAGTCGGCCAGCCCCGGGCGCCGCGGCAGTTGCGCCTGCAGCTCGGCGATCGGGTCGGCGGCGGCGATCAGCTCGCTGCGGGCCACCAGGATGTGGCTGTCGCGCTGGGGCGCGACGTAGCCTTCGGCGGCCTGGTGCAGGGTGGCCAGCATGCCGCCGGCACGGTGCGCATGCCGCCGGTTGAGCAGCGGTTGCCAGGAGATCGTGTCGCGGTAGATGTCGATGCCGGTGGCGCGTTGATGTACCTCGTACACCCATTCGTCCAGGGCGACCGCGGTGCGACCGTCCGCATCCGCCAGCACCGCCGGTATCGGCACCCCCCGCTGCCGCAGGTGCGCGATGAAGCGATGCTCCTCGCCGAGCGTGGCGGCCGTCCGCACGCTGCGGTGATGGCGCTTGATGAACACGGTAGCGGCGGTGGTGCCGACCAGCGCCGCCGCGGAAAGCGGCCGCGGGCTGTGCCATAGCGGTCGCGCCGCGCTGCCCAGTGACGGATAGCCGCGCAACAGGTGCCTGGCCTCGCTGGCGGTGATCGCCGGCCAGTCCGCCGCGGTCTCGCCGCCGGCCAGGTCGTGCACCGTGTGGGTGGGGTCGTTCATGGGCGGGAGCGGTGCTTCGCAGACGGGCAAGCGGGGGATTATCGCGCGAAAGCGCGCCGGCCACGCTTCCGTGCCGGCGCGCCATCGCGTCTAATAGGGCGCTTCCCCCGCCGAATTGCCACCCACCGATGAGTGCCTTGCTGCTGCTGTTTGTCTGCCTGGTGCTCGGCGTGCTGGTGGCGCGCTTCGGCCGGCCGCCCAGCGGCATGGTGCACGGCATCAACTGGTGGGTGCTCAATATCGCGCTGTCGGCCCTGGTGCTGGAACTGATCCCGCGGGTGAAGTTCGACCCGCAGCTGTGGTTTCCGATCGTGGCGATGTGGCTGACCTTCGGCGGCGCGTGGCTGCTGTTCGGCCTGCTCGGTCCGCGGTTGGGCTGGTCGCGCCAGCGCATCGGTGCGCTGGTCCTGGTCTGTGGCCTGGGCAATACCTCCTTCATGGGTTACCCGCTGATCCAGGCCCTGCATGGCAAGGCCGGGTTGGCGCTGGCGGTGGTGGCCGACCAGCTGGGCTGCTTTCCGGTGCTGGCATCGGCCGGCATCGTGGTGGCGTCGCTCTACTCCGGCCGGGTACCGCAGCCGCGAGTGATCATCCGGCGGATCCTCACCTTTCCGCCTTTCGTCGCGTTGCTCGTCGGTATCGCGGTCGGCAGCCTGGGCGGCTGGCCGGTGTGGCTCGACGGCGTGTTTGCGCCGATCGGCGGTACGCTGACGCCGCTGGCGCTGTTTTCGGTCGGGCTGCAGTTCAAGTTCCACTTGGGCGAGCGGCAACTGGTCGCGGCCGGGCTGGGCCTGGGCTGGAAATTGCTGCTGGCGCCGGTGCTGTGCCTGCTGCTGGGGACGGCGACCGGCGTCGGCGGCCTGGTGCTTACCGTGGGCGTGTTGCAGGCGGCGATGGCGCCGATGATTTCCGCTGCGATCCTGGCCGACGAGTACGCGCTGGAGCCGCCGCTTGCCAACACCATCCTCGGCGCCGGCATCGTGCTGTCCTTGCTCACCGTGCCGCTTGGAAATATCTTGCTGGGCCGTTGAGGGTCGGTGGCCGCTTGCTTCAAGGCGAGGCTTTGACCAGACTGGACGCGTATGTGGCGAGGGGACACATGTCATGGCAGGCTTTCAGCTGATCCGACGCATTCTTGGCAGTGAGCATGGCGAGCGCCGTGCCGAACCGCGCAGCGGCCTGCCCAAGAACGCACGCATCATGGTGGTCGACGATTCGCCGACCATCCGTGCGGTGCTGGGCAAGATGTTGGGCCAGGATGGCCAACTGGTGCTCAAGGCCGGCGATGGCCCGTCCGCCATCGACATGGCCAGGCGCGAGCTTCCCGACCTGATTTTCCTGGATATCGTGATGCCGGAGATGAACGGTTTCGCGGTGCTGCGCGCGCTGCGCCGCGATCCGCTGACGCGGGACATTCCGATCGTGATGATCAGCGGCAACCTGCAGGCCACCGAGCAGTTCTACGTGCAGCGCTTCGGCGCCGACGACTTCATGAAGAAGCCGTTCGGTCGCGGCGAGGTGTTCGCCCGCATCCACCACCTGACCGCGAGCGGCCGCCTGGTCGTGCGTTCGCGCACGGTCGAGGATCCCGTGCCGGCCGAGAGCGGGTTGAGCGAAAGCGAGCATGCGGCCATCCCGGATATCGCCATGCCGGATCCCGAACACCTGGCCGAGCCGCCGCGCGGCTCATCCTGAGCGGTGTCGTCCGGCATCCACGCCGGTTCAGCGCCGGGAACGGCATGGCCGGATTGGCGATCGGGCGCGCGGCCACGATAATGCCGGCGATGATGACCAGCCGCGCGAAACCTGTCGATGACGTGCGCGCCGATGTATGGCTTTGGGCGGCGCGCCTGTTCAAGACCCGCAGCCTGGCCAAGCAGGCGATCGAGGGCGGCAAGGTCGAGGTCAACGGCGGCGGCTGCAAGGCGGCAAAGACGCTGCATGTCGCCGACCGCCTGTGCATCAGCCGCGGCGGGGAGCGGCTGGAGATCGAGCTGCTGCTGTTGTCGTCGCGGCGCGGGCCGGCGGCCGAGGCCAGCCTGCTGTACCGCGAAACCGACGCCAGCCGCGCACGGCGCGATGCCGAGCGCGAACGGCGACGCCTGACCGGTGCCGCGTTCGACCATCCCGCCGGTCGCCCGGACAAGCAGGCACGTCGCCGGTTGCGGCGGTTGAAAAGCAGCGGGCCATAGCCCGGCCGGCAAGCCGCATCGGCGGCGCGAGCCCGGCCGGCAAGCGCCGGTGTTGAGTCATGCGTCGCACATCGCGGCGCCGTTCCGGTCGACCATAGCCCCCAGGGAAATCCCCTGGCGGGCATGCAAACCGATGAACGGGATGGAACTCATCCGGCGCCTGCGCGGCCACCAGGCCGACGACGGCTAGCGGCAGGCCAGCCTGCGTGCCCCGATCCCGGCGGTCGATGATTCGCCGACGATCTGCGCCGCGCTCGGCAAGATGCCGGAGCGTGACGGTGACTCGGTGACTCGGTGGAACGGGCCATGGATGGCACCCGTGCCGTCGAGATGGCGCGGATCAGCGCAGATCGAAGCGGTCCAGGTTCATCACTTTGTCCCAGGCCGCGACGAAGTCCCGCACGAACTTCTCCTGCGCGTCCGCGCTCGCATAGACTTCGGCCAGCGCCCGCAACTGGGCGTGTGAGCCGAAGACCAGGTCGACGCGGGTGGCGGTCCACTTCAGTCCGTCGTCATGGCGGTCGCGTCCTTCGAACAGGTCCTGCGCCTCGGTGGCCGCCGTCCAGCGCGTGCCCATGTCGAGCAGGTTGACGAAGAAGTCATTGGTCAGCGCCTGCGGGCGCCTGCTGAGCACGCCATGGCGGGTCTGGCCGACGTTGGTGTCCAGCACGCGCAGGCCGCCGACGAGCACCGTCATTTCCGGCGCGGTCAGGGTCAGCAGCTGCGCCCTGTCGATCAGCAACGCCTCCGCCGGCACGCTGTACCTGTCTTGCAGGTAGTTGCGGAAGCCGTCGGCAACCGGTTCCAGCGGCGCGAACGTCGCCACATCGGTCTGCTCCTGCGAGGCATCCATGCGCCCGGGCGAGAAGGGCACGGTGACAGGATGGCCGGCGTTCAGGGCGGCCTGTTCGATGGCGGCACAGCCGGCCAGCACGATCAGGTCGGCGAGCGATATCCGCTTGCCGTCGGCGCGGGCGCTGTTGAATTCGCGCTGGATACCCTCGAGCACGCCCAGCACCTTCGCCAGTTGCGCCGGTTGATTGGCCGCCCAGTCCTTCTGCGGGGCGAGGCGGATGCGTGCGCCGTTGGCGCCACCGCGCTTGTCGGAGCCGCGGAAGGTGGCCGCCGAGGCCCAGGCCGTCGACACCAGCTGCGACACGGTCAGCCCCGATGCCAGCAGCTTGCGCTTGAGCGCGGCGATGTCCTGCACATCGACCAGGACGTGGTCGACGGCCGGTATCGGGTCCTGCCAGGCCAGCACGTCGGCGGGCACCTCGGGGCCGAGGTAGCGCGCCCGCGGTCCCATGTCGCGATGGGTCAGCTTGAACCATGCCCGCGCGAACGCGTCGGCGAACTGCTCGGGATGCGCCAGGAAGCGCCTCGAAATCTTTTCATAGGCAGGGTCCATGCGCAGTGACAGGTCGGTGGTCAGCATGCTCGGTGCGCGATGCGCGGAGGGGTCCTGGGCGAGCGGAATGGTGCCGGCCCCCGCGCCGTTCTTCGGCCGCCACTGGTGCGCGCCGGCCGGGCTCGTCGTCAGTTCCCATTCGTAGCCGAACAGGTTTTCGAAGAAGTCGTTGCTCCACCGGGTCGGGGTGGCGGTCCAGGTGACTTCCAGGCCGCTGCTGATCGCGTCGGCGCCGACGCCGGTGCCGAAGGAGCTTTTCCAGCCCAGGCCCTGCTGCTCGAGGCCGGCGGCTTCCGGCGCGGCGCCGACATGCGACGCGGGGCCGGCGCCATGGGTCTTGCCGAAACTGTGGCCGCCGGCGATCAGTGCCACGGTTTCCTCGTCGTCCATCGCCATGCGGGCGAACGTCTCGCGGATATCGACGGCGGCGGCGAGCGGATCGGGGTTGCCGTCCGGACCTTCCGGGTTGACGTAGATCAGGCCCATCTGCACCGCGGCGAGCGGATTCTCGAGCTCGCGATCGCCGCTGTAGCGCCGGTCGTCCCCCAGCCATGTCGTCTCGGCGCCCCAGTAGACGTCCTGGTCCGGTTCCCACACGTCCTCGCGGCCGCCGCCGAAGCCGAAGGTCTTCAGGCCCATCGTCTCCAGCGCGACATTGCCGGTGAGGATGATCAGGTCGGCCCAGTACTGTCCGGGGAAAGTGCTTGGCGATCTCGGCAAGCGGCTGATCGAGCGTCAAAAACTGGCAGTTATCGGGTGTTAGCGATTTCAACCGTGCTGGCCTCAGGCTGGACGACCTCACCGAGAGGGCGTCGCCATGCACGAAGGCCAGTTTGTGTTCACCCAACTCATGCGGCATCTGCCGATGCATACGTTCCGACGCCTCGTCGCGAAGTACGACGGCGATCGCTACGTGAAACGCTTTGCCTGCCTCGACCAGTTTTTGTGCATGGCCTTCGCTCAGCTCAGCGGGCGCGAGAGCTTGCGCGATATCGAGATCTGTCTGCGCGCTCACCAAGCCAAGCTCTATCACCTTGGCATCCGCGGTCGCGTTGCGCGCAGCACCTTGGCCGATGCCAACGAACAGCGTGACTGGCGTATCTATGCCGAGTTTGCCCAAGGCCTGATCGCGACGGCTCGACGACTCTATGTCGACGAGCCGCTCGATATTGAACTGGCCCACACGGCCTATGCGCTCGACTCGACCACGATTGAACTCTGCCTATCAGTGTTCCCATGGGCGCGTGCCATGCATCCTGGTCGTGGCGG
>JAGWIC010000094.1 GCA_028866435.1 Lysobacteraceae bacterium | reverse complement strand
CGCTGACCTTCCTGCAGGGACTTGAAGCCCGTGCCCTGGATCGCGCGGAAATGCACGAACAGGTCATCACCGCTTTCCGGCGTGATGAAGCCAAAACCCTTGGCGTCGTTGAACCACTTGACTGTACCGCTCTGACGATCCGACATGAAACTTTACCTTTGAAGCATGGATGATTTGCGGCTTGGAGCGAATCGCACTTGACCGCAAGATGGGCAGGAAATCGGGTCGCCCCGGTCGCTGCTCGGCCAGCATACACTGGAAATACCGGACATAGTGGGTTTTTCGTGCAAAATGCTGTAGGCGACCGCCGGACCGGCCCGGAATATCCGTTTCCACCCCGCAAACCCCGTCCCGAGCCACTTCCGTCGCCGCTGGAAGCTGCCGTGCGGCTGGCCGGCGGCGCCCCGCAAAGTGGCCGGGCGGCGCATCATCTACAATGTGTCGATGAAAATAGCCTCGTGGAACGTCAATTCGCTGAAGGTGCGCCTGCCGCACCTGACCCAGTGGCTGGCCGACACGCGGCCGGACATCGTGGCGTTGCAGGAAACCAAGCTGGAGGACGCCAAGTTCCCGGTCGACGAGCTGGCCGCCGCAGGTTACCGCGCCGTCTATTCCGGCCAGAAGACCTACAACGGCGTGGCGATCCTGTCGCGCGAGCCGGCGCATGACGTGGTCACCGACATTCCCGGGCTGGACGATCCGCAACGGCGCATCCTGGCCGCCACGATCGGTCCGTTGCGGGTGGTCGACCTGTACGTGGTCAACGGCAAGGCGGTGGACGACGAGAAGTACGGCTACAAGCTGGAATGGCTGGCACGGGTGCGCGATTTCCTCGCCGGCGAGCTGCAGCGCCACCCCAGGCTGGTGGTGCTGGGCGATTTCAACATCTGTCCGGACGACCGCGACGTCTACGACCCGCAGGCCTGGGGCGAGGACATCCTGTGCTCGCCGGCGGAGCGTGCCGGGCTCAAGGCGATCACCGATCTCGGCCTGCACGACAGCTTTCGCCTGTTCGAGCAGGGCAACGCGCATTACAGCTGGTGGGACTATCGGCAGGCGGCGTTCCGTCGCAACATGGGCCTGCGCATCGACCTGATCCTGATTGGCGAGGCATTGCGGCCGATCGCGACCGCGGCCACGATCGACCGCACGCCACGCCGCTGGGAACGCCCCTCCGACCACACCCCGGTGCTGCTGGAACTGGACCTATAACCGCATGACCAAGACCGACTGGCCCAGTTCGCTGGACGACAACGAACTGGATGAACTGGATCGCTACCTGCGCGCACACACCGGCGACGGCGACCTGCTGCTCGATGGCGTGCACGGCCTGCTGAGCGCGCTGGCGGTGGGGCCGCTGGTGGTGCTCCCCGACGAATGGCTGCACGAAGTGCTGCACGAACCGTTTGCCGACGAGGCCGAGGGCAACCGCGTGCTGGAGCTGCTGGCCAAGCTCAATGACTCGATTGCGGCCGAACTCGACGTGCAGGCCTACGAGCCGATTCTGGGCGAGGTGGAACTGGAACAAGGCCCGATGCTTTCCGCCGCCGGCTGGTGCGAGGGCTTCAGCCGTGGCATCGACCTGCGTGCCGCGCTGTGGGAGGCGCGGCTGTCGGAGGACTCCGAGCTGATCGAGCTGCTGGGCCCGGTGATGGCGCTGGCGGTGGACGAAGGCATCCTCAGCGCCGACGCCGAGTTCGAGAAACTCAGCGACGAGGAGTACGACGAGTGCCTGTCCCAGGTGCCGATGGTGCTCGGCGCGGTCAACCAGTACTGGCAGACCCGGCCCGTCACCGAACAGGAGCTGGAAGCCATGGCGCTGCAGCACGGCGGCGACAGCCATGACGGCAGCGCGCCGCCGCGCCAGCGCAGCGGCCACTGGGTGCATTGACCGCAGCACGTAGGAGCCCGCTCGCGGGCGATGCTCTTGAGCTCTTGCGAATCCCGAATCCCGAATCCCCGCTCCAAGAGCATCGCCCGCGGGCGGGCTCCTACACGCGTGTGGCGCGGGCGAAACAGTCCGTTCCCGTGTGGGCACTTGGACTGCCGGCGCGATGGCGCCATCGTGGCGGCCAGTCATCCTTTAACCGGAGTACGCCATGAGCGACCGCCATATCACCCGCCGCGTGCGCGGCAGCGACACCGCCGACGGCGCCGGCGTGAAACTGAAGCGGATCATCGGCCAGCCCGCGCTGGACATGCTCGACCCGTTCCTGCTGCTGGACGAGTTCCGCTCCGACCAGGCCGGTGACTACATCGCCGGCTTTCCCGAGCATCCGCATCGCGGCTTCGAAACGGTGACCTACATGCTGGCCGGCCACATGCAGCACCAGGACAACCACGGCAACCGTGGCGACCTGTCCGCCGGCAGCGTGCAATGGATGACCGCCGGGCGCGGCATCCTGCACTCGGAAATGCCGCAGCAGGAGCACGGCCTGATGTGGGGCTTCCAGCTGTGGGTGAACCTGCCGGCGAAGGACAAGATGACCGCGCCGCGCTACCAGGACATCGCGCCCGGGCGGATTCCCGTGGTGCACCCGGCCGAGGGCGTCGAGGTCAAGGTGATCGCCGGCGAGCTGGCCGGCGCCACCGGGCCGGTCGAGGGCATCGCCACCGCGCCGGTGTACCTGGACGTGAGCCTGCAGGCCGGCGCCGAACTGAGCCTGGACCTGCCCGCCGGCCATCACGGCTTCGCCTACGTGTTCGAGGGCGATTCGGCCCTGGTCGGCGGCGAGCGGCTGCAGCGCAGTGAGCTGGGGGTGCTGTCCGAAGGCGATCGGCTGCGGCTGGCGGCCGGCGACACGCCGTCGCGCCTGCTGCTGGTGGCCGGTCGGCCGTTGCGCGAGAGCGTGGCGCGCTACGGCCCGTTCGTGATGAATACCCAGGCCGAGATCCACCAGGCCATCGCCGACTTCCGCGCCGGCAGGTTCTGAGGCGCCGCGCCGGCGCGCCGACGGGCCCTGCCCGGCTTGGTCTATGATCGGGCCTGCGCGTTCCCGCCTGGCGATACCCGCCGCCGCGCCGTTCCTTGCCGAGGAGTGTCGCCGTGACCCGCTTTGTCGATGTGCCGACCATGTCCCGCCTGGTGCGGGCGCTCGGTGTGCCGCGTTTCATCGGCGAGCTGGCCGATACCATCGAGGCCGACTTCGGGCGTTGGGAAGCGTTCGAGAAATCGGCCCGGCTGGCCAGCCACTCCGAGGTCGGCGTGATCGAGCTGATGCCGGTGGCGGATGCCACCCGGTATGCGTTCAAGTACGTCAACGGCCACCCCGGCAACACCGCCCTGGGCATGTACACGGTGATGGCGTTCGGGGTGCTGGCCGAGGTGCATACCGGTTATCCGGTGCTGCTGTCCGAACTGACCCTGGCCACCGCGCTGCGCACCTGCGCCACCTCGCTGATGGCCGCGCGCGCGCTGGCGCGGCCGGAGGCACGGCGCATGGCCCTGATCGGCAACGGCGCGCAGAGCGAATTCCAGGCGCTGGCCTTCCACTGCCACCTCGGCATCGAGGAACTCGCCGTCTACGACATCGACCCGCGCGCCACCGACAAGCTGGTGCGCAACCTGTCGGCGTATCCGGCGCTGAAGGTGATCCGCGCCGGTTCGACCGCCGAGGCCGTGCGCGGCGCGGACATCGTCACCACGGTCACCGCCGACAAGGCCTACGCCACCATCATCACTCCCGAGATGGTCGAGCCGGGCATGCACATCAACGGCATCGGCGGCGATTGCCCCGGCAAGACCGAGATGCACGCCGACGTGCTGCGCGGCGCCGCCGTGTTCGTCGAGTACGAGCCGCAGACCCGCGTCGAGGGCGACATCCAGCAGTTGCCGGCGGACTTCCCGGTGACCGAGCTGTGGCGCGTGCTGGCCGGTCGCGCCGCCGGCCGCACCAGCGCGGGGCAGGTCACCGTGTTCGATTCGGTCGGGTTCGCGCTGGAGGACTACTCGACCCTGCGCTATGTGCTGGCCCAGGCGGAACAGCACCAGCTGGGCCAGACGATCGAGCTGGTACCGGCCACCGACGACCCCAAGGACCTGTTCCGGCTCACCCGCACGGGCAGTGCCCGCGCCACGTTGCGCAAGGTCGGCTGAGCCATGACCGGGGTGCAGGCGCCCGCCGCGGTGGTGATGGTGCGGCCGCATCGCTTCACCCCGAACCCGGAAACCGCGGCCGACAACCGCTTCCAGAGCGTCGCCGCGGCCGACATGGCGCAGGCGATCGCCGCCGCCGCGCATGCGGAAGTTGGCGCCGCCGCCGCGCGGCTCGAGGCCGCCGGCGTTCGCGTGCACTTGTTCGACGACGACGGCAGCCGCGACACGCCCGATTCGGTATTCCCCAACAACTGGTTTTCCACCCATCCGGACGGCCAGGTCGCCCTGTATCCGATGTATTCGCCGAGCCGCCGGCGCGAGCGGCGCGGCGACATCATCGACATGCTCAAGCGCGAATACCGGGTGCGGCAGGTGGTCGACTACAGCGGCCTGGAGCAGGACCAGCTGTATCTCGAAGGCACCGGCGCGATGGTGCTCGATCACGTCGAGCGGGTCGCCTACATGGCCTGTTCCAACCGCGCCAGCCGCGAGGTGCTGGCGCGTTTTGCCGCGCAGTTCAACTACGAGCCGTTCGCCTTCGACAGCGCCGACGCCGGCGGCCGGCCGGTCTACCACACCAACGTGCTGATGTGCGTGGCCAGCCGCTTCGCCCTGGTCGGGCTGGAGCTGATCCCGTCGCCCGAACGGCGGGCGCAGCTGCGGGCGCGGCTGCAGCGATCCGGCCGCGAGGTGATCGCGCTGGATCATCGCCAGATCGGCGAATTCGCCGGCAATGCACTGGAACTCGGCGGCAGCGACGGGCCGCTGCTGGCCTTGTCGGCGCGCGCCGAAGCCAGCCTCGGCCCGGCGCAACGCGCGGCGATCGCGCGCTCGGCGCGGCTGCTGCCGCTGGCGGTGCCCACCATCGAGATGGCGGGCGGCTCGGTGCGCTGCATGCTGGCCGGCATCCACCTCGCGCCGCGCCGCTGAGCCGCGGCCGGCCGCTTTCGAAGTGCGGGCGGATCGGCGGGCTCAGCCCTTCACGCTGCCCAGCAGCAGCCCCTGCAGGTAGTGCCGTTGCAGTGCCAGGAACAGCGCCAGCACCGGCAGCACGGTGACCACCGAGCCGGCCATCATCAGCTCGCTGTCCTCGCTGTGCTCGCGCGCCAGCGAGGCCAGCGCCAGCGGCAGGGTGTAATGCTCCTGCCCGGTCAGCACGATCAGCGGCCACATGAAGTCATTCCAGGCGGCGAGAAAGGTGAAGATGGTCAGCGTGACCATGACCGGCTTGAGCAGCGGCAGCACGATCTGCACGAAGATGCGCCATTCGCCGGCGCCGTCGATGCGCGCCGCCTCGAGCAGCTCGTCCGGCACGCCGCGGGCGTACTGGCGCACCAGGTAGATGCCGAAGATCGTGGCCATGGCCGGCACGATCACGCCGGCATAGCTGTTCACCAGGCCCATGTACTTCAGCAGCAGGAACAGCGGCAGCATCGCCACCTGGGCGGGTATGACGAGGGCGCCGATGAGCGCCTGGAACAGCCGCTCGCGCCCGGCGAAGCGCAGCTTGGCGAATGCATAGCCGGCCATCAGGTTGCAGGCCAGCGCCAGCAGGGCGATCGCACTGGAAACCGCCAGGCTGTTGACGAGGTAGCGGCCCATGCCGTTGAGCGCGAACAGCGTGCGGTAGTTGTCCAGCGTGGCATGTGCCGGCCACAGCGGCGGCGGCAGCGCGCTGGCCGCGCCGGGTGCCATGAACGATACCGACAGCATCCACAGCAGCGGCAGCAGCGCCAGCACGGCGCAGCCGGCCAGCGCGCCATTCACCAGCCAGCCGGCCAGCCGCGGCTTCATGCGCCGGCCCCGCGGCGCGCCAGTCGCAGCAGCAGCGTGGTCACCATGAAGATGACGAGGAACAGCGTGAACGCCACCGCCGAGGCGGTGCCCAGGTTCCACCATTTGAAACCCTCCTCGTACATCAGATACAGCACGCTCACCGTGCTTTGCAGCGGGCCGCCCTCGGTCATCACGTAGGGCTCGGCGAACAGCTGGAAATAGCCGGCCACGGTGAGGATCATCACCATCACCAGGGTCGGCCTGAGCATCGGCAGGGTGATGTGCCAGAACTGGCGCGGGGCGGAGGCGCCATCGATCCGCGCCGCTTCGTACAGCTCCGGCGGGATCGCCTGCAGGCCGGCCATGAGGATGATCATGTTGTAGCCGAAGTTCTTCCATACCGCGAATGCGATGATGGTCGGCATTGCCCAGTGCGGGTCGCCCAGCCAGTCGACCGGATGCACGCCGATCGCCGCCAGCGCGTAGTTCACCAGCCCGTACTTGGTATCGAACAGGTAGCGCCAGATCACCGCCACCGCGACCACCGTGGTCACCACCGGGGCGAACAGCGCGGTGCGGAAGAACGCCCGCATGCGGGCCAGCGGCGAGTTCAGCAGCAGGGCGCTGCCGAGCGAGGCGGCGATCGATAGCGGCACGCCCACCAGCACGAAATAGAAGGTGTGGCCGAGCGCGGCCCAGAACAGCGGCCGCTGCAGCAGCTCCCAGTAGTTGCGCAGGCCGACGAAGCGCAGGTTGTGCACGTTCGCCAGCGCGTACAGGTCGTAGTCGGTCAGGCTCAGCCCCAGCGCCGCGATCACCGGCAGCACGAAGAACACGCCCAGCACCAGCAGCGCCGGGGTGAGGAACAGCCACGCCGTAGGCGAAGGTTTCATCGGCGCGGCGCCTGCGCGTGGGCGAGCATCCAGCGGCGCTTCTCCAGGATCGCGTCGGCGCGCCGGTCGATTTCGGCCGCGGCCTGGTCGATCGTCAGCTCGCCGTGGGCGGCCTGTGCGGCGACCAGCTGCATTTCGGTCACGATGCGCTCCCACTCGGGCACGGCCGGGGTCGGCCTGATCCGCTCCAGCTGGTCGCGGAACGCCCGCAGCGCGGGGTCGTTGCGCAGCGTGTCGCCGAGCCAGGCCGAGCGCCGCGGCGGCAGGTCGCCCAGCAGGTCGTACAGCTGCTGCTGCACCCGCGGGCGGGACAGGTATTCGATCAGCAGCCATGCCTGCGCCTGGTGCGGCGAATGGCGGAAGATCACCAGGCTGGAGCCGCTGGCGATGCCCGCACCAGGGCCGTCCGGCCCGGGCAGCGGCGCGGTGGCCCACGTACCCTGTTGCGCGGCAGGCAGGCGCTGGCGGAACTCGCGGATGTTCCACGGCCCGGAAAAGTAGAACGGATACACGCCGCGCCCGAATTCGGCCCACGGGTTGGCGACCTCGGTGTCTGCCAGCAGCGGCGCCTGCCGGCGGCGAAACGCCTCGACGTAGAAACGCAGCGCGCGCTTGAAACCGGCGCTCTCGAAATTGCCGTAGCGGCCGCCGTCGCGCAGCAGCGGATCGTCCTGCTGCAAGGCCAGCGACAGCAGCTGCTCGAACTCGTTGGTGGGCAGCAGGATCGCGTAGTGGTCGTGGCCGGGTCGCGCCTGCAGCGCCGCCATCTGCCGCGACCAGCCGGCCCAGTCGCGCGGCGGCGCATCGAAGCCGGCCGCCTTGAGCAGGTCCTTGCGGTAGAACAGCAGCCGCGTGTCGACGTACCACGGGATGCCGTACAGGCGCCCGTCGATGCGATTGGTGTCCCAGATGCCGCGGAAATAATCGGCGGGCTTGACCACGGCCGAGCGTTCGACCCAGGGCTGCAGCGGCTCCAGCGCATCGAGCGCGACCAGTTCGGCGATCCAGGTATTGCCCAGCTGGGCGATGTCGGGCGTGGTGTCGCCGGCGAAGGCGGTCAGCAGTTTCTGGTGCGCCGCCTTCCACGGCAGCTCCTGCAGGTCGACATGGATGCCGGGATGCTCGCGCTCGAAGGCCGGGATCAGCCGGGCCACGGCCTCGCCCTCGCGGCCCACCGCCCAGAACGTCAGCGTCTGCGCGTGGCCGGCCGGCCGGCCGCAAGCGGGCAGCAGGCCGAGCGTGGCCGCCAGCAGCGCCAACCGCAGCCAGCCGCGCGGCGACCGGCTCACGGCGCGGCCGGTTGGTCCAGCCAGCCGCCGGTAAAGCCGGCGCGTTGCAGGCCCTTGCGGATGTACGGGTTTTTCCGCATTACCTTCCATACGAAATCGCTGCGCCAATTCTCGATCATCAGCACGATCGGTCCCTGGTCGATGCCCAGTTGCACGGTATCGACCCAGCCCAGGCCGGGCACCATCCGCCCCGTGTGCGAGGTCATGGTGGCATGGAAGCTGGGGTTGAACGCATCGACGAAGCCGTACGGGTTGTAGATGGCCGCGCCATAGCGCCGCTTCATCGCCTGCAGTGCCGGGATCACGATCTCCGGAGCGAACGCGATCGAGCCGGCGGCGGCGGTGGGCGCGATGGTGCCGTCGTCGGAGATGTAGTCCAGCCCGGCACCGCGCGCGGTGTAGCCGTCGAACTGGCGGACCGTGCCGTCGGCGCCGGTGACGCGGACGTTGCCCGGCCCGTTGCTGGCGGTCAGGCCCCACACGTTGCTGCCGTAGCCGGTCCAGTGGCCGGGGTTGGCGATCGCGTAGTCGCGCTGGCTGAAGGTCGCGCGGCGGCTGTTCTCGAAGTAGTCCAGGCCGTGCGCGCGGCTCCATGCGTCGCGGATGCCGCGGAAGTCCACCCAGGTCTGGCTGTACTGGTGGCCGAACAGCGGGGCGAAATTGAGGAAGGTCTGGCCGTGGAAGTTGCCCCAGGTCTTCGGATAGGTGGCGGTCCATGCGGCCCATGCGCCGTCGGCCACCGGGTGGGTGGGCGAGCCGAGCGCCAGGATGTAGACCAGCATGCCCTCGTTGTAGCCCTTCCAGTCCGCCGGAATGAACTTGCCGCCGGGCGTCCAGCCCATGCTGATCAGCGGTGCGTGCGGCTGCATCCACGGCCAGTCGACCGCACGGTAGATCTGGTCGGCGAGCTGGCGGATCTGGCGTTCCTGCGGCGTGTCGCGATCGTAGTAGGACTGCGCGAACAGCACGCCGCCGAGCAGCAAGGTGGTGTCCACGCTGGACAGCTCGACATAGCGCATCGCGCGATGCCCGGTCTTCATGCCCAGGAAGTGGTAGAAGAAACCGTGGTAGCCGCTGGCACCGTCCTCGCTGTCGTTCTGCGGCGCATCGTGGAAAAAGCGCAGGGTGGCCAGGGTACGGGTGACCGCCTGTTCGCGGGTGATGTAATCGCGTTGCACCCCGACGCCATAGGCGGTCAGGCCGAAGCCGACCGCGGCGATGCTGGAAAACGAATGGCCGGGCGCGGAGTCCGGCACCAGTCCGGTCTTCGGATCGGCGTTTTGCCAGAACCACTCGAAGGTGCGCCGTTCCAGGTCGTCGACCAGCCGCTGCTGCGGCGGCGACAGCTGCGCATAGCCGAGCTGCGGCGCGGGGGCCCTGGCGGCGGCCGGTGCGGCGGCGCCCACGCCGAGGGCCAGCAAGGCGAACAGCACGGTGGCGGAAACTCTGCGCAGGAACTTCGGCAACATGGGTACGGCACTCGGCGAGGGAGCGCGGGCCGGCGATGCCGGCCCGGCGCGCGGGAAGGTTTCAGGCCCGGCTCAGGCGGGCAGGCCCGGTGCGACGCAGTAGCGGTCGATGAAGACCTGGTGCATCGGCATCGAATCGACGCAGCTCGCCACCACCTTGCCGACGCCGTCGATGAAGCGGCGCAGGTCGTGTTCGGGCATCTGGTCGACCAGCGGGTGGTAGCCACGCGGATCGATGCCCTGGCCGAGCATCACCTGCACCCAGCTGACCGTGGCGAACATCTCCTCGGCATCGCGGAAAAAGCGCCCGCTGTCGCGGAACAGCGCGATGTTGTCGCGCAGCTGGGGCGGGATCGACATGGCGCGGCACTGCCGCCAGAACGCGCTGTCGTCGCGCGCGGTGGCGTGATAGTGCAGGATCAGGAAATCGCGGATGCGCTCGTACTCGAACACCGCCTGCGCGTTGTAGCGCTCGCTCACCACCGCGCTGAAATCGGCCCGCGGGAACAGGTTCAGCAGGCGCGCGATGCCCGACTGGATCATGTAGATGCTGGTCGACTCCAGCGGCTCGAGGAAGCCACTGGCCAGGCCCAGCGCCACCACGTTCTTGTTCCAGACCTTGCGCCGCATGCCGGTGGTGAAGCGCAGCAGCCGCGGCTCGGCCAGCGCCGGGCCATCGAGATTCTGCAGCAGGGTGGCGGCCGCCTCGTCATCGCTCAGGTGCGTACTGGCATAGACGTAGCCGTTGCCGGTGCGGTTCTGCAGCGGAATCCGCCACTGCCAGCCCGCCGCGCGCGCGGTCGAGCGCGTATACGGTGTCGGCGGCCCGATGCTCTCGCACGGCACCGCCAGCGCGCGGTCGCAGGGCAGCCAGTGGGTGAAATCGTCATAGCCGGTGTGCAGCGCCTGTTCGATCAGCAGGCCGCGGAAGCCGGAGCAGTCGATGAACAGCTCGCCGGCCACGCATTCGCCGCTTTCCAGGCTGACCGATTCGACGAAACCGTCCGTGGCGCGCAGCGTGGTCTGCCTGATCTTGCCCTCGGTGCGCCGCACGCCGCGCTGCTCGGCATAGCCGCGCAGGTATCTCGCATACAGGCCGGCATCGAAGTGATAGGCATAGGCGATGTTGGCCAGCGGCGAGTTGGCCGGCACGTCGGTGGCCGAGGCCATGAACTTGCCGCGCGGTGCGGCCAGCGTGTTGAGCGAGTAGTCACCGATGTCCGCGGCGAAGCCCTGTTGCCTGGCCTTGATCCAGAACTGGTGGAACGGCAGCAGGCTGACGTCGTGGCCGATGCTGCCGAAGCCGTGGATGTAGGAGTCGCCCAGCCGCCCCCAGTCGTTGAACTGGATACCCAGCTTGAAGGTGCCCTGCACCTGCTTCACGAACTCGATCTCGTCGATTTCGAGCAGGTTGTTGAACAGCTTCAGGTGCGGCACGGTGGCTTCGCCGACGCCGACGGTGCCGATTTCCTCCGACTCGATCAGGCGGATGTCGTAGCCCGCGCCGAGCACCTTGGAAAACGCCGCCGCCGCCATCCAGCCGGCGGT